>NZ_JBHRXN010000022.1:0-135775 GCF_042648525.1 Vogesella facilis
TGGAGCGGTAGTTCAGTTGGTTAGAATACCGGCCTGTCACGCCGGGGGTCGCGGGTTCGAGTCCCGTCCGCTCCGCCAACACCCTGCAAGCCTTTCCTCGCGGAAAGGCTTTTTGCATTTCGCCTACCCTTTCGGGCAAGCCGGCCGCAGATGGCAAAACAAGCCATGGCTTTGGCGTTATGCTGGTGACCTAGCCATTTGCAACAGAGCACACCATGACCACGCCGCAAGCCTTTTTCGATCAGCTCAACCAGGACTACCTGCAGATCCACAAAACGAAAGAGGATCTGTTCTGGGCCACTTACATGGCCACCAGCGACGATCACGCCGGCTTTGCCCGCGCCGAACAGGCCTTCAAGGATTTCATTTCCAGCCCGCAGAAACTGGCACAAACCCGCGAACAGTTGGCCGCAGCCTGTGCACTGCCCACCAGCGCCGAACGCGACGCGCTGCTGCACGGCCTGAACGGCTGGCTGGCACTGTTCGAAGCCAACATCATCGATAACGACGCCGCACGCCAGCTAATGGCCGAACTGATCGACGCCGAAGCTGCGCTGTTCGCCCGCAAGCGCGAGCTGGTATTGCAGCACATCAACGAGCAAGGCGAGCAGGAAGAAGCCACCCTGGGCATGCTGGCCACCAACATCAGCATGAACGCCAATGCCGACTGGCGCCGCAGCTCGTACCGGGCCTTCCTGCAATTGGAACAATGGGTACTGGACAACGGCTTTCTCGATATCGTACGCCTGCGTAACCGCCTGGCCCGTGCACTGGGCTTTGCCGACTACTTCGACTACAAGGTGCGCAAGAACGAGCAGATGAGCCCGGCGCAGCTGTTCGCCATCCTCGACGATTTCGAGGCCCGCACCCGCAACGCCAGCCAGCGCGGCCTGGCGCAACTGACTGCGCAACACGGCGCCGATGCCACCCAGCCATGGAACCTCCGCTTCCACATGAGCGGCGACGTGATCCGCCAGATGGACCCCTACCTGCCGTTCTCGCGCGCGCTGCGCCGCTGGGTGGAAAGCTTCCGCCGCCTGGGCATCCGCTACCGCGGCGCCACGCTGCAGCTGGATCTGCTGGAGCGCAAGGGCAAATACCAGAACGGTTTCTGCCACGGTCCGGTGCCCACCTCCTACGACCGCGACGGCCACTGGGTGGCTGGCCAGATCAACTTTACCGCCGAGGCCAAGCCAGACCAGGTCGGCAGCGGTCACCGCGCCATCAACACTCTGTTCCACGAAGGCGGCCACGCCGCGCACTTCGCCAATGTCAGCCAGAACTCGCCCTGCTTCTCGCAGGAGTTCGCCCCCACCTCGATGGCCTATGCCGAAACGCAGTCGATGTTCTGTGACAGCCTGCTGGACGACGCCGACTGGCTGAAACGCTACGCGCGCAATGCCGCCGGCGAGGCCATGCCGGACGAGCTGATCCGCGCCCGCATCGAAAGCAGCCAACCGTTCCGTGCCTTCAACGAACGCATGCTGGCAGTGGTGGGCTATTTCGAGCGCGAGCTGTACCAGCTGGACGATGCCGCGCTGACTGCGGCCAACGTGCTGGCACTGGCCCGCAGCACCGAGCGCCGCATTCTGGGGGTGGACAGTCCGCGTCCGCTGCTGGCGATTCCGCACCTGCTGAATCAGGAATCCGCCGCCGCCTACCACGGCTACCTGCTGGCCAATATGGCGGTGTACCAGACCCGTGCCTGCTTGCTGCAGCGCTTCGGCTACCTGACCGACAACCCGGCCATCGGTCCGCTGCTGGCCGAACACTATTGGGCGCCCGGCAACAGTATCAGCCACGATGCCACGCTGCGCAGCCTGACTGGCGAGGGCTTCAATGCCCGCCACCTGGCGGATGCCTGCAACCAGAGCAGCGAGCAGGCATGGTTGGTCGCACAGCACAGCATGGCTGCCGCGGCAGCGCGCGCCTACCCGTCGGACTATCCGGCAACGCTGGATGCACACATTCGCGTGCTGGACGGCACGCAGCTGCTGGCGGACAACTCCGTCTCCGAGGCTGAGATGTGCCGGCAATTCGAAGCCGTGATCGCGCAACGCTACCCGGCGGCACGGCAAGCCAGCTAGGTTGGCCGCAGCAGTAACAAAACCCCGCAAGTGCGGGGTTTTGTTACTGGCGCACACAGCGCCAGGCTGCTGGCGGGTAGTGCCGGCTTAGACCTTGCGCCAGCCGTTCCACAATGCGGCCGCGATCAGCACCACGAACAGCAGCCCGGTCCACAGCGGCATCGACTGCCCCAGGAAGACCCAGTTGATTTCCGCGCATTCGCCGCTGCCCTTGAATACCGTGGCCAGCACTTGCGACAGCGGCAGGGTTTCCAGCATGAAATCCAGCCCCGGCCCGCAGGCCGGCACCTGATCCTTGGGCAGGTGCTGCAGGTACACGTGCCAGGCTGACACCGTGCCGCCCACCAGTGCCGCCAGCGCCACCAGCAATGCGGCCAACCTGGCGGCCCATTGTCGCGGATTGAACAAGGCAAATACTGCCGCCAGCACGCCGGTGGCGATAATGCCCACCCGCTGGAAAATACACAGCGGACATGGCTCCAGCCCCAGCACATGCTGCGCATACAGCGCATAGCCCATTGCCGCCGCACAAATCACGGCAATCGCCGCAAACCCCTGTCGTTGACTCAGTTTCATGTTTCCCCTTTAACGCATTGCATTGATCTTGTTGCCGGCACTACAGACCGTCAGTTCTTCAAAAAATTCAAAATCTCGACCTGGCGCGTCATCGCATCGCGATAACCCAGCTCAATCAGCTCCTTGCAGTAGGCCGGCTCGAATAGCAAATAACTGGCCAGCACCGAACCACGCTGCCGCATCGCCCCTGCGCCGCGCAACAGAAAGCGCATCGCCGGCGGGAAGTTGCGCACATGCTTGAAGGCAATGGCTTCCAGCGATACGCTGGGCGAAATATTGAACACCTCGACCCGCTTCAGCTGGGTGCGACCGCTATTACGCACGTGCTCGTCGATCAGCGACACCGTATGGTTCACCCGCGTCAGGCGCTCCATGTCGGCTTCCATGCTGTCGAAAAACACGCTGTTGAGCAGGTGGCCGAAAATGGTAGCCAGCGTCGGCCGATCCGCCTGCATGCGCCGCTCTGCCCGCTGCCGCTGCGCCGAATGCAGCCCGATGACAAACAGCCGCTCGGCGCCAAGGTGCAGCGCCGGCGACAACGGCGCCATCTGCCGGATGGCGCCATCGCAGTAGAAGCGCCCGTCGATGGTGGCGGCAGGAAAGATCAGCGGAATGGCCGAGGTTGCCATCAGGTGATCGACGCCGATGCGCTCGCGCACGCCCAGCCGCTGGTGCCGGCTCCACTCGTCGATATCCGACGCACCCTCGAAAAAACTGACGGACTGCCCGGTGCTATAGCAAGAGGCAGTTAACGATAGCGCGCGCAGGTCGCCGCGCTCAATGGACTGCGACACACCGGCAAACTGCACCGAGCGCCCGAGCAGCTCGCGCAACGGCGCGCTATCGAGAAAACTGGCCGGGTTGTGCACCAGCTTGCCGCCGGTAAACACCGAGCCGCCCCATTGCAGGAAGGCGCGCGCAAAAAACGGCCAGTCGGCACGATAGACATCGGTGACGTGCAGCCCTTTCCACATCTTGGCCAGAAAGGCGGTAGCGCGGCGAAAGTGCATGGCACCGGCAGCCAGGCCGACGGCATTGATCGCACCGGCCGAGGTGCCGCTGATAATGGGGAACGGGTTGCCCTCATGCCGTGGCAGCATGTGCGCCACTGCCATCAGCACCCCCACCTGATAGGCCGCCCGTGCCCCGCCACCGGCCAGCACTAGTCCAACTGCGGGCTTTGTCATGATCCCTCCCCTGTTTTTTCTCATTATGGGACAGCAGCAGGAGTTAAAACGGCCTGCTTAAGCACAGGCCGAACATGACACTCAGGCTTCGCCAGCCACCATCATTTTTTCCAGCAGTACCGAGCCCATGTGGCGGCTGCCGCGGCGGTCGATATCGTCGCCGATGGCGTCGATATGCAGCAGCATCTCGCGCAGATTGCCGGCGATGGTGAACTCCTCCACCGCGTAGGCCACCACGCCGTTTTCCACCCAGAAGCCACTGGCGCCGCGCGAGTAGTCGCCGGTCACCATATTGACACCGTGCCCCATCAGCTCGGTGATTAGCAGGCCGGTACCCATGCGTTGCAGCAGTGCCGGCAAACCGCCGTGCAAGGTTGGCCGCACCAGCAGATTGTGTGCACCGCCGGCGTGGCCGGTGCTCTGCATGCCTAGCTTGCGCGCGGAATAGCTGCCCAGGAAATAACCTTGCAGCACGCCGTTGCTGACCAGCTCGCGCTGCTGGGTGGCTACGCCTTCTTCGTCGTAACAACCGCTGGCCAGACCGCGCAGCACAAATGGGTCTTCGCTGACATTCAGCAGCGGCGCCGCCACCAGGGTGCCCAGCGAGTCCAGCAGGAAGCTGGACTTGCGATACAGACTGCCGCCGCTTACCGCCTGCACCAGACTGGACAGCAGGCCGCCAGCCACCGCCGCCTCGAACAGCACCGGGTACTGCCCGGTTTTCACCCGGCGGCCATCCAGGCGGCGTACGGTGCGCTCGCCGGCGATGCGGCCAACCTCAGCGGCAGCCAGCAGGTCGTCCGGGTGGCGGGCGCTGCTGTACCAGTAATCGCGCTGCATGCTGTCGCCACCGCTGGCCACCACCGCCGCCGACAGGCTGTGACGCGAGGTGGACTGGCTGCCGACGAAACCATTGCTGTTGGCGTAGCAATGGCGGCTGACATGGCTGGACACGCTGCCGCCTTCCGAGTTGCTGATGCGGGCATCTACCGCGCGGGCGGCATCCTCGCACTGGCGGGCGATGTCGATGGCGCGCTCTACCGGCAGCGCCCACGGGTGGAACAGGTCGAGCGCGCGGTCGTTGGCGTGATCGAACAGCAGTGCCGGGTCGGCCAGCCCGGCGCAATCGTCCTCGGCGGTGTAGCGCGCGATGTTCAGCGCCGCCGCCACCGTGTCGGCCAGCGCCTTGTCGGAGAAATCGGAAGTGCTGGCGTGGCCCTTTTTCTGCCCCAGGTACACCGTCAGCGACACACCCTTGTCGCGGTTGTACTCGATGGTTTCCACTTCAGCCAATCGTACCGACACGTTCTGGCCGCAGCTTTCCGATACATCGACTTCCGCCGCCGTCGCACCATTGCTGCTCGCCAGTTCGAGCATGCGGCCAACGATGTTTTCCAGGTCCGATTCGCTGTAAGAAAAAATCTGTTCTGACATATCCGCTTTCCGCGTGAAGCACGTTGCGCGCCTTGCTCGGGCGGCCGTGCGGGGGTGATTTCCGGTATCATACCAGCTTGACACTTTAAGCAAGCTTTACCAATGGCTACTGATTACCTTAACGAAGACGACAACGGCCTGCCGCCCAGCCGCTCCCAACTCAAGCGCGACAGCGAAGCGCTGCAGGATCTGGGCCGCGAGCTGACCGAACTGCCGGCCGCCAAGCTCAAGAAAATGGAGCTGGACGAGCAGCTGCTGGTGGCGGTGCTGGATTACCAGCGCTTTAGCGCCAACGGCGCCAAGCGCCGCCAGCTGCAATACATCGGCAAACTGATGCGCGGCATCGACCCGGCACCGATCGAAGAACGGCTGGCCGCGCTGCGTGGCGACGCCAGCGCCCACACCAACTGGCTGCACCTGCTGGAACGCTGGCGCGAACGCATGCTGGAAGACGACAAGCACGTGCAGCAGTTCATTGCCGAATTCCCGGCGGTGGACATGCAGCAGCTGCGCACCACTGTGCGCAATGCGCGCAAGGAGCGCGCCGAGAACAAGGCACCCAAGGCGGCACGTCAGCTGTTCCAGACCATCAAGGATTTGATCCCGCAGCAAGGCAAGCAGAAAAACGCGCCGGAAGACGAGTTCGACAGCGAGGACGAGCAGGCATGACATTGAAAATCGGGCTGGTATCCATTTCCGACCGCGCCAGCCAGGGCGTCTACGAAGACAAAGGCATTCCCGCGCTGGTGGACTGGTTGACGCTGGCGATCTCATCGCCGTTCGAAACGGTTACCCGCCTGATTCCGGATGAGCAGCCGCAAATCGAAGCCGCACTGACGCAGCTGGTGGACGACGAAGGCTGCCAGCTGGTGCTGACCACCGGCGGCACCGGCCCGTCGCCGCGCGACGTGACGCCGGAAGCCACGCTGGCGGTGGCGGATCGCGTGATGCCCGGCTTTGGCGAGCAGATGCGCCAGATCAGCCTGAAATTCGTGCCGACCGCCATCCTGTCGCGCCAGGTGGGCGTGATCCGCAAGCAAAGCCTGATTCTCAATCTGCCCGGCCAGCCGAAGGCGATCCGCGAAACACTGGAAGGCCTGCGCGAGGAAGGCAGCGTGACCGTGCCCGGCATTTTTGCCGCCGTGCCCTACTGCCTGGATCTGATCGGCGGCCCGTACGTGGAAACCCGGGCCGAGGTCGTCAAGGCCTTCCGCCCGAAATCCGCCATCAAGCCACAGGCCTGATGCGCTACCAGGCTCCACGTTGGCTGCACGGCAGTCATGCCGACACCATTTGGCCGGCGCTGTTCATTCGCCAGCAGGCACCCGCTTACCGGCGCGAAGTCTGGCCGACGCCGGATGGCGGCGAGATCGTCGTGGACCGGGTGGATGGCCAAGCCGGTACGCCGCTGGTGGTGCTGTTCCATGGCCTGGAAGGCAGCAGCCGCAGTCACTATGCCATTGCGTTGATGCGCGAAGTGCAGGCCCGCGGCTGGCACGGCGTGGTGCCGCACTTCCGCGGCTGCGGCGGCGCGGAAAACCGCCAGCCGCGCGCCTACCACGCCGGCGACTCGGCCGAGATCGACTGGATACTGCAGCGGCTGGCAATGGAACAGTCGCAGCTGTTTGCCGCCGGCGTGTCGCTGGGCGGCAGCATGCTGCTGCGTTATCTCGGCGAATGGGGCAACGCGGCGCTGCCGCTGGCGGCGGCGGCCATCTCGGTACCGCTGGATCTGGCGGCCGCCAGCACGCGACTGGATCGCGGCCTGGGCAAGTGGCTGTATACCCGCATGTTCCTTGGCACTCTCAAGCCCAAGTCGCTGCGCCAGCTGCAACACCATCCGCAGTTGTTTGATGCCGATGCCGTGCGCCGGGCGCGTACCTTTGCCCAGTTCGACAATCTCGTCACCGCACCGCTACACGGCTACCGCGATGTGCGAGACTACTGGACCCGTGCCAGCAGCAAACCGGTGCTGGGCAGCATCATGCGGCCAACCTTGTTGCTGAATGCGCGTAACGACCCGTTTTTACCTGCCAGCGCCCTGCCCGGCGCCGACGAAGTCAGCGCGGCAGTAACGCTGGAGCTGCCGGAGCGCGGCGGGCATGTCGGCTTCGCCACCGGCCCGTTCCCCGGCCGGCTCGACTGGCTGCCGCAACGTCTGCTAGGATTTTTCGATAACTATTTGCCCGCCCGTGGCGGCGACTGAAAGCTTGGCTATGTCTGACATCCTCACCAAAATCTGGGCCACCAAACACCAGGAAGTCGCCCAGCGTCGTCCACAGCGCTCGCTGAGCAGCCTGCGCAGCGAGGCCGAGGCGCGCCGCGACGACCGCCGCGACTTTGTCGGTGCCATCCGCCACAAACATGCCGCGCAGCTGCCGGCGGTGATCGCCGAAGTGAAAAAGGCCAGCCCCAGCAAGGGCGTGATCCGCGCCGACTTCGACCCGGCCGCCATCGCCGCCAGTTACGCCGCCGCCGGCGCGGCCTGCCTGTCGGTACTGACCGATGCGCCCTACTTCCAGGGGCATGAGGACTACCTGATCGCCGCCCGTGGCGCCTGCCAGCTGCCGGTGCTGCGCAAGGATTTCATGGTGGACGAGTATCAGATCGTGGAGGCCCGTGCCATCGGCGCCGACTGCATCCTGCTGATCGCCGCGGCGCTGTCGCTGCCGCAGATGCAGGATTTCGAGGCACTGGCACACGAGCTGGGCATGGCGGTGCTGGTGGAGGTGCACGACGAGCATGAGCTGGAAGCCGCCTTGCAGCTGAAGACCCCGCTGGTTGGCGTCAACAACCGCAATCTGCGCACCTTTGAAGTCAGCCTGGATACCACCCTGCGCCTGTTGCCGGCCATCGGCCCGGAGCGCATCGCCGTGACCGAGAGCGGCATCCTGACCGCGCAAGATGTCGCCATGATGCGGGAGCATCAGGTACATACTTTCCTGGTGGGTGAAGCCTTCATGCGCGAACAGGATCCGGGCGCCGGGCTGGCCAGAATGTTTTTCTGAGCACGGGCAGTACAGTTTTATGCCAAGCAGCAACAGTCTTCATCTACCATGCAGACATAGGCCAGCGCCGACGGTGAAAAACGCCCCATGATCGACCTGAAAGCCATATTCCGCGCCGTTTCCGGCGGCAGGAGACCCACCCCCGATACCACCGAGTCTGCGACCCGGCTGGTAAACACGCTGCCGACCATGGACAGCCGGCCGGCGCTGGTGGAAATCATCAAGGCGGTGGCACGCATCAACAAGGATGTCAGCGTTGCCTTCAAGGATCGCATCAACACCTTGCTGTACGTGGACACCCACTCCGCCCCCATTCACCACCACCTGTGTCTGGACTATCTGGCCGGCGTGCCGCGTGCGCGCACCTACCTGCCGACCATCCTGGCCTACTGGACCGAGCTGGCCAACGGCTACCTGCTGTGCCTGCGCCAGAGCCAGAACAGCAAGACACCGCAGATGACACCGACGCTGGAGTTGGCCGCGGCGCGCGCGCTGCACCACCAGCTCAGCCTGATCCGCTGGAGTGCGCTGCGCTACATCCATGCTGATGGCTCTACCTGGCTGCAAGCCTACCGGCTGTACTCGCTGATCGAACAAGCCGGCTTCCAGCAAAAGCCGATCACCCTGTACCAGCCGGACACCGAGAGCATTACCCCGGAACGCATGCTGATCCAGGCTGCCATGCTGCAGCTGGCGCAAACCGACAACCTGGTACCCATCGAGATCGAGGCCATTCACCTGATGTTGTCGCGGCTGGTGGACGATGTCAGCCTGGCGCCGAACGCCTGCAACAGCGACTTCCAGTATGTAATCAACCTGGATCTGCCGGTGGCGCCGCAACTGCTGCGGCGCGGCACGCTGGGCAAGGGCTGCCGTTTCTGGTCCGGCGATGCGGTGGTCAACCGCCTGGCCGACCTGATTCTCGACTTTGACCAGGAAGTGCCGGCCAACTTCAAACGGGCACTGCCGTCGATGGCGGCGGAAACCTGGCGCAGCCTGCTGCAAAAGCTGTCTACCCGCTGGTCGCAGGATGGCGGCAAATCCATGCGCCGCCACGAGCGGCTGACCGCCAGCAGCATGGCCAAAGTGGAAGTCGGCTTCGAGCGCATTGCCCATCACCTGCGCCTGAGCCGCAATGTACCGCCGGGCGACGAGCAGTTCAGCGACGAATGGCGCGTGACCGATTCCAGCGAAGCCGGTGTCGGCATGACCTATCTGGGGCGGGACGTAGACGGCCTGCTGATCGGCCGCACCATCTGGATCGGCACGCGCGGCCAACCTGCACAGCTGGGCATCATCCGCCGCGTGCAGCGGCTTAGCGAAGGCGGCACCAAGGTGGGGGTGGAGCTGCTGGGCAATATGCCGCTGCCGGTGCAGCTGAGCGAGAGCATCAACAGCACGCCGTTTAACGGCATCTACATCACCCAGAACAACACCCGTGGCGGGCGGCGGGTGTTCCTGGTGCCCAACAAACTGTCCAGTGGCAGTGGCGTGCTGAGCCTGTCCGCCAATGGCAAGACCTACCAGATCCGCATCACCGAACTGGTGGCCAGTCACGAAGACTGCCAGCAGGTGGAGTTCGATACGCTGGAGCGGCTCACCAGCTGAGCCACTGCAGCAATGCAAAAGCCCGGCAAATCGCCGGGCTTTTTTGTCGGCCAACCACAAGGTTGGCCGCATACCAGTTACAGCACTTCGATAATGCCGGCGGCACCCATGCCGGTACCGATGCACATGGTCACCATGCCGTGGCCCTGCAGGCCGGCATCGCGCATGCCGTGAATCAGCGTGGCGGTACGGATGGCACCGGTAGCACCCAGCGGGTGGCCCAGCGCGATGGCGCCGCCATGCGGGTTCACGCGGGACATATCCAGCTCCAGGTCACGCGCCACGGCCAGTGCCTGCGCGGCAAACGCCTCGTTCAGTTCGATCCATTTCAGATCGTCCTGTGCCAGACCCGCCTGTTTCAGCGCGGCCGGAATTGCCTCTTTCGGACCGATACCCATGATTTCCGGCGGCACACCTTTCACCGAGAAGGTCACGTAGCGGGCCAGCGGAGTCAGGTTGAACTCCTTCAACACCCGCTCGGACACCAGAATCACCGCACCGGCGCCATCGGACATCTGCGAGGAGTTGCCGGCGGTGACGCTGCCCTTGGCATCGAACACGGTTTTCAGCTTGGCCAGACCATCCAGCGTGGTTTCACGGCGCGGACCTTCATCGGTGTCCAGTACGCGAGTCTTGCTGATCACCTCGCCGCTTTCCAGGTTCGGCGTGCGGTAGGTGACTTCCAGCGGCGTGATCTCGTTCTTGAACTTGCCGCCGTCGATGGCTGCCAGCGCGCGGCGGTGCGACTCCACCGCGAAGGCATCCTGATCTTCGCGCGACACACCCCACTGCTGCGCCACTTTCTCGGCGGTCAGGCCCATGCCGTAGGCAATGGCGTAGTTCTCGTCCTTGGCGAATACCGCCGGGTTCAGCGATACCTTGTTGCCCATCATCGGCACCATGGACATCGACTCGGAACCGGCGGCGATCACCACGTCGGCCTCGCCCATGCGGATGCGGTCGGCAGCCATCTGCACCGCGTTGATGCCGGACGAGCAGTAGCGGTTGATAGTGATGCCGCCCACGGTGTTGGGAAGACCGGCCAGCAGCACGCCGATACGCGCCATGTTCAGACCCTGCTCCGCTTCCGGGAAGGCGCAACCCACCACGCAGTCGGAAATCAGCTTCGGATCCAGCGTCGGTACCTGCGCCAGCGCGCCGGTAATCACGTGCGCCAGCATGTCGTCCGGGCGCACGTGGCGCATCATGCCACGCGGTGCCTTGCCTACCGGGGTGCGGGTCGCCGCAACGATGTAAGCTTCCTGTACTTGTTTAACCATGTTTGCAATTCTCCTGGTGGCGGAGCGGCCCGCCCCTCAGCTTGCCGCTCCGCCGATGTTCTCTGGCTTATATCAGTTACGCAGCGGCTTGCCGGTGGTCAGCATATTGGCGATGCGATCCTGGGTCTTGCTGGTCTTCAGCAGGGTCATGAAGGCCTTGCGCTCCAGATCCAGCAGCCACTGTTCGTTCACCAGCGTGCCCTGTTCCACATCACCACCGGTCATCACATCGGCGATCAGGCCGGAGATGAAGAAGTCGTGCTTGCTGATGAAGTTGCCTTCCATCATGTTCACCAGCTGCCCCTTGATGGAGGCGGCACCGGCACGGCCGGCCACCGGGAAAGTGGCACCACGCATCGGCGGGCGGTAGCCGGATTCTGCCAGCGCGATCGCTTGCTGCTTGGCAACATGCAGCAGTTCGTAGGCGTTGAACACCACGCTGTCGCCCTTGCGGAAGAAGCCGATTTCCTGCGCCTCGTGGCCGCTGGTGGCCACTTTGGCCGTTGCCACCGCCATGAAGTAATCCTTCAGCGCGGCCAGCACATCGCCACGGGCTTCCTGCGCTGCGCGCAGGGCAAACTCCTTGCAACCGCCGCCGCCCGGCAGCAGGCCGACGCCGACTTCCACCAGACCGACGTAGGATTCCAGCGCGGCCACAGTCTTGTCGCAGTGCATGGCGAACTCGCAACCGCCACCGAACACATAGCCCTGGGTAGCGGCAATGGTCGGAATCTGGCTGTAGCGCAGACGCATGGAGGTGTCCTGGAAGCGGCGCACGGTGGCATCGATGGCATCCCAGTCACCCATCATGAAGGCCGGCATCATCGAGCTCAGGTCAGCGCCTACCGAGAACGGCTCCTCGGTCTGCCAGATCACCAGGCCCTGGAAGCGGGCTTCGGCGATGTCGATGGCAGTGTTCAGGCCGTCGATCACGTCCGGGCCGATGGCATGCGCCTTGGACTTGAACGACACCACCAGCACGCCGTCGCCGCTGGTAAAGGCACGCACGCCATCGTTTTCGAACACGGTTTCGCCCAGCTGGGCGACCACCTCACCCAGCACCTTGGCCGGTGCCAGCTGACGCTGGTACACGTCCAGCGTGCTGCGGCCAACCAGCTTGCCGCCGGCGGCGTCGAAGGAACCATCGGCGAAATGCACGCCGGCACGGTCCGCCTGCTGCACCCATGCCGGCAGGTTGGCCGCAACCAGCGACTTGCCAGCCTGAATGTCTTCGGCGATCCACTTGGCAACCTGCTGCCAGCCGGCGGCCTGCCAGGTTTCGAACGGGCCAACGCTCCAGCCGAAGCCCCAGCGGATGGCGAAATCCACGTCGCGAGCGCAGTTGGCGATGTCGCCCAGGTGGTAGGCAATGTAGTGGAACACGTCGCGGAAGCAGGCCCACAGGAACTGTGCCTGCGGGTGTTCGCTGTCGCGCAGCTTCTGGAATTTTTCTGCCGGATTGGCGATCTTCAGGATGTCCTTGACCGCATCGTCGCCCTTCTGGCCACTGCCCACGTACTCACCCTTAGTCGGGTCGAGCACCAGCATCTGCTTGCCTTCTTTCTTGTAGATGCCGGCCTTGGTCTTGGCGCCCAACGCACCGGCGGCGATCAGCTTCTGTAGCCACTCCGGCGATTTGAACAGGCCATGCCACGGGTCGTTCGGCAGGGTATCGTCCATGGTCTTCACCACGTGGGCGAAGGTATCCAGCCCCACCACGTCAGCAGTGCGGAAGGTGGCGGATTTCGGGCGACCCAGGCGCGGGCCGGTCAGGTCGTCCACCACGTCGAAGCGGATGCCGAATTTCTCGGCGTTAGCGATGGTGGCCAGCATGGAGAACACGCCGATGCGGTTGGCCACGAAGTTCGGGGTGTCCTTGGCGCGTACCACGCCCTTGCCGAGGGTGGTGACCAGGAAGCGTTCCAGGTTGTCCAGCATGCCCGCATCGGAACCCACGCATGGGATGATCTCGACCAGGTGCATGTAGCGCGGCGGGTTGAAGAAGTGCACACCGCAGAAACGCGGCTTCAGTTCGGCCGACAGCGAATCAGCCAGTTGATTGATCGACAGGCCGGAGGTATTGGTCGCAAAAATCGTTTGCGCGCCCAGGTGCGGCGCCACCTTGGCATACAGGTCGGCTTTCCAGTCCATGCGCTCGGCGATCGCCTCGATCACCAGGTCGCAGTCCTGCAGCAGGTGCAGGTGCTCTTCGTAGTTGGCCGGCTGGATGAAGTTCACCGCATCCTTGCTGGACAGCGGCGACGGCTTGAGCTTTTTCAGGCCTTCGATCGCTTTCAGCGCAATCGCACTCTTCGGGCCTTCCTTGGCAGGCAGGTCGAACAGCACGGTCGGCACCTTGGCATTAACCAGATGAGCGGCGATCTGCGCCCCCATCACGCCGGCGCCGAGCACGGCTACCTTGCGGACGATGAATTTGGTTTGAGACATGGTTTCCTCGGTTGTCTTGTCGAACAAACAATGGTGAAGGCCTCTCGGATTATAGGTTCCGGGTCGGCCCAAACAGGGGTTTGTACTGTATTGCTAGCCCGATACAGTAACTGAACAAAAGTTCAGCATTTCCCTTAAAAAAACACGGCAGTCGCTACCGTGTTGTTGCGGCCAACCCTAAGGTTGGCCGCAAGATTGCAATAAGGCTTAGAACTTGTAGTTGTACTGAACACCCAAGATCTGCGCGTGCGACTTGTAATCAGCAGTGGCGGTGGTCTGGCTGGATACGCACTGCGACACGCCATAAGCGGAGCACTTGCCGGTTACGTTCGCTTTGGCATCCTTGATCTGGATGTAGCTGTAAGCCACGTCCACGGAATTGCTCTTGTTGATGTCGTACTTGGCGCCAAACGAATACCAGTAACGATCATTGTCCGGCATGGTCGCCAGGCGATGATTGTCATCCGGTACCGGAGACTTGTCGTAAGCGATACCGAAACGCAGCTGCAGCGGGTTGCTCCATTGGTAGGAACCGCCAATAGCGATCTTGTAGGTGTCTTTCCAGTCCGGGTTCAGGTAAGTGATGTTGCCCTGGCCGGTTTTGGCGTTGGCGTACTTGAGCTGGGCGGTGCTGAAACGGGAGTGCTTGGTCCAGGTCAGGTCGGCGAACAAGTCGACCTTGTCGTTCAGCTTGTGCATGCCATGCAGCGACAGCGACTCCGGCGTGGTGATGTCTACGCTAGCACCTTCGCTATCCTTGTAGCCAGCATTGGCTAGCGCGGTGCCAGCACCGGCACCGAACGTAGCGATTGCCTTGCTCTTGTTCCACTTGGCAGTACCACTCAGAGTATGTTCAATCTCGGAACGGTAATTCAGGCCAACGCGAGTTTTATCGGAAATGTCCCACATCCACGCCAGGTTATAACCGAAACCCCAATCATCACCATCCACGTCAGCAAAGCCATCCGCCAAGCCGTTAGCCCCCGCACCACCGATCGCAAAACCGAAGTTAGCGTACTGGCGCAGATGCGCTTTTGCATACTGCGCGATCATCCCTACGGCAACCGAATGCTGCTCGTTCAGTTTGAACGCCACGGTCGGGTTGATATCGATGGTAGTCAGCGAGGTGGCATTCAAGTTGTAACGCAGCACAGAGTTACGCTGGTATTCGGTGTCGGATGCATACGGCACGTACACGCCCAGACCCAGATAGACCTTGTCGTTCAGTTGATGCGACAGGTAGAAATGCGGTACGGCGATCAGATCTTCGGTGATCTTGCCGGAGGTGGCCGCCGTAGTACCAGAGCCACCGTCGCCAAGAGTAATGGCGCCACCGGTGGGGTAGTTGCCAGAGGCATTGCTGTACTCAACACTCGGCATTACCAGGTTCAGCGCGCCGGAGAAATTGGTGCCTTCCAGCTTGGTCATGCCGGCAGCGTTGTAGAAGATAGTGGAGGCATCGGCAGCTTCGGCAGCGCTGGCGTTAGCGGTAGATTGCGAGCTTACCGATTGGGTACCAAAGTGGTAGCCCGATGCCATCACAGCAGCGGAAGCCCCCATCATCATCACTGAAAGAGTCAGGCGCTTGAGTTGCATGGTGTTAATCCCTCTGTGCGTTATTTATGGTGCTGTCTTGATCGTATTGTTTTGTCCGATCTGTCGAAGATGGTATCAGAGTCGATACCCATTTCAAGAAATTTCGAGCATTCGTTCCAAACAATCGTTTCATAGAAACCACAGTACGCCAGCACCCTCAAAAACCACAGAAAACACCACCTCAAATCAGGCGCGAACGGCCATCGGCATCGATAGCGACATAGGTAGAAATCAGCTCGGTGATCGGCAGAACATCACCATTCATGCGCTCGGTTTCGACCGTGATCTTCAGCGTGACGGATTTCTGCCCCAGCCGCAGTTTGTCCGCATAGATCGAGACGAAATCCCCAAGCTGAATCGGGTTGGCAAACTGGAACGCATTCACCGCCACTGTGGTCACCTGCCCGCCTGCCAGCCGCTCGGCCACGGCCGAACCCGCCAAGTCGATCTGCCCCATCAGCCAGCCCATATGCACCCGGCCATACACATTAGTGCCATGCACTTCAGCGCGTACGCGCAGGACCGGCTGTCGATTTGTTCCTTGCACTACGTCTTGCATTGCACACTCCTCCAGATGTCGCTCTACCCATTGCAAAACGACATCGGCAGAAGAGCGGCCAGCGGCCGCCCCAATGCTAGTACCTTACCCTGATCAGAAAATCAGGCGTTGCAGCAAGCCTGCATCATGCTGCTCCAGCTTCATGTCGAAGTCGTCCACCATGATGACATCGCGCTTGAGCTTGCGGGCGCGGGTCACCGCATCGAATTCGACCTGGCTGATGACGCCACCTTGCAACGCTTCCGCCAGCCGCTCACGTGCGGTAACGGTCTTGAACTTGCCGTCGCGTGCCAGCTTGCGCAGCTTCTGCTCCACCGGCTCGGTCTCAAGCATCGCCTTCAGGGCCGGCACCAGCACACCGACTGGGTCGGACTCATCCTGTGACACAAACATGCCGCGTGTCAGGCGATCGCGGGTCGGGCCCAGCTCCATCAGGCTGCGTGCCACCTGGGTGCCGATACGGTCGCTGGCCGGTTTCATGGTCAGACCCCACGGGAAGATCACCTTGCGCAGCACTGCGGCCAACGTACGGCCCGGCAGGTTGGCGAGGAAGCCGTCCATGGCCTGCTGCAGATCATACAGCGCCATCTCCACCGCCCACTTCAGCACCGGCAAGTCTTCTTTCGGCGCGCCATCACGTTCGAAGCGCTTCAGGCAGGCAGAGGCGATGTAGAGGTTGGACAGCATGTCGCCCAAACGCGCCGACAGCTTCTCGCGGAACTTCAGTGAGCCGCCCAGGCTGAACATCGCCATGTCGGACAGCAGCGCAAAGGCGCTGGAGAAGCGCGTCAGCTGCTTGTAGTAGCCGGCCACATCGCCGCCTTTCGGGCTGCCGACCAGCTTGGCGCCGGTCAGGCCCATCCACAGCGAGCGGAACACATTGCTGATCACGAAGTTGATGTGGCCGGTGATGGCCTTGTCGAACTCGGCGCCATCGTTGCTCATCGCCGCCTTGATTTCTCGCAGCACGAACGGATGGCAACGAATCGCCCCCTGGCCGTAGATGATCATCGAGCGGGTGAGGATGTTGGCGCCTTCCACGGTGATGGCGATCGGAATCGCCTGGTAGGCACGCGCCAGGTAGTTGCGCGGGCCAAGCACCACCGCCTTGCCACCGTGCACATCCATGGCGTCGTTCAGTGCCTTACGCATGCGTTCGGTGTTGTGATACTTCAGCACCGCGGACAGTACCGACGGCTTTTCACCGGTGTCGAGACCGGTCAGCGCCAGGTCCTGCGAAGCTTCCATCTGGTAGGTGAAGCCACCGATGCGCGCCATCGCCTCGTCCACACCCTCGAACTTGCCGATGGACAGGCCGAACTGGTCACGGATGCGGGCATAAGCACCGGTGGTGTAGGACGCCACCTTGCCGGACGCCACCGACATAGCCGGCAGCGAGATGCAGCGGCCAACCGACAGGCATTCCACCAGCATGCGCCAACCCTGGCCGGCGTACTCGCGGCCGCCGATGATCCACTCCAGCGGAATGAACACATCCTTGCCCCAAGTCGGGCCGTTCATGAAAGCGGCACCGCCAGGGAAGTGACGACGGCCGATGCAAACACCCTCGTGTTCGGTAGGCACCAGCGCGCAAGTGATGCCGATGTCTTCCTTGTCGCCCAGCAAGTGATCCGGGTCATACATCTTGAATGCCAGGCCCAGCACGGTGGCCACCGGTGCCAGGGTGATCCAGCGCTTTTCCCAGCTGACGCGCAGGCCCAGTACGTTTTCATGACGCTGGCCGCTGCGCGGGTCGGTGTAGGAGCCGCGGCAGACGATACCGAAGTCGGGGATGGCGCCGGCATCGGAGCCGGCATATGGGCTGGTCAGCGCAAAGCACGGCACATCCACGCCCTTGGCCAGGCGCGGCAGGTAGTAGTCTTTTTGCGCTTCAGTACCGTAGTGTTGCAGCAGTTCGCCCGGCCCCAGCGAGTTGGGCACCATCACCGACACTGCCGCGGTGCCGCCGCGGGTGGCGATCTTGGTCACTACCTTGGCGTGTGCGTAGTTGGAAAACTCCAGGCCGCCGTATTTCTTCTTGACGATCATGCCGAGGAAACCCTTGTCCTTGATGAACTGCCACACTTCCGGCGGCAGATCCTTCAGTTCATGGGTGATTTTCCAGTCGTCCACCATCTTGCACAGCTCTTCGGTCGGGCCATCCAGAAACGCCTGCTCTTCGGCAGTCAGTTTCGGATCTGGGAACGACAGCAGGCGCTGCCAATCCGGCTTACCGGAGAACAGGTCGCGATCCCACCATACCGTGCCGGCATTGATGGCCTCCTGCTCGGTCTGGGACATGGCAGGGGTGATCTTCTTGAACACCGAGAAAGCCGGGCCGGTGAACACCGCACGGCGCAGGAACGGCAGGTTGAGTACTGCGGCGAGCACGCCGAATACTACCCATACAGCAGCCGGGACCTGGCAGCCCCAGACAAATTGCAGGCTGAGGAGCCAGGCTGCAATCGCGATGGTCCACAACAGAACCGGTGCGCGGAAATACGCCAGCGCACCGATCAGCAGGACAAGAATTACGGCAGATATCATTGTGGTTACCCTCGTGTTGACCCTGTCAAGTCAATCAGATGGGCGCCGTCAACCCCGCCACGACAAAAGGAACCAGGTGCTTGATGATCAGATCCGGGTCACGGGCATTCACCACCTGACTGCGGCCGAAAATCTTCAGCACATCATTACCGGCAAAGGCGTTGAACATCACGGTAAACGCGAAGTGCATGCGCCATGCAATATCTTCAGCTTCAAACTGCGGCAGTGCGCGCTGGAAGGCAGCGCTGTAACGCTGCACAAACACGCTGTACTGCTGGGACAGCGCCTCGCGCAGCAAGCGGTGGTTTTCCACCAGCGTGCGCGACATCAGCCTGACAAACAGCGCCCCTCCCCTCGAGGGGTCTTTTGACAGCGCCAGACACGGGCGGACAAAGGATGTCACCAGTGTTTCCGCCGTCAATGCTTGTCCCGGCTGTTCGATAGCATCCAGTTCCGCCAGACAGGCCGCGACAAACGGGCCGATACGGCGCATGAATACCGATTCGAACAGCGCATCCTTGGAGCCGAAGTGGTAATTCACCGCAGCCAGGTTCACTTCTGCCTGCTGGGTGATCATGCGAAGCGAAGTTGCTTCAAACCCGTGCTCCACAAACAAGCGCTCTGCTACGTCCAGAATGCGGGTTGCGGTATCCGGTTTGTTCGCTTCCATGGTGTCCTGTACCTTGATCGGGGTAATAAGTTGCGTCGCCTTATCCATCATGACTTTCGAACAAGTGTTTGAAACTTACGTTCTAATTTGACGAGTGTCAAGAACAGCATCGAGGGCTCCTGGCTGTACAGCCAAATTGAAAGCGGCAGTCCGCATTTTAGACTGCCGCTTGCTTGAAACAATTGTTTTCTTTTACAGGCCGCGCAACAGGTCTGCCTTGATGTCGTCCAGATGCTCCAGGCCTACCGCCACCCGCAACAGACCTTCACTAATCCCCGCCTTGGCGCGCGCTTCCGGGGTAATGCGAGCATGCGTGGTCGAGGCCGGGTGGGTGATGGTGCTTTTCACGTCGCCAACGTTGGCCGTACGCGAAATCATCTGCACCGCGTCCACTACACGCCAGGCGGCCTCGCGCCCGCCTGCCACCTCGAACGACACTACCGCGCCACCGCCCTTCTGTTGGCGCTGGGCCAGGGCATATTGCGGGTGGCTCGGCAGCCCCGGGAAGAACACGCGACTAACGTTGGGCTGCTGCTCCAGCCACTCGGCCAGCGCCTGCGCGCTGGCAACATGCTTTTCCATGCGCAGATGCAGCGTTTCCAGCCCGGACAGCAGCACCCAGGCATTGAACGGTGCCAGCGTCGGGCCAGCCGTGCGCACGTGCAGATACACCTGCTCTACCAGCTTGTCGCTGCCGACTACCGCACCACCCATCACCCGGCCGTGGCCATCCAGATACTTGGTGGCAGAGTGCACCACCAGATCGGCCCCCAGCTTCAGCGGCTGCTGCAGCGCCGGCGAGCAGAAGCAGTTATCCACCACCAGCAGCGCACCGGCAGTATGGGCGATGTCGGCCACCGCGGCGATGTCCGCCAGATCGGTCAGCGGGTTGGACGGCGTTTCTAGGAAAAACAGCTTGGTATTCGGCTTTACCGCCGCACGCCAGTCGTCCAGGTTGGCCGCATCGACATAACTCACTTCTACGCCGAACTTGCCGAGGATGCCGTTGAACAGGTTGATGGTGGAGCCAAACAGGCTTTGCGACGACACGATGTGGTCGCCGGCCTTGAGTAGCGTCAGCATAGTCGCCTGGATCGCCGCCATACCGCTGGCAGTGGCAATCGCCCGTTCCGCCCCTTCCATCAGCGCCAGGCGCTGCTGGAACGCGCTGACCGTCGGGTTGGTAAAACGGGAATAGGTATAACCGTCGATCTCCCCCAGGAACATAGCCGCGGCCTGGGCGGCAGATTCAAAGGTAAAGCTCGAGGTCAGGTGCAGGCTCTGGCTATGCTCACGGTACTCGCTGGTTTCGCGACCGCCGCGAATGGCTAGGGTTTCCGGCTGGAAAGGCAGACAAGAATCGTCACTGGACATGGTTTGCTCGCAATACAGACAATAGAAAACAGACCATTGAAGATAACAAGGGTTGGCCGCCACGGCCAACCCTTGTCGTTATAAACACATTACATCAAGTTTTGTTCGGCAACGTTCAGGTTCAGATCCACCAGCTTGCTGCTGGGGTCGTCGCCTTCCGGCTGCGCCTTGCCCTTGCCGCGCGCGGCCTCGATGGCATCCAGGTAGGCGGCATCGATATCGCCGGTGATGTAGCAGCCGCTGAAGCAGGATGCCTCGAACACATCCAGCTCGCGGTTAACGCTCTGCACCGCCTGCTCCAATGCGTCCAGCTCCTGGTAGATCACCGCGTCGGCACCGATTTCGGCGGCGATCTGCGCATCGTCGCGACCGGTAGCCAGCAGCTCGGCGCGGGTCGGCATGTCGATACCGTACACATTGGGGAAACGCACCGCCGGCGCTGCAGAGGCGAAGAACACCTTCTTGGCACCGGAGTCGCGCGCCATCTGCACGATCTCTTTCGAGGTGGTACCGCGTACGATAGAGTCGTCCACCAGCAGCACGTTGCGACCGGCGAACTCCAGCGCCACCGGGTTAAGCTTCTGGCGCACCGATTTCTTGCGCACCGCCTGCCCCGGCATGATGAAGGTACGGCCGATGTAGCGGTTCTTGATGAAACCCTCGCGGTACGGCAGGCCCAGCGCATTGGCCAGCTGCAGCGCGCTCTGACGGCTGGAGTCCGGAATCGGGATCACCACGTCGATGGTGACATCTGGGAATTGGCGGCGAATCTTCTCGGCCAGCATCTCGCCCATGTTCAAGCGCGACTGATACACCGACACGCCGTCGATCACAGAGTCCGGACGCGCAAAGTACACGTACTCGAACAGGCACGGTGCCAGCTTGGTGTTTTCGGCGCATACCTTGCTGTGCATGTCGCCATCGAAGGTGACATACACGCACTCGCCCGGCGCCACGTCGCGCAGCAGCTTGAAACCGGAGCAGTCCAGCGCCACCGATTCCGAGGCGAACATGTATTCGGTGTGGCCATCCACCACATTGCTGCCCATTACCAGCGGGCGAATGCCGTTAGGGTCACGGAATACCACCAGGCCGAAGCCGGCGATCATCGCCACCACGGCGTAAGCACCCTTGACGCGGCGATGCACCGCCTCCACCGCGCCGAACACGGCATCCGGCGTCAGCGACGCGTTTTCCACCCGTACCGCGATCTCGTGTGCAAACACGTTCAGCAGCACTTCCGAGTCGGAATTGGTGTTGATGTGACGCAGGTCGGTGCGATACATGTCCGACTTCAGCTCGTCGGTGTTGGTCAGGTTGCCGTTGTGCGCCAGCACGATACCGAACGGCGAGTTGACATAAAACGGCTGCGCCTCGGCCAGACTGGAGGCCGAGCCGGCGGTGGGGTAGCGCACATGGCCGATGCCGGCGTTGCCCTGCAGCGAGCGCATATTGCGGGTGCGGAACACGTCCCGCACCAAGCCGCTGCCCTTGTGCATGTGAAAGGTCTTGCCGTTGGCCGTAACAATACCGGCTGCGTCCTGACCGCGGTGCTGCAACAGTTGCAGACCGTCATACAACAGCTGGTTTACGGGCGTCCGACCTACCACCCCAAGAATTCCACACATAGTTCATCCCCAGACTACACGACTAAAAACAAGGGGTGAGGACGCCATGACGTCATCACCCCTCTATGGCAAAGCTAAGAAAACTTCATCTTCTGCGCCAGCATGTCCGGCAACCAGGGCCGGCTCGCCAACGCAACGGCTTCAAACGGCTGGGCAAACAGCGCGTTCTGCCAGTCGCGGCTCTTGGGCAGATCGCTCAGGCCGCCGGCCATCACCACCGCCGTCGCCAGCAACAAGCCGCGCAACAAGCCAAAAATGCCGCCAAAAAAGCGGTTCACGCCGCCAAGGCCGATCGATTCCATCACCACGGTCAGCGAGCTGCCCAGCAGCGAGGAACAGAACCAGGTCAGCAGCAGCAACAACAGGAATGCCACCAGCAGCTGGATGCCCTCGCCAGGCAGCGGCAAGAATCCGGACAACATCGGCGCAAATGTACGCGCGGCCCACAAGGCCAGCAGCCACGACCCCAGCGACAGCAGCTCCACCGCCAAGCCGCGAAACAGCGAAATGGCGATCGAGCCGATGATCAGTGCCAGGATCAGGTAATCCAGCCAGGTCATGCCTGCGCTCCACTCATTACTGTGCCACCACGATACCGGTCACGCCGGCCTTGGCCAGGCGGCGCAAAGATGCATCCGCCTCTTCGCGCGACGGGAACGGCCCAACCCGCACGCGGGTCACTTCGCCCTTGCTGGTCTGTACCTTGCTAAAGCGGGCGTTCACCCCGGCGGCGGTCAACTTGCTCTTGAGCGCGTCCACCTTGGCCGGGTCGGACAGTGCGGCCAACTGTACGCTGAAGCGCTTGCCATCCGCGCTCGGCTTGGCGGTTTCGCTGGCCGGCTTGGCTGCCGGCTTGCCGTCGTCACGCCCTTCTAGGATGGCCATCGGGTCCGCGGCCTTCTGGCCGTCCGGCTTCGGCGTTTCCTTCGGTTTGGGCTTTTCTGCCAGCTTGGGCGCCTCTTTCGGCGCTTCCTTCACGACCGGCTTGCTCGTAACTGGCGGCTTCACCGCTTCGGGCAGCTTCGCCGGCGCCGGTTCTGGCTTGGGTTTTTCTGCCACGGCCGGCGGCGGCGCAGGCGGCGCGGCAGCAACAGGCGGCACGGTCGCGGCGGCAGGCGGCAGCGTCACCGCCTCTTCCGGCGGCAGGGTGGCCAGCAGTTCGGTTTCCGGTTGCGACGCCTGCTGCGGCACGGCTGCCGGCTTGGGCGCCACCGCCTGTGGTGCAGACGCAGTCTGCAGGCCGGTAATGTCTACCGACTCGGGCTTCATGGCCTGCTCCGGCAAGGCGTCCACCACATTCCACAGCACGGCTGTCGATACCGACACCAGCACAATGGCGCCGACCAGGCGGCGACGGGCGCGCTTGCGCAGCATCAGCAGTTCATCATGAGTGGAAAGGGCCATCGACTATCCTCAAGCGCGATGATGGAGACGGTGTTGCATCACTTCGGCCACGGTATGGAACGAGCCGAAGACCACGATTCTATCATTCTCGCCGGCACGCGATAAGGCGGCATCCCACGCTTCCGGCACCGAATTGAAGCGCGATACCCCCTTGATGCCCATGCCTTCCAGTTCGCCGGCGATGTCGTCGGCGCTGCGGCCGCGCGGCATATCCAGCCCAGCCACCAGCCATTCGTCGAACTCGTCTTGCAGCAGGCTCACCACGGCAGGCAGATCCTTGTCGGACAGCATGGAGAACACCGCGATGCGTTTGTGGGCGAACGCCATGCGCTTCAGACTGTCGGCCAGCGCGCGCGCCGCATGCGGATTGTGACCAACGTCCAGTACCGTCAGTGGGCGCCCCGGCAGCACCTGGAAACGTCCCGGCCAATCCACCTCCAGCAAGCCGCGCTTGATGGCGCCAATGCTCACCGGCAACAGCGGCTTCAGTGCCTCCAGCGCCGCCAGCGCCGTGGCAGCATTGACCATCTGGTATTCGCCGCGCAGCGCCGGGATCGGCAGCGCGTGCTTGTGCACGGCGCCCATGTGGAACGACCACTGGTTCTCCATGCGGCTGATGCCAAAATCGCGGCCCAGCAGCTTGAGATCGGCGCCAATGTTGGCCGCATGCAGCAGCAGCGATTGCGGCGGGTTCGGGTCGGCGCAGATCGCCACCTTACCGGCGCGGTAGATGCCGGCCTTCTCGAAACCCACCAGCTCGCGGGTGTCGCCCAGATAAGCCTGATGATCCAGGTCGACGCTCACCACCACCGACACCGTCGGTTCAAAGCAGTTGATGGCATCCAGACGCCCGCCCAGGCCGACTTCCAGCACCGCCACATCCACATTCTGCTGCATGAAGGCATGCATCGCCGCCAGGGTGCTGTATTCGAAATAGGTCAGCGAGGTATCGCCACGCGCCGCATCCACCGCGGCAAAGCCCGCCACGATGTCGGCATCGGGCAGCGGCTGCATATCGATGGCGACGCGCTCGTTGTAGCGCAGGATGTGCGGCGAGGTATAAGTGCCGACCTTGAAGCCGGCGCGATTCAGCATGGTGGACAACATCGCACACACCGAACCCTTGCCATTGGTGCCGCCGACGATCACCAGCGGGAACGCCGGCTGCAGTTGCATCGCATCGCGCACGCGGGCGACGCGCGTCAGCCCCATATCGATGCCCACCGGATGGGCAGCTTCCAGATAAGCCAGCCACTCGGCCAGCGACGCCCCGTTGGCGGGTGCCTGTACTGTCATTTTCACAACCTAGTTACTTCACGACGGATCGGGTAACGGAGTCGCCCTGTCGCGGCTCCACTGAACATAAACACGCAAGGCGCGGTGCACTTCCGCATCCACCGCACTGCGCCATACCAGCAGCTGTTGCCGGCGCCCGGCGTCATCGGCCAGTTGCAGCGATACCAGCCAGATGAGGGCGGAACTGGCCGGCAACAAGTGCACCGGCAGCCAGGTGCCATCACGCTGCAGCACGCTCATCTGCCCGCGGGCATCGACACGAAACGCCAGCAGCGGCGCGCCCAGACAGCCGCTTTGCCGCAGCAGGTAGCGCAGTGCCAGCAGCCAGCCCGGCAGCAAGAGCAGGCCGTGCCACCACGGTAGGGCCGGTAGTGCCAGCAACAGTAGCAGGCTGGCAGCCAGCAACAGCGCCGGCAGCAAACGTCCAGCCTGCAGGGTGGCGCCGAATGGCGTCATGCTTTGCTGGTGCATGCCGGCAGCGCCGTCGCGATCAGACCGGCGTAACCGGGCTGTTCATGATGTCGTTATCGACGGTATCCAGCAGTGTGGAGTGCACTTCCACGTCGAACCACTCCCAGAACGTCTTCAGCGACATATCCTTGGGCCACAAGTCTTCGTCTTCATACCAGGACGCCAGTTCCATGCGGAAGATCTGCTCGTACAGTTCGTCGATATGCGCAATCGCGTCTTCCGGCTCGTCGAATTCCGGCAGCAGCAGCACGGTGCAATCGGCGCGCAGCGCATCCAGCGACAGATCGATCATGTCATTGTCCGGCACGGCGTTCAGCCAGGTCAGGAACGGTGCTTTCGGCTTGATTACGGCTACCGAGCGGTCAACAAAGTACATGGCAATCCTTTCAGGTGGAGCGGGCGCATACGGCGGCCCGTTCTGGTTTGGCGCGCATTGTAACAGCCACCGCCGATCAAGGCGAAGGGCCTGCCACCCCCGCATGATACAATCCGCCGCATTACCGATTTCCTACCCTGCCCCGCCCGCACCATGGCCCTGATCACCGTAGAAAAAGCCTGCCTCGCCTTTGGCCACCACGCCCTGCTCGACCACGTAGACTTCTCGCTGGAAAGCGGCGAAGTCGTCGCCCTCATCGGCCGCAACGGCGCCGGCAAGTCCTCGCTGCTCAAGGCCATCGCCAGCGCGGTGAAGCTGGACGACGGCCGCATCAACCAGCAGGGCGACCTGCGCGTCGCCTACGTGCCGCAAGAGCCGGTGTTTGCCGACGGCCACAGCGTGTTCGACGCCGTGGCCGAGGGTCTGGGCGACCTGAAAACCCTGCTGGTCGATTATCACCACCTGACCCAGCAGCTGGCCGACCCTGCGGCCAACCATGAGGCGATGATGGCGCGCATGACCGACATCCAGCAGCAGCTGGAGGCGCGCGATGGCTGGCAGTTCGACGCACTGATCAGCTCCACCCTCACCCACCTGCAACTGAATGCCGACACCCAGGTCAGCGACCTGTCCGGCGGCTGGAAAAAACGCGTGGCGCTGGCGCGCGCGCTGGCCGCCCGCCCGGACGTGCTGCTGCTGGACGAGCCGACCAACCACCTGGACATGAGCGCTATCGAGTGGCTGGAGGAGCTGATCAAGAGCTTTGCCGGCAGCGTGCTGCTGATCACCCACGACCGTCGCTTCCTGGACAACGTCTGCACCCGCATCGTAGAGCTGGATCGCGGCCTGCTGCGCAGCTACCCCGGCAACTTTGCCGCCTATCAGGTGCGCAAGGCCGAGGAACTGGCGATCGAGGAGGAGCAGAACCGCATCTTCGACAAATTCCACGCCCAGGAAGAGGTGTGGATCCGCAAGGGCATCGAAGCGCGCCGCACCCGTAACGAAGGCCGCGTGCGCCGGCTGGAAGCCATCCGCCGCGAACGCAGCGCCCGCCGCGAGCGTGTCGGCCAGGTGAATTTCCAGCTGGATGCCGGCGAACGCTCCGGCAAGCTGATCGCCGAGCTGGAGCACGTCAGCAAGGGCTATGGCGACAAGCTGCTGATTCGTGACTTCACCAGCCGCATCCTGCGCGGCGACAAGATCGGCCTGATCGGCCCCAACGGCGCCGGCAAGACCACGCTGCTGAAGCTGATCCTCGGCGAACTGCAGGCCGACAGCGGCGTGGTGAAACAAGGCACCAAGCTGGAAGTGGCCTACTTCGACCAGTTCCGCAGCCAGTTGGACGAGGAAACCAGCGTCGCCGACATCATCAGCCAGGGCAACGATTTCGTGGAAATCGCCGGCCAGAAGAAGCACGTGATGAGCTACCTGGAAGACTTCCTGTTCTCGCCGCAGCGCGCGCGCAGCCCGGTGAAGTCGCTGTCCGGTGGCGAGCGCAACCGCCTGCTGCTGGCGCGGCTGTTCACCCGCCCGGCCAATGTGCTGGTGCTGGACGAACCGACCAACGACCTGGACATCGACACCCTGGAACTGCTGGAAGACCTGATCACCAATTACAGCGGCACCGTGTTCCTGGTCAGCCACGACCGTGCCTTCCTCGACAACGTGGTGACCCAGGTGATTGCCTTCGAAGGCAACGGCCGGCTGGAAGAATACCCGGGCGGCTACCAGGACTGGGTCGATACACGGGCGCGCATGGCGGCACTGAAGCAGGACAGCCAGCGCCAGGCGGCTGCGGCCAACCCGGCGGCGCCAAAACAGGAGCGCGACCGCAGCAACCGCACGCAGAAACTCAGCTTTAATGAGAAGCGCGAGCTGGAGCGGCTGCCGGAAGAAATCGCCGCGCTGGAAGGCGAGCAGGCCGAGTTGCAGGCCAAGCTGCAGGACCCGAACGTGTACCGCGATGCACCGCTGCAGGCCCGCGACTGGCAGACACGCATCGAGGACATCGAGCTGGCGCTGCTGGAAAAGCTGGAGCGCTGGGAAACACTGGAAGCCAAACAGGGATGAGAACCACCGTCACCGTGCTATTGCTTGCCGTTATCGTGACGGCCTGCAGCACCAGCCAGCCGCCGGCCAGGAAGGCCAAGGCACCGGCGCGTACGGTGACACTTTCCAGCCTGCAGGCCGACGGCGTTGGCCGCGAGATCCTGTTCTACACCATGAGCATGCTGGATATCGACTACCAGTTCGGCGGTAGCAACCCGGAGGCCGGCCTCGATTGCAGTGGGCTGGTGGCCTACATCTACAAGAACGCCGCCGGCGTCAGCCTGCCGCACAATGCGGCGCAGATCGCCAGCCTGGCACGCCCGGTCGGCAACGGCCAGCTGCGTGTCGGCGACCTGGTGTTCTTCAATACCCAGGGGCGCGCGTTCTCGCACATGGGCATTTACATCGGCGACGGCAAGTTCGTGCACGCGCCGCGCAGCAACAGCACCATCCGTGTCGAACGACTGGACAACAGTTACTTTGCCGCCCGTTACGAGGGCGCGCGCACCCTGTTCGACTGATGAGCGCCGCTCCCGGCTGGCGCCAGCGCTGGCAGACACTCCACGCCAGCCTGCCCTCCCTGCACCGCGACGGCATCGCCTTGCCGGTGGCGCTGCTACTGCCCCGGCTGCAGGCCGCCATCGACAGCGCCGAGCTGAGCGTGCAAGACCTGCGGTTCACCCCGCAAGGCGGCGAACTGCACCTGCTGCTGAAAAAGCCCGGCCTGCGCTTGCTGCGCATTCAATTCCGCTTCGCCCCGGTGGACTGGGCGCAACGCCGCATCGATATCGATTTCACCCTGCAAGGCGAGAACCGCGATGCCACCCTGGCCGGTCGCGCGCTGGGCAAGCTGTTGCAACTGGGGCTGGAAAGCGGCCTCGGCCTGCGCGCACTGCAAAGGTTGGCCGCACCGCTGGAGTGGCTGCTGCTGCAGGACGGCCGCGCCAGCGTGCTGCTGGACAAACTGCCGACGGTGGCGCGCTGGCTGCAACAGCCGCTGCTGGGCAAACCACTGGCCGAACGGCTGTGCATCGCCGCCATCGACACCACCGATGACGCGCTGCGACTGCGCATCGCGCGAATCAAACCGCAAGACCAAGGGTAATCCCCTATTCCAATGTGCTTTGCAAGCCATCTGTGCTGTGTTTTCATAGCTTGAACCTGCAAGGGCCTGCCGCAGCAAACGGTTGGCACCCGGCAGGACGGCGAGCCCGGAGAAGCCGCCGACAAGAGCCAAAGAGCTCGAACACACAACACAGAGGAGATAACAGTGCAATCACTGCTTGCATTGTCGCGTCTGATTGACGCGATCACCGCACGCGTGGGCAAGGCCGCTTCCTGGCTGGTGCTCGTCGTCGTGCTCATCAGCGCCGGCAACGCTGTCGTGCGCAAAGCCTTCAACATCAGCTCCAACGCCTTTCTCGAAATCCAGTGGTACCTGTTCTCGGCCGTGTTCCTGCTGGCCGCCGCCTACACCCTGCAGAAAAACGAACACATCCGCATCGACCTGCTCAACAGCAAGCTGTCGCCGCGCGGCCGTGCCGTGGTGGATATCGTGTGCACGCTGCTGTTCCTGGTGCCGACCTGCCTGCTGCTGATCAAGTTCGGCTGGCCGATGTTCCTTGACGCCTGGGTCAGCGGCGAGATGTCGTCCGATGCCGGCGGCCTGATCCGCTGGCCGGCTTTCCTGCTGATTCCGCTGGGCTTCAGCCTGCTGCTGGCACAGGGCATCTCCGAGATCATCAAACGGCTGGCCTTCCTGGCTGGACAAGGCGTCGACCCAACCATCGGCAAGGCCGACCCGCATCAGGAGGAACATGTATGAACCTCGAACTGATGGCACCAATCATGTTCTGCTCGCTGATCGCATTCTTGCTGATCGGCTACCCGGTGGCATTCGCCCTGTCGGCGGTGGGCCTGCTGTTCAGCTGGATCGGCATCCACTTTGAGCTGCTGCGCCCGGAACTGCTGCAAGCGCTGCCCAACCAGGTGTACGACATCATGCGGAACGACACGCTGCTGGCGATTCCGTTCTTCACCTTCATGGGGCTGATCCTGGAACGCTCCGGCATGGCAGAAGAGATGCTGGACACCATCGGCCAGCTGTTCGGCAGCGTGCGTGGCGGCATCGCCTACGCGGTGATCTTCGTCGGTGCCCTGCTGGCGGCCACCACCGGCGTGGTAGCGGCATCGGTGATTTCCATGGGGCTGATCTCGCTGCCGATCATGCTGCGTTACGGCTACGACACGCGCATCGCCACCGGTGTAATCGCCGCCTCCGGCACCCTGGCGCAGATCATTCCGCCATCGCTGGTGCTGATCGTGCTGGCCGACCAGCTGGGTACCTCGGTAGGCGATATGTACGCCGGCGCCATGGCGCCCGGCCTGCTGCTCACCGTGTTCTACGCCGCCTTCATCTTTGCCGTCTCCCTGCTCAAGCCGCAGTGGGTGCCGGCGCTGCCGCCGGAAGCGCGCAGCCTGCGCGGCCTGGCGCTGGCACGCCGCGTGGTACTGGTGATGATCCCGCCGCTGCTGCTGATCTTCCTGGTACTGGGCACCATCTTCCTCGGCATTGCCACCCCTACCGAAGGCGGTGCCATGGGTGCGGTGGGCGCCATCATCCTGGCGCTGCTGAACCGCAAGCTGAACCTGAAGCTGCTGCAGCAGGCGATGGACTCCACCGTCAAGCTGTCCACCTTCGTGGTATTCATCCTGATCGGCGCCCGGGTGTTCCGTATTGCCTTCCTTGGCGTGGACGGCGACAAGTGGGTGGAGCACCTGCTCACCAGCCTGCCCGGCGGCGCCACCGGCTTCCTGATCGCGGTGAACCTGCTGGTGTTCTTCCTGGCCTTCTTCCTCGATTTCTTCGAGATCGCCTTCATCCTAGTGCCGCTGCTGGCGCCGGTGGCACAGAGCCTGGACATCAACCTGATCTGGTTCGGCGTGATCCTGGGCGTGAACATGCAGACCTCGTTCATGCACCCGCCGTTCGGCTTCGCGCTGTTCTACCTGCGCAGCGTGGCGCCGAAAACCGTCAAGAGCACCGACATCTACTGGGGCGCCATCCCGTATGTCTTGCTGCAGCTGGTGATGGTCGGCCTGTTGATCGCCTTCCCGGGGCTGGTGACCAACGCGCTGCATGCCGAAGTGAAAACCAATGCCGAAGACGCGGCCGCCATCATGCAACAGATGGACGGCAGCAGTGGCGCCAGCCTGCCTGACGCGCTGGAACAGCCGGCCAGCCCGGCCGAGGCCTCCGCCGCCGGCAGCGACCAGAGCAACGAGCTGCTGCAAGAGCTCACCGGCAAGCAATAAGGCCTGCGGCCAACCTTCACGTTGGCCGCAAACCGCCAACAGACAACAAAGAGATTCGGGCGCGAACCGCCCGTGAAAACAGCAGTAGACACAACACAAAGGAGATCACTGTGGAAAGACGCTCGTTCCTGAAGAAAGCCGGCGCCGTTGGCCTGGCCACTGCCGGCGTATCCGGCGCCGCCATCGCCGCAGATGGCCCAGCCATCCGCTGGCGCCTGGCCTCGAGCTTTCCGAAAAGCCTGGACACCATTTACGGCGGCGCCGAACAGCTGTCCAAGCGCGTCAGCGAGCTGACCGGCGGCAAGTTCCAGATCCGCGTGTTCCCGGGCGGTGAAATCGTGCCGGGCACCCAGGTGCTGGACGCGGTGCAGAACGGCACCGTGGAATGCGGCCATACCTGCAGCTACTACTACGTGGGCAAGAACAAGACCTTCGCCTTCGACACCACCCTGCCGTTCGGCCTGACCTCCCGCCAGCAGAACGCCTGGCTGTACTACGGCGGCGGCATGAAGCTGCTGCGCGAGTTTTTCGCCAAGTACAACGTGGTCAATTTTCCCGGCGGCAACACCGGCACCCAGATGGGCGGCTGGTTCCGCAAGGAAGTGAAATCGCTGGCCGACCTCAAGGGCCTGAAGATGCGCATCCCGGGCTTTGGCGGCGAGATCATGGCGGCACTGGGCGCCATTCCGCAGACCCTGGCCGGCGGCGACATCTACCCGGCGCTGGAAAAAGGCACCATCGACGCCACCGAATGGGTGGGTCCGTACGACGACGAGAAACTCGGCTTCTACAAGGTGGCGCAACACTACTACTACCCAGGCTTCTGGGAGCCGGGTCCGAACGTATCGTTCTATGTCTCCAAGAAGGAATGGGACAAGCTGCCGCCGGAGTACAAGGCCGCCTTCGAGGCCGCCGCGGCCGAGGCCAACGTCAGCATGCAGGCCGAGTACGACGCCAAGAACCCGGTGGCGCTGGTCAGCCTGCTGCAAAAAGGCACCAAGCTGCACCAATACCCGGCCGACGTGATGAAGGCGGCACAAAAGGCCGCCTTCGAGCTGTACGAGCAGGAAGCCGCCAGCAACCCGGACTTCAAGAAGATTTATGCCGAGTGGAAGAAATTCCGCACCTTGCAGCACGGCTGGTTCAACCTGGCCGAAAGCAAGATGGAAAACTTCATGTACGCCAACAAGGTCAAGTAAGCCTAGCCAGATACAGCAAAGCCGCGCCGTTGCGCGGCTTTTTTGCTTTCATGCCGCCGCTGGCTACAGTAAAAGAAACCCAGCCCGGAGGCAGACATGTTGCATAAACGTATCCTTACCCTGTGGCCGGCCTTCATCACCGCGGCACTGGCCACCACCTGCTTTTTCTCGGTATTCGATCCGCACGAGCTCAGCCTGCATGGCGCGCGGCTGTTTGAGGACAAGCTCACCGCCTACTCGGTGTTTTTCCTGATTGCCTGGGGTTTTGGCACCCTGAACGCCGCGCTGATCCTGCTGCTGGCGCGAGAGGAACGGGACATCAACGGCTTCGCCCCGCCGCCGGTGGATCCGGACGCCCGTTACGACCCGGAACCCGATTAAGCCGCCACAACGCACATGCGGCCAACCTTGTCCGGCAGATAGGTTGGCCGCATGCCTTATCAAGACGCCTCGTCACTGCCCGCCTGGGCCAGGCGCTCAACGATCACGTAATACTTGCGTACCGCTTCCAGCACCCGGAATACACCGCGAAAGCCGGCGGGAATCACCGCCGCTTCACCCGGTCCGAACTCCCACGTCTCACCGGCCTCGTTGCTGAGCTGTACCCGGCCGCTGATCACGCAGAAAAACTCGTCCTTGCCGGCGGCAAAGGCAATGCGCCAGGCGCCGGTTTCGCACGCCCAGATGCCGGCGGCCACGGCACCATCGCGACTATCGAAGGCATTCCAAGTCTCGCGCCGCGGCTTACCTTCCAGCAGTCGCTCTGGCCTGGGGTAGTCGATGGCGGGCGCTTGCCCGACGGCGGTAACGGCAATGATCTGTTGCATCTTTTGCTCCGTCAGCCGGCCAGCGCGGCCGGGTCAAACACACAGGGATTCAATGGCAGGTCTTCATGCGGCATGCCGGCGCTGGCAGCCTCGAACTGCCGCCAGCGCGCCAGCCGCGCCGGGCTGTCGAACATGGCGGCATGCAGCTGCTGCATGAAGTGGTACATGGATTCCGCCGACAGGTGCGCCCGCCCCAAAACAGCATCGCCCAGCATGCAAGCGATTGCCTGCCGCACCTGCCGTTGTGAGCGCGGCCAGTCGGCGGCATCACGCAATGCGGCCAACTGCCAGGCCCGCGCCAATTGCCGGGTAGCCGCATTGGCGGCCGGGTTGGCCGCAAAGCGCACGGCAATCATCTGGCCGACATCGTCTCGAATCAGGTCGCCATCGCGATCCGGCGGGAACAGCCCGTGGTGCGGCGCGGAGGGCCAGGCGGCCCACAACAGCAGGCACAACAGCAGCACGCCGCCCAGCCAGCCTGTCGTCCTTGCCGTCGCCTTCACGCTCACCCCCGCTACCGGCCGGCCTTACAGCCAGCCCAGCCCCTTGAGCATCACCAGCGCAATCAGCACCGGAGTAATCCACTTCAGCAGCAGGTACACCACCGCCACCACCTTGTCATTGGCCAGCGTGCCCTGATTGCTCAATGCCGCGGCCAACTGCTGTTTACCCCATACCCAGCCGACGAACAGGCAGATGCAGATGCCGCCCAGCGGCAGCAGGATGTTGGAGCTGAGGTAATCGAACAGGTCGAAGAAGGTCATGCCGAACAGTTTGACATCGGCCAAGACGTTGTTGGACAACGCACAGCTGGCCCCGACCAGTGCCAGCAACAGCAGGTTAAGCACCGTCGCACGCGGGCGGCTGATGCCGAAGCGGCCAACCAGTACCGACACCGGCACCTCCAGCAGCGACAGCATGGCGCCGGTAGCCGCTACCGCGGACAGCACAAAGAACAGCACCATGAACAGGTGGCCGAACGGCATGCTGGCAAACACCGCCGGGATGGTGATGAACAGCAGCGACGGCCCGGCCGCCGGCTGGAAGCCAAAGCTGAATACCGCCGGGAAGATGGCGATGCCGGCCAGCATGGACACGAACAGGTCGGCCGCCATCACTCGCACCGTGGTGGTCGGCACGTTCTGCTGGTCGCGGAAGTAGCTGCCGTAGGTGATCATGGTGCCCATGCCGATGGACAGTTTGAAGAACGCCAGCCCCATCGCCACCAGCACCACGCTGGCGCTGAGCTTGCTCCAGTCGGGGGTAAACAGGAAGGACAGGCCGGCGGCAGCGCCCGGCAGCAGCAGGCTGCGCGCGCAGATCACCAGCAGCAGGATGAACAGCAGCGGCATCAGTTTCTTGGTAACCGCTTCGATGCCCTTGGCCACACCGCATACCAGAATGCCGCCGATCAGCAGCAGCACGCCCCACTGCCACAGCAGCGACTGCCACGGGTCGCTGATCAGCGCGCCGAAGGCGGCGGAGGTGACTTTGGGATCGCTGCTCAGAATGTCGCCACGCATGGCCTTGAACACGTAGGCGAACACCCAGGCTGCTACTTCCGTATAAAAAGACATGATCAGAAAGGCCGCTGCCACGCCGGACAGCCCCACCAGCCACCACCATTGCCCCGCCGGTGCCAGCTTGCGCAGGGTGGTCACCGCATCCGCCTTGGCTTTGCGCCCTAGGGTGATCTCGGCGATCATCACCGGCAGCCCCACCAGCAAGGTAGCCAGCAGGTACACCACCAGAAAGCCGGCGCCGCCATTGGCGCCCGTTACGTAGGGAAACTTCCAGATATTGCCCAGCCCGACAGCCGAGCCCAGCGTGGCGGCCAACACGCCAAAACTGGAAGTAAAACCATCACGCGAATTGCCCGTCGCCTCATTGGACGCGGGTCGTGTCTGTTTGCTCATGTACAGGTCCCACAGAAAACCGATCTCCGCCCTTTGCCGCTTGTGACGGCAAGGACAACCACCTTGCGCCTGGCAAGGGAACGCGGATTCTGCAGCGCACAACAGGTGCCGTAAAGTGGTTTGTATACCTTATTCAATCGATATCAAGCGCTGCTGCAAGGCAGCCAGCCAGGCTTCGCACGCCGCCAGCTGCGACAGCTCGACAAACTCGTCCGGGCGATGCGCCTGCACGATGGAGCCCGGGCCGCACACCACACAGGCAATGCCCGCCTCGTGGAAGCGGCCGGCCTCGGTGGTGTAAGCCACGGCATCGCCGCCCTGGCAGCCGCACAGGGCGGCGACATGCTCGCGGATTTCGCCGCCGTCTTCCGACTGGAACGGCGGGCAGTTCACCAGTTGCTCGAAGCTGATGTCGGCCTCCGCTGCCACCTCGCGCATTTCCTGCAGCAGATTGACCGCGTAGTCGCGCACCGAGCTGACGAAGCGCTCATGTTGATCGCCCGGCAGCCAGCGCACCTCGAACACGAACTCGCAACTCTTGGGCACGATGTTGGCCGCATTGCCGCCGCTGATCAGCCCGGTCTGCAGCGTGGTGAACGGCACGTCATACAGGGGATGGCGGTTGCCGAACGAGGCCTCGGTATCGGCCAGCTTGCGGATATGGGTAATCAGCCGCGCCGCGTATTCAATGGCATTCACCCCTTGCGGGGTCAGCGAGGAATGTGCGGCCCGTCCCTGTACCCGGCAGCGGTAATGAGCAATGCCTTTGTGCGCGATCACCGGGCGCATGCCGGTGGGCTCACCGATGATGCAGCCGGCCACCGGCACCTGCCGCGCCTGCAGGTCGGCGATCAAGCGGCCAACTCCCAGACAGCCCACCTCCTCGTCATAAGAAAGTGCGATCCCCAGGCTGCGATGCCAGCGCTGCGTCTTGGCCAGCGCGACCCATACTGGCACCTGGGCCAGCACGCAGGCGATAAAGCCTTTCATATCGGCACTGCCACGGCCGTAAACCTTGCCGTCGGCCTGCGTCAACGCAAAGGTCGGAAACTGCCAGATCTGGCCATCGACCGGCACCACGTCGGTGTGCCCGGACAGGATGATGGCCGGCAGCGAAGCATCGCCGATTGCCGCATACAGGTTGGCTTTACGGCCATCGTCGCTGTGGGTCAGCTTGGCCGCAATGCCATGCCCGGCCAGGTACGCCACCACCCAGTCGATCAGCGCTAGGTTGGACTCCCGGCTGGTGGTATCGAATGACAGCAGCTGCGCCAGGATGGCAAGCGCAGAGGAAGAAGGTGTAGATGACATGGCGGCAATCCGGCAGACACAAGACAGGGACTCAGCATAACCAATTGCCCATCCGCTGCAAACGCCACCGGCCCGTGGCTGGCAAAGAAAATCCCGGACAGGCTTGGCAAGTGTCATGGCAACGGGTATTATTCGATCTCTCTATGGCGGGCCCCCCCGCATTGCACGGTAGTGAACCTGGTCAGGTCCGGAAGGAAGCAGCCACAGCTATTTAGTGCAAGTGCCGGGGTTCAGGCTCGCCACCCCTCCCCTCCTGTCGTTCCTCAGTTGCTCGTTTCATAAAATCTGAGCAAGCCCCAAGTGTCGGTCAAAATCTATCGATAATTCGTCGAGCATTTTTTGCGTCCGCGCAAACAAAATCCTGCTATCATATGCATTACACAAGGGCTTGGAGCAATGACTCCACGCCCACTTGGTTTTACTTGAATCGTCACTCGGACTTAACCCTCCGATTTCAAAACAAACATGCAGCGAGGAACGCCATGAAACTGTTTGAAAAAATTGCGAACCCACGGGAAATCCGTCGCAAACTGGGCCTGAACCAGCAGGAATTCTGGAGCCGTATCGGTGTTACCCAATCCGGCGGCAGCCGCTACGAAAGTGGCCGCAATATGCCGAAACCGGTACGTGAACTGCTGCGCCTGGTACATGTCGAGCAAATCGACCTGTCCAAAGTGCGTCGTGAAGACTTCGAAATCGTCGAGTACCTGAAAGAAACCCATCCGGACCTGTACAAGAGCCTGCGTAAGGCTGTACGTGCCCGCATGGAAGCCCAGGGCGACGTGGTGGCAGACAGCACCGAAGCCTGATCGCTTGCAGCAGACAAAAACACCCGCCTCGGCGGGTGTTTTTTATGGTTTTACACAGCAAGGCAATCAGTCCGCCGTAGGGTTGCGCACCAGCAGCACCGGCACATCCGCCTGCTTGAGCACGCCCTCGGCCACACTCCCCATCAGCAGGTGCATCAAGCCACCCAGGCCGTGGGTACCCATTACCAGTAGATCGGCACCCCATTTATTGGCGTCTTCCACGATCACGCTGGCAATGCGATCACCCCAGCTTTCCAGAATGGCAGACTCTGCGGCCAACCCCTGTGCTTCCACCTTGCTGCGGCTGGCCGCCAGCACCTGCTCGCCAGCCTGCTTGATCGAGCCCTGTAATTCGGCTGCATCCAGAAACTCGGCGCCGCCCCAGCCAAACTGCGCCAGATCCACCACGTGCACCAGCCTCACTGCCGCGCCGACTTCTTTTGCCAGCTTGCAGGCTTCCGCCAGCGCCAGCGCCGATGTGGCGCTATCGTCTACCGGCACCAAAATACGCTGATACATATCCCCCTCGCTTCCTGCTGAACATGACACAGTCCCAGTCTAGCGCAATACCACACGAAGACATTGATAAACGTTAATTGCATAGGCAGTATGGCCGGGCTCAGAATTTACGCAGGCAAGAAACCCATGGCACGCATCAAGCTGGACCTGCCACCGCACTTCGTTTTTGATACCCGCATCCAGGTGCATATTGGTGACATCAACTACGGCGGCCACCTCGGCAACGATGCCATATTGCGACTGGCGCACGAAGCACGCTTGCGCCTGCTCAAGAGTCACGGTTTTTCCGAACTGGACATTGAAGGCAGGGGTATCATCATGACAGATGCTGCAGTGGTGTACCGCGCCGAGGCCTTCCACGGCGACACCCTGCACTTTCAGCTGGGGCTGATTGATTTCAACCCGTACGGCTGTGATATTTTCTACCTGGTCAGCGATGGTGCGACCGGTAAAGAAGTGGCAAGATTGAAAACAGGCATCGTTTTCTTCGACTACCAAGCCCGCAAGATTGCCCCTATTCCCGCAGGCTTCCGCCTGCGTTTCGAAGAACAACATACAGGAGCCGCGCCATGAAAAAATACGCGCCCAACAGCCCGGAAGCCATCGCCCGCATCCTGGCCATGTTCATGATTACCGACGGCAACATGGACCCCCGCGAGATTGAAACGCTGGAGAGCCTGCACGTCTATCAACTGGTTGGCCTGGCACGCAAGGACTTCATCAATGTACTGATGGAATACTGCGACGACATCTCCGACGAAGCGGAAGACGACGGCACCATCCACCTGCTGAGCCCCGAGCGCATCAATAACATCCTAGATGCCGTTACCGAACGCAACAAACACGTACTGTGCTGCGCGCTGGCGCTGGATGTCTGCAAGGCAGACAAGGAAATCAGCGATTCCGAAATGCTGCTGCTGCGCCACATGATGACGCACTGGCACATCTCGCTGGACGATCTGCAGGCCGAACTCAGCAAGAGCTGAGCTAGCCGCCAGACAACAGCCGCCGATGGCGGCTGTTTGCATTACCGCAACACCATAACAACACAAGGCTAACCCGCATGAACCCTCGCTTTACCGGCACCGAGCAATACGTTGCCACCGACGACCTGATGCTGGCGGTCAACGCCGCCATCACCCTGCAACGCCCGCTGCTGGTCAAGGGCGAACCCGGCACCGGCAAGACCATGCTGGCGGAAGAACTCGCCGCCGCGCTGGGCAAGGAACTGATCACCTGGCCGATCAAGTCCAGCACCAAGGCGCAGCATGGCCTGTACGAATACGATGCCGTGTCGCGGCTGCGCGACTCACAGCTGGGCAGCGAGCGCGTGCACGATATCCGCAACTACATCGTCAAGGGCAAGCTGTGGCAGGCCTTCGAGGCCGACAGTGCGCCGGTATTGCTGATCGACGAGATCGACAAGGCCGATATCGAATTCCCCAACGACCTGCTGCGCGAGCTGGATCAGATGGAATTCTTCGTGCACGAAACTCAGGAGTTCGTGCGCGCCCGCCAGCGGCCCATCATCATCATCACCTCCAACAACGAGAAAGAGCTGCCGGACGCCTTCCTGCGCCGCTGCTTCTTCCACTACATCCGTTTTCCCGACCGCGCCACGCTGCAGAGCATCATCGACGTGCACTACCCGCACATCCAGCAGGAGCTGGTGGCAAGTGCGCTGGAAGTCTTTACCGGCATCCGCGAGCTGCCCGGGCTGAAGAAAAAACCGTCCACCTCCGAGCTGCTGGACTGGCTGAAACTGCTGCAGCACGAAACCGTGACGGCCGAGCAGCTGCACGAGCAACAGCAACTGCCGCCGCTGGCCGGCGCGCTGCTGAAAAACGAGCAGGACCTGCATCTGTTCGAGCGGCTGCTGCAGATGGCCAAACTGCGACGCGGCTGATGGAGGCGCACTGGCAGGGCCTGATCGACGCCTTCGACGACCAGCTAAGGTTGGCCGCACGCAGCGAGCACACCCGGCTGGCCTACCGCCGCGACCTGACGCGGCTGGCCGAGCTGCTGGCCGACACCGTGCCCGCCAATGTCGACGGCCCGCAGATTCAGCGCGCACTGGGGCAGTTGCGGCGCGAGGAGCTGTCACCGCGCACGCTGGCGCGCATGCTGTCCACCTGGCGCAGCCTGTACGACTGGATGGTGCGCCGCGACTGGGTGGCGGCCAACCCCTGCGCCGGCCTGCGTGCGCCGCGCGCCGGCAAACGGCTGCCCAAGGTGCTGAGCGTGGACGGCGCCATGCAGCTGCTGGACAGCCCAGCCGAAGAGCAGCACGACATCCGCGACCAGGCCATCTTCGAGCTGATGTACTCCTCCGGCCTGCGGCTGGCGGAAACCGTGGCGCTCAACCTCGTCGATATCGACCTGCAGGAAGCGCTGGTCAAGGTACAGGGCAAGGGCAACCGCGAGCGCATCCTGCCGATCGGCAAGCAGGCGGTGGCCGCGTTGCAGCGCTGGCTGCCACTGCGGCAACCGGCCGACGGCGAGGAGGCGCTATTCCTGTCGCGTCGCGGCAGCCGCATCAGCAGTCGCCAGCTGGCACGCCGCCTGAAAGACTGGGCACTACGCAGCGGCAGCGAGCAGCACGTACACCCGCACATGCTGCGCCACTCCTTTGCCAGTCACATGCTGCAGTCGTCCGGCGATCTGCGCGCGGTGCAGGAGCTGCTGGGGCACGCCAACCTGGCCACCACCCAGATCTATACCAGCCTGGACTTCCAGCACCTGGCCAAGGTGTACGACGGTGCCCACCCGCGGGCACGCAAGAAGTCGCCGGACGAAGAATAGCCGGCAACGAAAAACGGCGCTTCAGGTTGCGAATCAGGCACCTCACTCGGACTCTACCGGACCCGGCCAACCGGGCCGCCTCAGTCACGCCATTGAATCGGCAACCTTCCGGTTTACATGACAAAGCCCTTACGCAGAGCGTAAGGGCTTTGTTAATTCGCCAGCGGCGCCCGAGGGCGCCGTTGGCACGACAAGGTTGGCCGCAGCTTAGCGCGACTTGACGAACGGAATACCGATCGCCTTCGGTGCCACCGCACGCCCCATGAAGCCGGCCAGCAGCACCACGGTCAGCACATACGGGATCGCCTGGATGAAGGCATCCGGAATGCTGCCGATCACGGGCAGCGCCACACCCTGCAGACGGATCTGAATGGCATCGGTAAACGCGAACAGCAGGCAGCCGGACACCGCCGCCCACGGCCGCCACTTGCCGAAGATCAGCGCTGCCAGTGCCAGGTAACCCTTGCCGGCGGTCATGTCCTGGATGAAGGCCCCGGTCTGTGCCAGCACCAGGTAGGCACCGGCGATGCCGCACAGCGCGCCGCTGATCAGCTGGGCGATATAGCGCACCGCCTTGACACTGATACCGGCGGCATCGGCGGCATGCGGGTTCTCACCCACCGCACGCAGGCGCAGGCCGAAACGGCTCTTGTACACCACCCAGCTCACCACGAAGATCACCGCCACCGCGAGGTAGACCAGCACGTTGTGACCCAGCAGCGTTTTCAGCAGTGCGCTTTGCGCAATGCTGTCCGGCAGCTGCAGCGCGGTAAAGCGCGCGCCGTCGTCCAGCGTCGGGGTACGGCCGCCCTGCTGGAACCAGGCCAGCGCCAGCACCGGCGTCACACCGGACACCATCATGTTGATCGCCACCGCCGAGATCAGCTGATTGCCGTTGTAGCTGATCGACACCACGCCATGCAGCAGTGCCACCAGCATGCCAGCCACGATGCCGGCCCCCAGGCCGGCCCACGGCGATTGCGCCAGATAGGCGACACAGGCAGCGGCAAACGCTGCGGCCAACATCTTGCCTTCCAGCGCCAGATCGACAATGCCGGAGCGTTCGGAAAACAGGCCCGCCAGCGCCGCCAGCACCAGCGGCGTACTGACGCGCAAGGTGGCATCCAGCACACTAAAAAACATGTCCATGCGTGTCCCCTTACTTTTTCAGCATGCGCTTGAACGCAAACGACAGCGGTGTCTGGAACAGGTTTTCCAGCGCGCCGCAGAACAGGATGATCAGGCCCTGGGTGAAGATGATCATCTCGCGGGTGATGGCCGGCTTCTCGAACGACAGATCCAAGCCGCCCTGGGTCAGCGCACCGAACAGCAGCGCCGACAGCAGGATGCCCACCGGGTGGTTGCGCCCCATCAGCGCCACGGCGATGCCGACGAAGCCGATGCCGTTGGTAAAGCCCATGTTCATGCGGTGGGTGGAACCCAGCAGCTCGTTGATGGCGGCCAGGCCGGCCAGCGCGCCGGACACACACATCACCGCGATGATGACCTTATCCACCGGGATGCCGGCATAGCGTGCCGCCTTCTCGTTGAGGCCGACGGTGCGGGTAACGAAGCCCTGCGGGCTATGCCACACCGCCAGGTAGAACAGCACCAGCGCCAGCAGCGCCAGGAAGAAAGTGGCGTTCAGCGGCGTGTTCGGCAGCGCAAACCCCAGCGGCGCCAGCAACTCGTGCAGCATCGGCACCCACGCCGACTTGGCGAACTCCACCGTGGCCGGCGTCTGCGAGCCCGGCATGCGCAGCTTGTCCACCAGCAGCCAGGTCATCAGCGAGCTGGCGATGAAGTTGAACATGATGGTGGTCACCACGATGTGGCTACCGCGCTTGGCCTGCAGATAGGCCGGCACGAACGCCCAGCCGGCGCCGAACACCATGGCGGCCAACATCGCCAGCGGAATCAGCAGCCAGCCGGGCAGACCGCCGAACTGCAAGCAGACCAGCGTCACCCCCAGGCCGGCCAGATACATCTGGCCTTCACCGCCGATATTGAACAGGCCGGCGTGGAACGCCGCCGCCACCGCCAGGCCGGTAAAGATGAAGCTGGTGGTGTAGAACAGGGTGTAGCCGATGCCTTCCGGGTAACCAAAAGCACCGTTGATCATCAGTTTCAGACACTCGATCGGGTCTTCGCCGATCAGTGCGATCACCAGTCCGGACACCAAGAGCGCCGCGAACAGGTTCAAAACCGGCATCAGCCACAGTGCCGCCCAACGCGGCAGATTGGCAGGCTGGCTCATTTATGCCCCCCCATCAACAAACCCAGCGAGGTAGCGGTGGCTTCTGCCGCCGGCAGCTCGCCGGAAATTGCGCCGGCATTCATCACGATGATGCGGTCGCTCAAGGCCAGGATTTCATCCAGCTCCACCGATACCAGCAACAGGGCCTTGCCCTCATCGCGCAGCTGCAGCAGGCGCTTGTGAATGAACTCGATGGCGCCGATATCCACGCCGCGCGTGGGCTGGCCGATCAGCATCAGCTCGGGATTGGCATGGATCTCGCGCGCCAGGATCACCTTCTGCTGGTTGCCGCCGGAAAACAGGCCGATGCGGCGGTGCGTCAGCGCCGGGCGCACATCAAACTCGGTGATGAAACGGCGGCAGCGCTCGACGATGGCCTGGCGGTTGAACAGCCCGCCACGGCGAATGGCCGCATCGTTGTGATGGCCGAGAATGGCGTTCTCGAAAGTGGAGAAATCCTTCACCAGCCCTTCGCGCGAGCGGTCTTCCGGTACGTGGGCGATGCCCAGCTTGCGGTAGGCGGCGGCCTTCGGCTCGCGCGTTTTCAGCGTGGCAAGCTCGGTACCGTTGAAGCGCACCGAGCCGGCAGTCGCCTCGCGCATGCCGGACAATACTTCCAGCAGCTCGGATTGGCCGTTGCCGGACACGCCGGCAATGCCGACGATCTCGCCGGCGCGCAGCTCGAAATTGATGTCTTTCAGCAAGGCCACGCCGCGCCCGTCGGTCAAGTTCAGCCCGCTGACCGCCAGCACCACTTTGCCCGGTTTGGCCGGCGCCTTGTCCAGTTGCAGGTTCACCTTGCGGCCAACCATCAGGTCAGCCAGGTCTTCCTTGCCCACCTCGGCGGTCACCACCTGCCCCACCACCTCGCCGGCGCGCATCACGGTCACCGCGTCGGTGATGTCCAGCACTTCGCGCAGCTTGTGGGTGATCAGGATCACGGTTTTGCCCTGCTGCTTTAGCAGTCGCAGGATGCGGAACAGGTCGTCGGCCTCCTGCGGGGTCAGCACCGCGGTCGGCTCGTCCAAGATCAGCACGTCGGCGCCACGGTACAACGCCTTGAGGATTTCCACCCGCTGCTGGCTGCCCACGCCCAGCTCGCCGACGATGGCGTCCGGGTCCACCTGCAGACCGTAGTCGCGGTTCAGTTCGGCCAGATGGCGGCGTGCGGCGGCCAGGCTGCTGTCCAGACCGAGGCCTTCTTCCGCGCCCAGCACGATGTTTTCCAGCACGGTAAACGGGTCGACCAGCATGAAGTGCTGATGCACCATGCCGATGCCCTTGGTGATCGCGTCCTGGCTGGAACGGATGCGCTGCTCGCTACCGTTGATTTTGATCGCGCCGGAATCCGCCTGATAGTAGCCGTAGAGGATACTCATCAGGGTGGATTTGCCGGCCCCGTTTTCACCGATGATGCCGTGAATGGAGCCTTTGCGGATTCCGAAGCTGATGTTCTTGTTGGCGTGCACTTCACCGAAGTGCTTGTTCACGCCAATGAGTTCGATGGCTAGTTCGGCCATATATGTGTGCTTTCGGTCAAAATGCAGTCCAGATATAAGGCCCGCCACAATGGCGGCACATGAAAGCGCGGCAAGCAGGCCGAAACCTGCTTGCCGCGCAGACTATCTGGAAATCAGACGTTTTTGGCTTACTTCACCGGGCAGCTGTTGGCCGCACGGTAGTCAACAACCTTCACCTTGCCGGAAATGATGTCTTTCTTGGCCTGGTTGATCTTGCTTTCCATGTCCTTGCTGATCAGCTTGCGGTTGTTGGCATCCAGTGCCCAGTCCACGCCGCCTTCCTTCAGGCCCATGGTGACAATGCCCGGCTTCCAGCTGCCGTTCTTGCCGGCCATGAACAGGTCATATACGGCGTTATCCACGCGCTTGAGCATGGAAGTCAGCACGAAGCCCGGGAACAGGTGGTTCTGGTTGGAATCCACGCCGATACCCAGCTTGCTCTTGTCCTTGGCCGCCTGCAGCACGCCCATGCCGGTACCGCCGGCAGCGTGGAATACCACGTCAACGCCACGGTCGAACTGGCTGCGTGCCAGCTCGCCACCACGTGCCGGGTCATTGAATGCCTGCGGGGTGGTGCCGGTCATGTTGGAAACCACTTCCACCTTGCCGTTGGCAGCCTTGGCGCCTTGGGTGTAGCCGCAGCCGAAGGCGCGGATCAGCGGCACGTCCATGCCACCGACAAAACCCACCTTGCCGGACTTGGAAGCCATGGCGGCAGCCATGCCCACCAGGTAGGAGCCTTCCTGTTCCTTGAACAGCACCGACTGCACGTTGGCGCCCTTGGCCACGTCGTCAACGATGGCGAATTTCACTTTCGGGAACTCGGCGGCCACGGTCTGCACTGCCTGGGTAAAGGAGAAGCCCACGGCAACGATCAGGTCGATGTTCTTGCGCGCCAGGTTGCGCAGCACCTGCTCTTTTTGTGCCTCGTTGGCAATCTGGGCTTCGCGGTAAGCCACGCCGGTGCTCTTCTTGAAGCGTTCGGCACCGGTGTAGGCGGCCTCGTTGAAGCTCTTGTCAAACTTGCCGGCCTGGTCGTAGACCACGGCCGGGGTGAAGGCGAAGCTGGAGGAGGCCGCGGCCATCATGGCAGCAGCGGCAATGGCGAAACCCCGTTTTTTGGCATTCAGCATGAGATGTTTCTCCCAATGTGCGTATCGTTTTGAATCGGCTCAAGCATGGTAACGGCTAAGCGGCCCAGTCGCATGTCTTGAAGCGCTTTGAATCGGTAGCAGCGCGGGCCGTGCGGCGCAAAAAGCACTGCTCGCCTTTCAGGCAGGGGCGTGATTATACGCATAGCACCAAAAGTTATCAGTGGATTTTTACGGTTGCCAAACCGGCCGATGGAACAGGCCCGTACAGCCCGCGCCACGCCGCATCAGTGTGCGGCCAACTGTTGCAACAGTGCCGACAGCAGCGCACAGATGGACTGCTCGCGCACCGCGTGGCGGTCGCCGGCAAAGTGTTGCGTCCATGTCAGCGGCGTAGCAAGAACAGTGCCGGCAATGGCAAAACACACCATGCCCACCGGCTTGGCGGCGGTGCCACCGCCGGGGCCGGCCACCCCGGACACCGCCAGCGCCCAGTCGGCCCCCGCCAGTTGCTGCGCGCCCACCGCCATCGCTGCCGCCACCGGCTCGCTGACGGCACCATGCTGGTGCAACAGCGACTCCGGCACCCCCAGCACGCGCTGCTTGATATCGTTGCTGTAGCTGACCACCGCCATGTCGAACCAGGCGGAGCTGCCGGCGATCTCGGTGATCGCCGCCGCCACCCCGCCGCCGGTGCAGGATTCGGCAGTGGTGACACGTTGGCCGCATGCGGCCAACCTTGCCCCCAGCTCCGCCGCCAGTTGCCATTTGTCCATGCCTGTGTAGCGTTCATCCATGCTTGCGCGCCCTTTATCCATGCTTGCGCTCGAGGTAGTGCCGCAGCAGGCCGGCGGTGGAGGCATCGTGCGACCCGCCGCCACCGGCCGCCATTTCCGCCTGCAGGCGCTTGGCCAGCTGCTTACCGTATTCCACACCCCACTGGTCGAAGGAATTCACCCCCCAGATAGCGCCCTGCACAAACACCTTGTGTTCGTACAGCGCCAGCAGCATGCCCAGGCTGTACGGCGTCACCTGGTCCAGCGCGATGGTGTTGGACGGCTGGTTGCCGGGGAACAGTTTCTGCGGCAGCAGCATGTCCAGCTCGTCGCCGCTGACGCCGGCCAGCTCCTGCAGCACCTCGGCCTCGGTCTTGCCGCGCATCAGCGCCTCGCTCTGGGCGAAGCAGTTGGCCACCAGCACCTGATGCTGTCCCTCCAGCGGGTAGTGGCTGTTCATCGGCACGATGAAATCGCACGGCACCAAGCGCGTACCCTGGTGCAGCAGCTGGAAGAAGGCATGCTGGCTGTTGGCCCCCTCCTCGCCCCAGATCACCGGCCCGGTATCGAAATCCAGCCGCTCGCCGCAGCGCCCCACCCGCTTGCCGTTGGACTCCATGTCCAGTTGCTGGATGTGCGCCGGCAGCCGGCGCAAGCCGTGGTCGTACGGCATGATGGCGTGGGTGTGCGCACCGTAGAAGGTGTTGTACCAGATGCCGATCAGCCCCAGCAGCACCGGCATATTGCGCTCGAACGGGGTCTCGAAGAAGTGGCGGTCCATGCGCGCGCCGCCGGCCAGAAACTGCCGGAACTGCTCGGCGCCGATGGCCAGCACCACCGCCAGGCCGATAGAGGACCACACCGAATAGCGGCCACCCACCCAGTCCCAAAAGCCGAACATGTGTTCGGTATTGATACCGAAGGCGCGCACCGCCTCGGCATTGGTGGATACAGCGACAAAATGCCGCGCCACCGCCGCCTCGCCGGCCGCCGCCACCAGCCAGCGCCGCGCCGCCTGCGCGTTGAGCAGGGTTTCCGGCGTGGTGAACGACTTGGAGGCGACGATAAACAGCGTACTGGTCGGGTCGCACTGCGCCAGCACCTGCGCCAGATGCTGACCGTCGACGTTGGAGACGAAATCCACCGCCAGCCCCGGCATGGCGTAGGGCTTCAGCGCCTCGGCCACCATCAGCGGCCCCAGGTCGGAACCGCCGATGCCGATGTTCACCACCCGGCGGATGCGCTGACCGTCATGCCCCAGCCAGGCGCCGCTGCGCACCCGCTCGGCAAACTCGCACACCCGCTGCAGCTCGGCATGCACCTGCGGCACCACGTCCTGCCCGTCCAGCGATAACGAGGCATCAGCCGGCAGGCGCAGCGCGGTGTGCAGCACGGCGCGACCTTCGCTGATATTGATACGTTCGCCGCGGCGCATCCATTGCAGCCACTGCCCAAGGTTGGCCGCATCGGCCAGCTCCAGCAGTAACTCCAGCGTGCGGTCGGTGAGGCGGTTCTTGGAGTAGTCCAGCAGCAGGCCATCCAGCTGCAGCGAGTAGCGGTCGAAGCGCTGCGGGTCCTGCGCGAACAGCTCGCGCATGTGCACGTGGCGGGTGGCGCGCTGGTGCTGGTGCAGCCGCGCCCACACCGGCGATTCGTTGATGGGATGGAGACGTTCGGTGATCATTCGCGGCACTTATACCTTCAGAAAGTGCTCGCGGTAGTAGCGCAGCTCGTCGATGGATTCCTGGATATCGGCCAGCGCTTCGTGCTTGCCCTTCTTCACCACGCCCTTGGCGATTTCCGGCTTCCAGCGGCGGCACAGTTCCTTCAGCGTGGACACATCCAGGTTGCGATAATGGAAGTAGCTTTCCAGCTGCGGCATCCAGCGCGCCATGAAACGGCGGTCCTGGCAGATGGAGTTGCCGCACATCGGCGACTTGCCGCTGGGCACATGCTCCTGCAGGAAGGCCAGCAGCAGTTCGGTCGCCTTGGCCTCGTCCACGCTGGACGCCTTGACGCGGTCGATGAGGCCGGATTTGCCGTGGGTGTTCTTGTTCCAGTCGTCCATGGCATCCAGCACCGCATCCGGCTGATGCACGGCGATGACCGGCGATTCGGCCACGGTATTGAGCTGGGAGTCGGTGACAATAATGGCGATTTCGATGATGCGATCGCTGTCCGGATTCAGGCCCGTCATTTCCATATCGAGCCAGATGAGGTTGTTTTGATCTTGCGGCATAAGTCGGTGTCTTTCAAAATGCGCCCATTTTCCGCGATTTGACCGCCACAGGGCAAACGACTTGATGAATGCATTTACCTGGAGCCTGTTGCTGGCACTCCTGCTGAGCAGCTGGCTGCGCTGGTGGTTGGCCGCACGCCACATCAGCCATATCCGCCGCCATCGCGGCGCCGTTCCTGCCGCCTTCGCCGCCGGCATCACGCTGGAGCAGCACCAGAAAGCCGCTGACTACACCTGCGCCCGCGTGCGACTGGGAATGGTGGGCAGCCTGCTGGATGCCGTACTGCTGCTGGCGTTCACCCTGGGCGGCGGCATCGAGTTCGCCAGCCGGCTCGCCGGCAACCTGCTGGGCGCCGGCATGCTGGCGCAGCTGGCCACCGTCGGCCTGTGCACATTGACCATGGGCATCATCAGCCTGCCCTTGTCGCTGTATAGCACCTTCGTGGTGGAGCGCCGCTTTGGTTTCAGCAAGATGGACGCGCGGCTGTTTCTCAGCGATCTGGCCAAGGGCGCGGTGCTGTCGCTGCTGATCGGCACGCCGATACTGGCCGCGGTGCTGTGGCTGATCGGGAACGGTGGCGAGTATTTCTGGCTGTGGACCTGGCTGGCCTGGTGCAGCTTCAGCCTGCTGATGGTGTGGGCCTACCCCACTCTGATCGCACCGCGCTTCAACCGCTTCAGCCCGCTGGCCGACAGCGAGCTGCTGCAACGCATCAACCAGCTGCTGGCACGCTGCGGCTTTGCCAGCAACGGCGTGTTCGTGATGGACGGCTCGCGCCGCTCCAGCCACGGCAACGCCTACTTCACCGGCCTCGGCAAATCCAAGCGCATCGTGTTCTTCGACACCCTGCTGGAGCAGCTGAGCCCGGAGGAAATCGAGGCAGTATTGGCGCATGAACTTGGCCACTTCCACCACGGCCACATCCGCAGCCGCATCCTACTCACCTTCGCCAGCTCGCTGCTGCTGCTGTGGCTGTTTGCGCAATGCCTGCATCAGCCGGCGTTCTACCTGGGTCTGGGCAGTGCCGAGATGACCCCGGCCACCGGCCTGCTGCTGTTCATGCTGAGCATGCCAGTGTTCACCTTCATTCTGCATCCGTTGTCCAGCATGCTGTCGCGCCGCCACGAGTACCAGGCCGACGATTTTGCCGCCAGCCACAGCAACGCCGCCGCACTGGTGAGTGCGCTGACCAAGCTCTATCGTGACAATGCCAGCACCCTGACCCCGGACCCGCTGCATTCCACCTTCTACGACTCACACCCCCCGGCGAGCCTGCGCATCGCCCACCTGCAAGGAAGCACACCATGAACCTGCTCGACATGCACTGCGAGCCGCAACACGGCAAACATTCGCTGAGCGCGGACACCGTCAACGAACTGCTGGCCCACCTGCCGGGCTGGCAGCTGGAAGGCATCGAACTGGTGAAAACCTACCGCTTCGCCGACTACTACAAGACCATGGCCTTCGTGAACGCACTGGCCTGGATCGCCCACGCCGAGGATCACCACCCGGACATGTCGGTGCACTACAATCGTGCCGTGGTGCGTTTCTCCACCCACGACGCCGGCGGCATCACCCTCAACGACTTCATCTGCGCCGCCAAGACCGAAGCACTGGTTGGCCGCGCATGAAGCAGACCGGCCAGATCATCCGCTCCTACGGTCGCCGCTTCATTGTGGAAAGCGGCGAGCGCACCTACGACTGCACCAGCCGCGGCAAGCGCGTGGACTACGTCTGCGGCGACCATGTCGACATCACCGTGCTCAACGATGAGCAGGCGGTGATCGAGGGCAGCCATGACCGCCACAGCCTGCTCTATCGCCAGGACGATTGGCGCACCAAGCTGATTGCGGCCAACGTCAGCCGCATCTTCTTCGTCACCGCCACGGTGCCCAGCCCCAGCGAGGAGCTGCTCAACCGCTGCCTGCTGGCCGCCGAGGCCGCCGACATCGAGCCGGTGATCGTGGTGAACAAGAGCGACCTGCCGGAAACCGCCGGCTGGCTGGACAAGCTGCAGCCCTACCAGCAACTGGGCTACCAGCTGGTGACCATCAGCGCCAAACAGGGTGCCGAAGCGCTGCGTCCGCTGCTGCAGGGCCACACCAGTGTTCTTGTCGGACAATCCGGCATGGGCAAGTCCACCATCACCAACGCACTACTGCCGGAAGCGGCCGCGCGGGTGGGGGAAATTTCCGAAGCGCTGGATGCCGGCCGTCACACCACCACCCACGCCGCGCTGTACCACCTGAACGCCGACAGCCACCTGATCGACTCGCCCGGCCTGCAGGAATTCGGCCTGTCCCATATTGGTGCAACCGAGCTGGCCGGACTGTTCCCAGAAATGCGCGACTACCTTGGCCACTGCCGCTTCCACAACTGCACCCACCGCCAGGAGCCTGACTGCGCGATCAAGCAGGCCGGCCAGGAAGGCCGCATCCGCCCGCTGCGCCTGGAATTGCTGCAAAAACTGGTGACGCAGGCCATCAATGCCAAGTAAGTAAAAATTTACCGTTACAAGCGATTTACATTTGTTGGTCACGCTCTTAATCTGTCATCAAAACAAAATATGTGAGCCGTAGTCTGCGCAGCGCAGACTACAAACAGACAAGGAGCCAGCACTATGAGCAAACGTATCGCATTGGTATCAGGGGGCATGGGGGGCATCGGCACCGCCATCTGCAAGGCACTGGCCGAGGCAGGGCATACCGTGGTCACCACCTATAGCCGCCCTGGCAAGGAAGGCGCCTGGGTGTCCGACATGAAAGGCCTGGGCTATGACGTGCACGCGGTACAGTGCGACGTTACCGACTTTGACGCCTGCCAGGCCGCCGTCGCCAAAATCCAGGCCGAGATCGGCCCGGTGGATGTGCTGGTCAACAACGCCGGCATCACCCGCGACGCCACCTTCCGCAAATTGAACAAAACCGACTGGGATGCGGTAATCAGCACCAACCTGGATTCGCTGTTCAACCTGTGCAAACCGGTGGTGGATGGCATGACCGAGCGTGGCTTTGGCCGCGTGATCAACATCTCGTCGATCAACGGCCAGAAAGGCCAGTTCGGCCAGACCAACTATTCAGCCGCCAAGGCCGGCATGCACGGCTTCACCATGGCGCTGGCACAGGAAGTGGCGCGCAAGGGCGTAACCGTCAACACCATCAGCCCGGGCTATATCGGCACCGACATGGTGATGGCAGTACCGGAAGATGTGCGCAACAAGATCATCGCCAACATCCCGGTAGGTCGCCTGGGCAAGCCGGAAGAAATCGCCGGCCTGGTCAGCTACCTGTCGTCCGACATTGCCGGCTTCATTACCGGTGCCGACTTCGCCATCAACGGCGGCCAGCACATGATGTAAGCGCAGCCCGCTGCCAGCAAAAAGCCGACGCAACCGCGTCGGCTTTTTTCGGTGGCAAGCAGCCCCCTTGCTCACGCCTCGCCGGACCCGGCACGGCCGGGCCGCTCCTGTCAGCCCTTGCATCGGCCTCCCTCCCGTCGGCAGTACAAAGCCCTTCCGCGACGCGGACGGCCTTTGTCGACAAGCACAAAAAAGCCGACGCAACCGCGCCGGCTTTTTTGTTATGCTCTCGCCCCATCCACTCCATCTGCAAAGGATTTCGCGTGGCCGAGAACCTGATCATTGCCGGCGACGGCAAGCTGGAACGCTACCAGACCCTGCTGCCGCAGGCCCAGGCACTGATCGACAGCGAAGACGACCTGATCGCCGCCCTGGCCAATACCTGCGCCGCCATCCAGCACACCTTCAACTGGTTGTGGACCGGCTTTTACCTGGTGAAAAACGAGGAGCTGGTACTGGGGCCGTTCCAGGGGCCGATCGCCTGCACCCGCATCCGCAAGGGCAAGGGCGTGTGCGGCAGCGCCTGGGCACAGGCGCAGACCCTGGTGGTGCCGGACGTGGATGCCTTCCCCGGCCATATCGCCTGCTCGTCGCTGTCGCGCTCGGAAATCGTGGTGCCGGTATTTGACCAGTACGGCGCGGTGCGCGCGGTGCTGGATGTGGATTCGATCGAACTCTCCAGCTTCGACGATACCGACCGCCACTACCTGGAACAGATCTGTGCCCGGCTAGGTCGCCTGTTCCAGTAAGCCGGCAAAGCGCTGCTGCAAGGTCGTGGCATAGTCCGCTGCGGCCAACGTTTGCAGCGCCTCCCGCTCCTGCTGCAGCCACTGCAGCAATTCCGGCAGTTGCCGTAACAGCGCTTGCCGATGCACCCCCAGTGCACCAAGCTCAGCGCTCAGCTGCAGCAATTGCTGCTGTTGCTGCGCCTCGGCCTGGCGGCTGGCAACCACCTCTCCCTCCAGTGCAAGCGAGCGCTGCTGCGCCGCCTCGCATTGCGCCTGCAGCCGTCCCTGTTCGCGCGCGGCGTCCGCCAATTGCTGGCGCTGTGCTTGCCGTGCCGATTCCAGTGCTTGCGCCTGCTGCTGCAACTGCGCCTGCAGTTGTGCAGACTGCTGCTTCATAGCGGCGCGCACCTCTTCCACCTGCTGGTACAGCCGCACCCGCATGCCCTCGAAGCGCTCGTAGGCCAGCGTTTCGCGCCGCTCTCCCTCCCGTGCCGCCTGCTGCAGCCGCTCATCGTGGCGCTGCTCCAATGCCGCCACCCGCGCATCCGCATCTTTTTGCACCGCCACCAGCTGGTTGCGCGCCTCATCCAGTGAGGCGTTCAGCCCGGCCAGGCTTTCCTCCAGCACCACGCGGCGGCGAGCATCTTCCGCCTGTTGCTGCTGCAACTGCTGGTGCTGCTGTTGCAGCGCCTCGTGTTGCTGCGTCAATGCGGCCAACTGTGCATCGCGCGCATCCAGCTGGCGATGCTGCTCGGCCAGCTCGGCCACCAGCCGCGCCACCTCGGCCCGGGCCTCTTCGCGCAGCGCCTCCAGATGCCCTTCGGCCTGGTCGCAGGCGCGCTGCCACAGTTGGTCCACCGCTTCGGCAAGACCCGCCGGCCAGTCCGGGCGTCGCACATTGCTGGCCATGCGCGCCAGGAACTCCTGTCGCCACTGTTTCAGCGTGTTGTTGATGGTGGTGTTGGAGCCGGTGCCCAGCCGTGCCCGCACCTCGACCACGGTCGGCCACACCCCTTCGGCCACCAACTCAAATGCCACCTGACGGATGCGCGCATAAATATCCATAAATCCTCCTGTTGGCCGCATTGTACCAGTTAGTGGCAATGCAATTTATTACGTATTACATAATTTATTTCACCATTCCTGATGGGCCGCACCCCGGCACCCCCGGCAACACAGCGCCCTGCCACACGCCGACAGCACGGCCGCACCAGGCCCTCCCGGCCACCACCGCCAGGTGACACCCGCCAAACCATCGCCCATAACCATGCCACGGCCACAGCATCCAAAGTCGCATCTGCCATTTGTTGCTGAGCTTTGCATTGCCAACGTAATTTGCTTGTCGTTTTTTCGTGTTTAGTTTCAAAAAGGCGGCTGTTTATAGTGGCACCCTTACTTACTCGTCTCTGTGAGGGCTTCATGTACAGCACCCAGCAGCACTTCTTGCGGCCAACCTGCCCTACTCCGGCCAAGTACGCGCCAGACGATGCCAACCTCCCGGCCGCGCACTTTGAATGGCAGACCTGGCTGCTCATCGCCATCATCTACGGCGGCTGGGGCGGCAGCGTACTGGCCTGGTCCAGCATCGGCCCGCTGCTGGGGACACCACTGTTGGCACTGTTCACTTGCTGGTACATGTCGCTGCAGCACGAGTTGATTCACGGCCACCCAACGGGTCGCCAGTGGCTGAATGCTCTGTTCGGCACCGCGCCGCTGGCGGTGTGGTACCCGTACCCGGTGTATCGCGACACCCATCTGGCGCATCACCACGACGACAGTCTGACCCTGCCGGACAGCGATCCGGAAAGCTATTACCTGCGCCGCGGCAGCAGTGCGACCAGCTGGTGCGCCGTCGTACGCTGGCGCAATACCGCCCCGGGGCGCCTGCTGCTCGGCCCGGCTCTGGGCTGGCTCGCCACCGTGGCCGCTGCCTGGCGCCAGCGCGACGCACGCAGCGCACTGGTGTGGGGCAGCCACGCGCTGTTGCTGGCCGCCCTGCTGTACGGCCTGTGGCTGGCCGGCATCCACCCCTTTCATTACCTGCTGGGCGTGGCCTATCCGGCGCTGTCGCTGGCCATGGTGCGCTCGTTCTACGAACACCGTGCGCAGGCAGCACCTGCCGCCCGCTCCGTCATCAACGAAGCCGCGTTACCTTGGCGCCTGTTATTCCTGAACCTAAACTACCACTTGGTTCACCACCAGCATCCGGGCGTTGCCTGGTACCACCTGCGTCGCCTGTTTCTGGCCCGACGCGAACACTATCTGCAGCAGTGCGCCGGATTTCACGAAACCGGCTACCTGGCCCTGCTCTGGAGGCATAGACGCCAGCCAGTGATCAGCGAATTCCATCCCTTTGCCTGAACTAGCCCATTTCCAACCCGAGGACACACCATGAACAAACGCAGCCTGCTGTCACTGTCGCTACTCACCCTGCTGAGCTTGGGACATGGCGCCACCGCCTTTGCCGCGGACACCATCCGCGTTGGCTCGAAAATCGACACCGAAGGCGCTCTTCTGGGCAACATCATCGTGCAGGTGCTGGAAGCCAACGGCATCAAGACCACCAACAAGGTATCGCTGGGCAACACCAAGGTAGTGCGCGGCGCCATCACCGCCGGCGAGATCGACATCTACCCGGAATACACCGGCAACGGCGCCTTCTTCTTTGCCGATGAAAAGAACCCGGCTTGGAAAAATGCCGACGCCGGCTACCAGCTGGTGAAAAAGCTGGACCAGAAAAAAAACCAGCTGACCTGGCTGACACCATCCCCTGCCAACAACACCTGGGCGATCGCCATCCGCAAGGACGTGGCCAACGCCAACAAGCTGAAAACGCTGAGCGACCTTGGCCGCTATATCAGCAGTGGCGGCAACTTCAAGCTGGCGGCTTCGGCCGAGTTCATCGAACGCCCGGATGCACTGCCGGCGTTCCAGAGCGCCTACGGCTTCAAGCTCAAGCAGGATCAGCTGCTGACCCTGGCCGGCGGTGACACCGCCGTCACCATCAAGACCGCCGCCGAGCAGACTTCCGGCGTGAATGCCGCCATGGCCTATGGCACCGATGGCCCAGTGGCGGCACTGGGATTGGTAACCCTGGACGATGTGAAAGGCGTGCAGCCGATCTACGCGCCGGCACCCATCATCCGTGCCGATGCCCTCGCCAAGCAGCCGCGCATCGCCCAGTTGCTCGCCCCGGTGTTCCGCTCGCTGAGTAGCGCCACCCTGCAGCAGCTCAATGCCAGCATTGCCATCGAAGGCAAGGATGCCCGCAAGGTGGCCGCCGGCTATCTGAAGAGCAAGGGCTTCATCAAGTGAGCGCAAGCCCGGCACGCAACCGCCACCTGGCCAGGCCGGACCGGGCCTGGCTGCTGCTGGCGCTGCTGCTGGCAGGCGGCTGCACGCTGCCGTTTCTCACCCATGCGGCCAACCGTCTGCTTACCGGGCACGGCATTGTGCTGACCGCGCTGCCTGGCCAGCTGGCATGGCTGCTGCTCGCACCGCTCGGGCTACTGCTAGCCTCGCCCTGGCTGCCAGGCAGCCGCCGCTGGCTGTGGCTGCGGCTGTTGGCCGCCGCCCTGCTCGGCAATGCCTTGCCGTGGCTGGCCGGCAGCAGCGCATGGCTGCTGGACGGCGATATCGAGTCGCTGGCACGCATCTCCTTTGGCGGCGGCTTCTGGCTGCTGCTGCTGGGCAGCCTGCTGTGTTACATGGAAAGCTGCCGTCGCCTTGCACTGCCACCCCCGTACCGGGCCGCGCTGACACTGGCGGCGCTGCTACCCGCCGGCTGGTTGCTGGCCAGCGGCCAGCTGGATCAATTGTCGCTGCTGCGGGAGTACGACAACTTTCGCGACAGTTTCGACAGCGCGCTGCAGCAGCATGTGCAGCTGGTGCTGCTGTCGCTGCTGCCAGCGCTGCTGCTTGGCTCCGCGCTCGGGCTGCTCGCCTTTCGGCTGGCCCGCCTGCGCGACTGGGTGTTTCCCGCGCTCAATATCGTGCAGACCATCCCCTCCATCGCTCTGTTCGGCCTGTTGATCGGGCCGCTGGCATGGCTGGGCAAACAGCTGCCGGGCAGCGGCATCGCCGGCGTCGGCATGCTACCCGCGGTGGTGGCCCTCACCCTGTACTCACTGCTGCCACTGGCGCGCGGCACCTATGCCGGGTTGCAGCAGGTACCCGCCGAGGTGCGCGACGCCGCCCGCGGCATCGGCATGACCGGCTGGCAGATCTTCCTGCGCGTGGAGCTGCCGCTGGCGCTACCAGTGTTCATCGGCGGCGTACGCATTACCGCGGTGCAGGCAGTCGGGTTGGCCGTGGTCGCCGCGCTGATCGGCGCCGGCGGCTTTGGCGCCATCATGTTCCAGGGCCTGTCCGGCAGCGCACTGGACCAGGTGCTGCTGGGCGTACTGCCGGTAGTGGCACTGGCCATCGCCATGGATGCCGCTTTCAAACTGGCCATCGCCTGGCTAGACAGGAAAAACCATGATCGAGATTTCTAACGTCAGCAAACGTTTCCAGCACAGCAACGCGGTGGACGGGCTGACGCTGCAGATCGCCACCGGCGAGCTGACCGTGCTCATCGGCACCTCCGGCTCCGGCAAATCCACCACTCTGAAAATGATCAACCGCCTGATCGAGCCGGACAGCGGCAGCATCCGCCTGGCCGGCGCAGACATCCGCCAGCAGAGCCCGGAAGTGCTGCGCCGCCACATCGGCTATGCCATCCAGTCGGTCGGCCTGTTCCCGCACTGGACGGTGGAGCAGAACATCGCTGCGGTGCCGGCGCTGCTCAAGTGGCCGGCGGCACGCATCCGCGAGCGCGTTACCGAGCTGCTGGAACTGCTGCACCTGCCGGCGGAAACCTTTCGCCAGCGCTACCCGCACCAGCTGTCCGGCGGACAGCAACAGCGGGTAGGCGTGGCGCGGGCGCTGGCCGCCGACCCGGAAGTGCTGCTGATGGACGAACCGTTCGGCGCGCTGGACCCGGTCACCCGCGGCAGCCTGCAGCAAGAACTGGCGCGCATCCAGAAACTGTCCGGCAAGACCATCGTGCTGGTGACCCACGACATCGACGAAGCATTGCAGCTGGGGCAGCACATCGTGCTGATGGACAAGGGCCGCATCGTGCAGCAGGGCAAGCCGGAAAGCTTCCTGCTGCAGCCGGCCAATGATTTTGTGCGCGATTTTGTCGGCCAGAGCGATGCCGGCGTGCGCCTGCTGGGGCTGACCACCGTTGCCAGCCGGGTGCAAGCCACCGCCCGCGCCGACGGTGAGCCGATCCGCAGCGACTGCACCCTGCGCGAGGCCTTGTCGCAATTCGTCAGCCGCCAGGTGGACCGCCTGCCGGTGGTCAACGAACAGGGTCAGCATGCCGGCGCCCTGCTGTTCTGCGACTTGCTGGGCGGGCGGGCATCATGATGCGCCTCTTGCTACGCGCGCTGCTCGCCCGCCGCGCCCTGTTGCTGGCCGGCGGCCTGCAGCTGGCCGCCCTGCTGCTGTTGCCGCACGCCGCGCCGCTGTTTGCCTGGCTGTTTCCCGAGCTGGATCGCCCGCTGTACCTGCAGGAAGACTTCCTCACCCTGGTGCTGGCGCACCTGGGCATCGTGCTGGCCTCCAGCGGCATTGCCGTGCTGCTGGGCGCCGGCGCCGGGCTGCTGGTGTCGCGCACCGCCTGGCGCGAGCTGCGGCCGCTGTTCGAGACCGTCATCGCCATCAGCCAGTCGCTGCCACCGGTGGCCGTGCTGGCGGTGGCGGCGCCGCTGATCGGCTTTGGCGAATGGCCGGCACTGATCGCGCTGGTGCTGTACGGCCTGCTGCCGGTGGCACACGGCACGCTCAGCGGACTGGACGCCATCCCCGCCCACCTGCGCGAAGTGGCACTGGGCATGGGCATGACGCCGGCGCAGATTCTGCGCCAGGTAGAGCTGCCGTTGGCCGCACCGGTCATCCTGGCCGGCATCCGCACCTCGGTGGTGATCAATATCGGCACCGCGGCCATTGCCTCCACCGTGGGCGCCAAGACGCTGGGGCTACCGATCATCGTCGGGCTCAGCGGCTTCAATACCGCCTACGTGATCCAGGGCGCGCTGCTGGTGGCGCTGCTGGCGGTGGTGGTCGATCAACTGTTCGAGTGGCTGGCGCTGTGGCTGGCCCCGCAAACCGCGGCGGAGTGAGCCATGCTGTGCAGCCTGCCGATGTACCCGCACGCCGCGCCGGCGCTGGCCGAACTCTGGGGCGCACTGCGCCAGCGCCTGCAGGCCGGCGGGCTGGCAGAGCTGCCGGCCACGCTGATGCAGCCGGACGACTACCTGGCGCACTGGCGCGCGCCGCAACTGCTGCTGAGCCAGAGTTGCGGCTACCCGGTCGCCGCCTTGCTGGCGGACACGGTCACCGTACTGGGAGCGTTTCATTACGAGGTACCCGGCTGTCGCGGCTACCACTACAGCAGCCAGCTGCTGGTGCGCCACGACGACCCGCGGCAGCAGCTGGCCGATTTTCGCGGCGCCCGCGCCGCCTGCAACGAAGCTCACTCGCAGTCCGGCTACCATGCGCTGCGCAGCCTGGTGGCGGCACTGCCGCAGCCGCAACCGTTTTTCAGCGAGGTGCGGTTCAGCGGCGGCCACCGTTATTCCGCCCGTCTGGTGGCCGACGGCAGCACCGACATCGCCGCGCTCGACTGCGTCAGTGCCTGGCTGCTGGCCAGGGAGGAACCACAGGTATTCGCCCAGTTGCGCTGCATCGGCCACAGCGCCCTCGTCCCCGGCCTGCCGCTGATCACCGGAAGGCACACGCCGCCGGCCGTGGTGCAACTACTGCGCCAGTCGCTGGCTGACTGCGTTGCCGACCCCGCGCTGCAAGCCACGCTGCAGCTGCTGCGCATCCGCGGCTTTACACCACTGAGCAATGACGACTACCTGCCGTTGCGGCAACGGGCTGCGGCCAACCTTGCGCACCTGGGAGCGTGGTAGCGACCAGGGATGCACCGCCGCATGGCGACCCAAGACCGGCGGGTGTTCACGAGGGAAGCCGCCTGCGTCGCAAGCAACACAGCCGCCGCCGCGCATAAAAAAACGGGCCTTGACGGCCCGTTTTTGCTGGTAGGTCACCGCTGGCTCAGGTACGGAACACATTCACCTCATCGCGCAGCGCATTGGCCAGCCCGGTCATGTGCTGCGCGGTTTCCGCCGAGCGGTTGGCCGCCTCGTTGCTCACCCCGGCCAGGTTCGCCACCTGCTCCACCTGGGTCACGATCTGCTGTACGCTGGCGCGCTGCTCCACCAGCCGCTGGTGAATCTGCGTCACCACCGCCATGGTCTCGCGCGACGCCTCCAGAATGCTGTCGATGGCGTGACGCGCCTCGCCGGTGATGGCGGCGCCGTTGGCAGCCAAGGTTACCGACTGGCGCATGGCGTCCACCGCCGAGCCGGTGGCTGTCTGCATCGAGCCGATCATGCCGGAGATCTCGCCGGTGGCCGCGCTGGTGCGCTCGGCCAGCTTGCGCACCTCGTCCGCCACCACGGCAAAGCCGCGGCCCATCTCGCCGGCCCGCGCCGCCTCGATCGCCGCGTTCAGCGCCAGCAGGTTGGTCTGTTCGGCGATGTCGTGGATCACGCCGATGATGGTGGAAATCTGCTGTGCGCTGTCTTCCAGGCTGCGCAGGCTGCCGGCGGCGGCATCCAGCGTGCCGGAGATGCGGTTCACTTCCTCCACCGCCGCCACCAGGCTGCGACTGCCCTGCGTCGCCGCGTCGCTGGACGCGCTGGCGGCGCGGCTGGCTTCGCCGGCCACCTGCTCGATCTGGTGCACGCTGCCACCCAGCTGCTGGCTGTAGCCGTGCATCAGCGTGGCGCTCTCGCGCTGCTCGCCGGACGAGTTGGCCGCAGCAGCCGCCTTGTCCGCCAGCTCGCGTGCGGCCAACTCCAGCTCGGAGGCATGCTCGCTGGTGCGATTCAGCGCATGGCGGAAGTTTTCCAGCAGGCTGTTGATGGCATCAGCCACCTCGCCCACTTCGTCGCGGCGCGCCACGTCGATGCGCCGCGTCAGGTCGTGGCTGTCGCGCACCTCACCCACCGCCCGCACCAGCATGCGCACCGGGCGCCCCACCAGCCGGCCGGTCAGCACCCACAGCGCCAGCGACATCAGCACCAGCAGCAGCACGCAGCCGCCGATCAGCCCCTGCAGCAGCAGGCGGTTGTCACGCTGCAGCTCGCTGGCCAGCTCGTCGCTGACGATCAGCCAGCCCCAGGCATCCAGCCGCTGCCAGCTGAGCATGTGCTCCACCGGCTTGCCGTTGTCGCCCGGCAGCCGCACCGCCAGGCTGCCGCTCTTGCTGTCCAGCAGCGCCTGCAGGTACGGCTGGCCACTGGTGTCCAGATCCTTGTCCACGCCGCGGCCGGACAGCTTGGGGTGCAGCACGAAGCGGCCGTAATCCCGCCCGCCCTTGTTCACGTCCACGATATTGATATGGCCGGATTCGCCGATGCGCACCTTGGTCAGCCGCGCCAGAAGGCCACCCACGCCCTCGCTGGCGCCGATGGCCACCGAGGTGGCGCCCACCACCTTGCCCTGCTCGTCCTTGATCGGACTGAAGCTGACCACGTATTCCTTATCGAACAGCACCATCTTGCCCTGGTAGGGCATGCCCTTCAGCAGCCGCTCGTAGGCGGCGCTATCGCGCTCCAGCTTGCTGCCCACCGCGCGCTTGCCGTCGGCGGTCAGCAGCGAGGTGGAGATGCGTACGAAATCATCGCCCGCGCGCACCAGCACCGCGGCGGCATTGCCGCTGCGGATGGCGAACTCGCCGGCCAGATCGTGGTTGTTGTTGAGCACCATGTCGCCGGCCTTCAGCACCGGCACCTCGCCGGCGCCTTCCAGCGCCATATTCTGCCCCGGCACCAGGGTAATGGCAGCCGGGAAGCTGGCCACATACATGCGCTCGAATTGCGCCGCGGAAATCTTCAGCGCGTCGTCGAAGCCCTCGATCATGTTCACCGACTGGCTGATCAGCTGCTGCTGCACCGCCTGGGTGCGCGCCTGCAGCAGCTTTTGCGAGAAGTAATAGGCAGGCAGCATGAATGCCGCCACCAACAGCACCATCAGAACGACCTGGGCCAGCACCAGCCGCGTGCCGATACGCATCGCGTGTTTCATTTCCGTCTCCACGTTTCAAGGGCGCGCTGTCATGGATCTCATGCACCGCGTCTGTAATAGGCTGTCGATTCTATAGAACCTGTCACGACTGACATGCAAATTATCGGCCAGCTTTGCCGGCGCCCGCCGCACTGGCGACTGTAGACAATCAAATATCTATACATTTCATACGCTTGCCGGCGCCACCCGCCCTGCCGAGGCTGTACCCTGCGCACCACACTGGCGGCTGGCCGCGCCGGACACGGGGCAAAGCCGGCCGCAACGGCACAAATCTTGCGCCAGCGCGTGTCTGCCGGCGCCAACTGCGGGCATACTATGCGCCGTTCAGAAGTTACCTCGCTTGCAGCGCAGCACAATCATGTCCTCCCCCATTCAAAGCGCCCGTATCGACTGGAGCAGCGGCCAACCCCGTTCCAGCGATTACGACGACGTGTATTTCTCCCGCAATAGCGGCATCGACGAAACCCGCCACGTGTTCATCGCCAACAACCAGCTGCCGCAGCGCTTTGCCGCGCTGGGCGAGCACGGCCTGTTCTGCATCGGCGAAACCGGCTTCGGCACCGGGCTGAACTTCCTGGTGGCATGGCAGACCTTTCTGCAGCACGCGCCGCCCAGCGCGCGGCTGGCGTTTGTCAGCACCGAGAAGCACCCGCTGCGCCCGGACGACCTGCAGCGCGCACTGGCGCTGTGGCCGCAACTGGCGCGTGAGGCCGGGCAGCTGCTGCAGCAATACGCCGAACTGCCGCCCGGCTGGCACCGCTTCGTCCTGGAAAACGGCCGCGTCACGCTGACTCTGCTGGTAGGCGATGCGCTGGACACCCTGCCGCAGCTGGATGCCCGCATCGATGCCTGGTTCCTGGACGGCTTTGCCCCGGCGCGCAACCCGGAAATGTGGCAGCCGGCACTGTTTGCGCAACTGGTGCGGCTGTCCGCCGCCGGCGCCACCCTCGCCACCTTCACCTGCGCCGGCAGCGTGCGCCGCGGGCTGCGCGAGGCAGGTTTCAGTGTAGGAAAGGTGCCGGGCCACGGCAGCAAATGGGCGATGTGCCGCGGCAGCCTACCGCAGGCGCCGACCGCCAGCTGGCAGGCGCCGTGGTACGCCCGCCCGGCACTACCCGCCGGCGAGCGCAGCGCCATCGTGATCGGCGCCGGCATTGCCGGCGCCAGCGTGGCGCACAGCCTGGCGCTGCGCGGCTGGCAGGTGACGGTGCTGGATCGCCAGCCGGCGCCGGCCAGCGAAGCCTCCGGCAACCCGCAGGGCGTGCTGTACACCAAGCTGTCGCCGCACTTCACCCCGCTTACCCGCCTGCTGCTGGCCGGCTACAGCTACAGCCTGCGCACCCTGCACGCGCAGCTGCCGCCGGGCGAAGACAGCTGGCAGCCCTGCGGCGTCTTGCAGCTGGCGCACGATGCCGGCGAGCAAAAACGGCAGCAAGGCTTGGCCGCCGCCGGTCTGCCCGAGGGCCTGCTGCGCGCAGTCGATGCCGACGAAGCCAGCACGCTGGCCGGCATCCCGCTAAGCCAGTCGGCGCTACACTTCCCGCAAAGCGGCTGGCTGCACCCGCCGGCGCTGGTGCGGCAGCTACTGGCGCATCCCAATATCCGGCTGCTGCAGGGCGTCAGCGTCAGCGAGCTGGTACAACGCGGCAGCGACGGCCACTGGCTGGCCCACGGCGCGCAGGGCGAACTGGCCAGCGGTCGCATCGCGGTGCTGGCCAATGCCAACGATGCCCGCCTGTTCCCCGCCAGCAGCCACCTGCCGCTGAAAGCCATCCGCGGGCAGGTGTCGGTGCTGCCCGCCACCGCCGCCAGCCGGGCATTGCAGAGCGTGATCTGCGGCGAAGGCTATATCTCGCCGGCGCGTCATGACAGCCACTGCTTTGGCGCCACCTTCAAGTTTGAGCAGCCGGCCGGCGACACCACGCCGGGCGAGCACGAGGAGAATCTGGCCATGCTGGCCGATATGGCGCCGGCGCTGTACCAGGCGCTGGGCGGCGAGCGGCTGGGCGCCGACGACTGCAGCGGCCGCGCCGCACTGCGCTGCACCAGCCCGGACTACCTGCCCATCGCCGGGCCGCTGGTGGACCGCGACGCCTTTGCCGCGCAGTACGCGATGCTGGCGCGCGACGCCACGCTGCAGCCGGAGACGGCGGCGCCGGAGCTTCCCGGCCTGTTCGTGACCACCGCGCACGGCTCGCGCGGCATGGTCACCGCGCCGCTGTGCGGCGAAGTGCTGGCCAGCCTGCTGGAAGACGAGCCGCTGCCGCTGCCCAAACCGCTGATGGACGCCATCCACCCCAGCCGCTTCCTGCTGCGAGCGCTGATCCGCAAGCAGCCGCAATAGATCAAAGGTTGGCCGCATGCGGCCAACCTTTGCCCACCAGCCCGCGCCCTTCGCGGGCTGTTTTTTTGTCTACCATCAAACCACGCCGCAAACGCAGCGCCTGTTGCCGGCAGGTGCTTGAAATCCGGCAACGCCTGCCCAAACTTGCAGGTATTCAAGCGTTACACGAGGTGCATGGCATGCGATTCGAAAAACTGACCACCAAGTTTCAACAGGCGCTGGCCGAGGCGCAAAGCCTGGCGCTGGGCGAGGACAATGCCTACATCGAGGCACAGCACGTGCTGCTGGCGATGCTGGACGACGCCGACAGCGGCGTCGGCAGCCTGCTGGCGCGCGCCGGCGTCAACAGCGGCGCGCTGAAGAACAGCCTGCGCGACGCGCTGGCCCGGCTGCCGAAAGTCACCGGCACCGGCGGCGAGATCACCGTGTCGCGCGAGCTGGGCAATCTGCTGAACCTCACCGACAAGGCGGCGATGAAACGCGGCGACCAGTTCATCGCCAGCGAGCTGTTCCTGCTGGTGCTGGCCGACGACAAGGGCGAAACCGGCCGTCTGCTCAAGCAGCACGGCGGCAGCAGCGCCGCCATCCACGCCGCGGTAGACGCGGTGCGTGGCGGCGACAACGTGGACAGTGCCGATGCCGAGAACCAGCGCGAGGCGCTGAAGAAATTCACCCTCGACCTGACCGAACGCGCCCGCGCCGGCAAGCTGGACCCGGTAATCGGCCGCGACGACGAGATTCGCCGCGCCATCCAGGTGCTACAGCGCCGCACCAAGAACAACCCGGTGCTGATCGGCGAGCCGGGCGTGGGCAAGACCGCCATCGTCGAGGGCCTGGCGCAGCGCATCGTCAACGGCGAGGTGCCGGAAAGCCTGAAGCACAAAAAATTGTTGGTGCTGGACATGGCCGGGCTGATCGCCGGCGCCAAGTTCCGCGGCGAGTTCGAAGAGCGGCTGAAGGCGGTGCTGAACGACATCGCCAAGGATGAGGGCAACATCATCCTGTTCATCGACGAGATCCACACCATGGTCGGCGCCGGCAAGGCCGACGGCGCCATGGATGCCGGCAATATGCTCAAGCCGGCGCTGGCGCGCGGCGAGCTGCACTGCCTGGGCGCCACCACGCTGGACGAGTACCGCAAGTACATCGAGAAGGATGCCGCGCTGGAGCGCCGCTTCCAGAAGGTGCTGGTGGACGAACCGACGGTGGAAGACACCATCGCCATCCTGCGCGGCCTGCAGGAAAAGTACGAGATCCACCACGGCGTGGACATCACCGACCCGGCCATCGTCGCCGCCGCCGAACTGAGCCACCGCTACATCACCGACCGCTTCCTGCCGGACAAGGCCATCGACCTGATCGACGAGGCCGCCTCCAAGATCAAGATGGAGCTGGACTCCAAGCCGGAAGAAATGGACAAGCTGGACCGCCGCCTGATCCAGCTGAAGATCGAGCGCGAGGCGGTGAAGCGTGAAACCGACGAGGCCTCCCGCAAGCGCCTGCAGCTGATCGAGGACGAAATCGACGAGCTGTCGCGCGACTACGCCGACCTGGAGGAAATCTGGAAGGCGGAGAAAGCCAGCCAGCAAGGCAGCCAGTCGATCAAGGAAGAGATCGAGCAGCTGAAAGTGGAGATGGATGAACTGAAGCGCCAGGGCAACTGGCAGCGCCTGGCCGAGCTGCAGTACGGCAAGCTGCCGCAGCTGGAAGGCCGCCTCAAGGATGCCGAGGCCGCCGGCAGCAACGACAAGCCCAACCGCCTGCTGCGCACCCAGGTCGGCGCCGAGGAGATTGCCGAGGTGATCTCGCGCATGACCGGCATTCCGGTGGCCAAGATGCTCACCGGCGAGCGCGAGAAGCTGCTGCATATGGAAGAGGTGCTGCACCAGCGCGTGGTGGGCCAGAACGAGGCAGTGACCGTGGTGGCCGACGCCATCCGCCGCTCGCGCTCGGGCCTGGCCGACCCCAACCGCCCGTACGGCTCCTTCCTGTTCCTCGGCCCCACCGGCGTGGGCAAGACCGAGCTGTGCAAGGCGCTGGCCGGCTTCCTGTTCGACAGCGAGGAGCATCTGATCCGCGTCGACATGTCCGAGTACATGGAGAAGCACTCGGTGGCGCGGCTGATCGGCGCGCCACCCGGCTATGTCGGCTACGAGGAAGGCGGCATGCTCACCGAGCAGGTGCGCCGCAAGCCGTACAGCGTGATCCTGCTGGATGAAGTGGAAAAGGCGCACCCGGACGTGTTCAACGTGCTGCTGCAGGTACTGGACGACGGCCGCCTGACCGACGGCCAGGGCCGCACCGTGGACTTCAAGAACACGGTGATCGTGATGACCTCAAACATGGGCAGCCAGCACATCCAGAGCATGGCCAGCGACGACTACCAGGTGGTGAAGTTGGCGGTGCTGGCCGAGGTGAAGGCGCACTTCCGCCCCGAGTTCGTCAACCGCATCGACGAGCTGGTGGTATTCCACAGCCTGGGTGAGGCGCAGATCAAGTCCATCGCCCGCATCCAGCTGAAACGGCTGGAACAGCGGCTGGCCAAGCTGGAGATCAGCCTGCAGGTGAGCGATGCGGCGCTGAGCCTGATCGCCGACGCCGGCTTCGACCCGGTATACGGCGCGCGACCGCTGAAACGGGCGATCCAGAGCGAGATCGAGAACCCGCTGGCCAAGGCGATTCTGGCCGGCAACTACCCGCCAAAATCCACCATCATGGTGGACGCGCGCGCCGGCCAGCTGCAGTTCGACTAGGCCATCCGCCACGCCAAGCATGCGGCCAACCTGCCCAGGGTTGGCCGCATTTTTCTTGCCCGCTGCGCTGCGGCCGGCAAAAAATTATTGAACTCCGGCCCGCAACGGCTTGTCTGTCATGAAGCCTGTTCAGGCTATTCGCCTGGTGTGCAGCCCTCGCGGCCGGCATGCCACTTGTCTTGCCATTCCCCGTCCGCCCGGCCAAGGCGCCGTCACGACGGGCATCGACCCTCATTCTGGAAACCGCATGGATCAACTGCTTAACAAGCTGGCCACGCGCCAGCCGGATGAATCCCCCGTCGCCGCCCTGGCCACGCTGCTGGCCCAGCTGCGGCCGGACGATGCCGACGACTTTGTGCAGGCCACCAGCAACCTGCGTGCCCTCACCTACCTGCTGAGCCGGCATGACTCGCATCGCGCCGCGCTGCGCCACGCGCTGCTGGACCTGATGGCGCAAGCGCGCCAGGTGCAGCTGTACACCGACACCGGCCTGCTTTCCAACGAAACCTTCGCCCAGGCCATCAAGCGCCGCATCGGCGAGCGGCTGCTGCCGCCGGCGCGCTCCAGCGCGCACCTGGCCGACCAGTTCGGCGTGATTTTTTCCGGCAAGGACGACTACCGCTGGGTGGGCGCCGTCGCGGCGGAGGTGTGGCAGGAGCTGTGGCAGGCGCTGGCCTGGCACGAAGAAACGTTGGCCGCGGCCAACCCTACCCGGCTGCAGCTGCTGGAGGCGGTGCAGGTGCTGACCGCGCGCATCACCGCCATCGGCCTGGAGCCGGAGCTGGTGCGGGTGTACCCGGACATCGAGCGCTTCGAGTCGCCGTTCCTGCACCTGTCGGCCGAGGCGCTGCATTTTGTCGAATCCGCGCGCCAGGCGATGAGCGAGCCGACGCTGCAGCCGGAAGACAACAAGCAGATGCTGGTGCTGCTGGAGCAGTGCGAGCAGCTGCTCGGCCGGCTGCGCAAGGTGGCGGCCGAGCGCGGCGTGTCGGTCAGCCTGACCTACCACCTGCAGCGGCTGGCGCAGCACATCGAGCGGCTGCGCACCGTGCTGCGGCTGCTGGACCAGGACATCAGCCCGGCGCAGGACGGTGCACTGTTCCACCTGCTGGCGGAGCTGGTGCGCGCCGAGAACCGCAAGTACAGCGTGCGCGACGTGTTCACCAGCAACACCGAGCTGCTGGCGCGCCAGGTCACCGAGCATGCCGGCCGCCACGGCGAGCACTATATCGCCGAGAACCGCAAGGAATGGAAGGACATGGCGCGGGCGGCGATGGGCGCCGGCATGATCGTCGGCTTCATGGCGCTGTTCAAGCTGCTGCTGGCCAAGCTGCACCTGCCGCTGCTCTGGGAGGCGCTGGCCTTCGGCCTCAACTACGCGCTGGGCTTCATGCTGGTGCACGTGCTGCACTTCACCATCGCCACCAAGCAGCCGGCGATGACCGCGGCGCGCATTGCCGCGGTGATTCACCAGGCCAACGGCAAGCCGCAGCTGAAGGAGCTGGCCGAGCTGGTGGCCAAGGTGCTGCGCACCCAGCTGGTGGCGATTCTCGGCAATGTGCTGGTGGCGATTCCGGTGGCGTGGCTGATCGCCGCCGGCTGGAAGGCGGTGACCGGCAGCCCGGTGATTGACATCGCCAAGGCCAGCCATTTGCTGCAGGACCAGAACCCGATCGGCAGCCTGGCGCTGCTGCATGCCGCCATTGCCGGCGTGTACCTGTTCCTGGCCGGGCTGATCGCCGGCTACTACGACAACAAGGCCATCTACCGGCAGATTCCGCAAAGGTTGGCCGCATTGCCGTGGCTGAACCGGCTGCTGGGCGAGCGCCGCACCCGCCGGCTGGCGCACTACGTGGAACACAATCTGGGCGGCCTGGCCGGCAATTTCTACTTCGGCATGTTCCTCGGCATCACCGGCACGGTGGGTTTCCTGCTGGGGCTGCCGCTGGACATCCGCCATATCACCTTCTCGTCGGCCTACCTGTCCTACGCCGCGGTGAGCTACGACTACCAGCTGCCGCTGAGCATGGCGCTGTGGGCGCTGGGCGGGGTGGTGCTGATCGGCATGACCAACCTGCTGGTGAGCTTCACCCTGGCGCTGTGGGTGGCGCTGCGCGCGCGCAAGCTCAAGGGCACCGATGCGTTGCCGCTGCTGCCGGCGGTACTGCAGCTGGCGCTACGGCGGCCGAAGGATTTCCTGATTCCACCGGCCGACAAGAGCGGGCACTGAGCAGCGGCCGGCGCCACCCAGGGCAGCGCAATGCGCTGCCCTTTTTTCGACCGGCATCAAACAATGCCGAATCTGCCACGCCATTTTGCAAAACTCATGACATAGATCATGGCGACACTTGCATTTTCATGAATCTTTTTTGTAACAACTTGTAACACAAGCAAAACAGGCCGTAAGCATAGTCGCTGTGATTTCAAGCACTTGCTGCACAGCAGCAAAATAGTTGGCCACACGCAAGGCCAGAATGCGACCGCTTTGTATCCGTGCCTCGCCGCCACACCTTGAAGCGGATCGCGAAATCGCTTTCAATCGCGCCCGTCCAGTCATACCAAGGATGGAATGACCACCCCATTCCATTCGCTTTTCCGTTCTTCAAAGCGAAGTACCTGACTCGTTCCGCCAGCCTTTTACCGGGCACGGCAAGCGTTGCGCCCGCCCACCCCTGCCGTGGCGCCCCGCTTGCCCTGGCCGCAGTCGCCAGTCGGGCAGCGAATGTTCGCTGTCATGCCATCAGGTTTGGACAGCCGCCGGGCCACCTGCCCGCGGCGGTGCACCGGCGCACTGTCCGACCCGGCCGTTTCCGGCCCGCCTCCCACCGTCCGCACACAGCACGTACCCGGCCTGTCGCACCGCCAACGCGGTGTCCGCAAGCAAAGTTACGTTTAAAACCACCAAGGTCGCAGGATGATAAAACGCACACTTCCCCACATTTCAAGATGGCTAGGGCTTGGCATTACCGCCCTGCTCGCCGGCTGCAAGGGGGGCATTCTCGACCCCAAGGGCCAGGTAGCCGCCGACGAAAAATCCCTGATCATCACCGCCACGCTGCTGATGCTGCTGGTGGTGGTGCCGGTGATCGTGATGACCATCGCCTTCGCCTGGAAATACCGCGCCAGCAACGAAAGCGCCACCTACACGCCGAAATGGTCGCACTCCGGCAAGATCGAAGCGGTGGTGTGGATCATCCCCATCATCATCGTGACCTTCCTGGCCATCGTGACCTGGAACAGCACCCACAAGCTGGACCCGTACCGCCCGCTGGATTCCAGCGTCAAGCCGATCAACGTGCAGGTGGTGTCGCTGGACTGGAAATGGCTGTTCATCTACCCGGACCTGAACATCGCCTCGGTGAACCAGCTGGCGTTCCCGGCCAACACCCCGGTGAATTTCAAGATCACCTCCGACGCGGCGATGAACTCGTTCTTCATTCCGCAGCTGGGCGGCCAGATCTACTCGATGGCGGGCATGCAGACCAAGCTGCACCTGATCGCCAACGAAGCCGGCAGTTATGACGGCATGTCGGCCAACTACAGCGGCGCCGGCTTCTCCGGCATGAAGTTCAAGGCGCTGGCGCTGAACAGCCAGGCCGAGTTCGACAGCTGGGTGCAGAAGGCCCGCGCCGGCCAGCCGCTGGATGCGGCCAACTATGCCGCGCTGCTCAAGCCGAGCGAGAGCAACCCGGTGCAGTACTTCTCTTCCGTCACCCCCGGCCTGTTCTACGGCGTGCTGAACAAGTACATGGCCGGCCACCAGACCGCGATGGAATCCGGCCTCAGCGCCAGCCAGCTGGCCGTGCTCAGCAAGAGCCTGTGCGCCCCCGCAGCAGTCAAGGAGTAATCAAGCAATGTTCGGAAAACTGACTCTGGAAGCAATACCCTTCCACGAGCCCATCATCATGGGGGCGCTGTCCGGCGCCGGCCTGCTCGGCCTGGCCCTGATTGCCGCCATCACCAAGTTCGGCAAGTGGGGCTACCTGTGGAAAGAGTGGCTGACTTCGGTCGACCACAAGAAAATCGGCGTGATGTACATCATCGTGGCGCTGGTGATGCTGCTGCGCGGCTTTGCCGACGCACTGATGATGCGCACCCAGCTGGCGATGGCCACCGGTGGCGCGCACGGCATCTTCCCGCCCGAGCACTACGACCAGATCTTTACCGCCCACGGCGTGATCATGATCATCTTCATGGCCATGCCGTTCATGACCGGCCTGATGAACATCGTGGTACCGCTGCAGATCGGCGCCCGCGACGTGGCCTTCCCGTTCCTGAACTCGCTGAGCTTCTGGCTGCTGGTGGCCGCTGCGGCACTGGTGAACCTGTCGCTGGGCGTGGGTGAATTCGCCCGTACCGGCTGGGTAGCCTACCCGCCGCTGTCCGAGCTGGCCTACAGCCCGGGCGTGGGGGTGGATTACTACATCTGGGCGCTACAGATATCCGGCATAGGCACCACGCTGACGGCGATCAACTTCCTGGTGACCATCCTCAAGATGCGCGCCCCGGGCATGAAGCTGATGCAGATGCCGATCTTCACCTGGACCTGCACCTGGGCCAACGTGCTGATCGTCAGCTCGTTCCCGATCCTGACCGGCGCGCTGGCGATGCTGACCCTGGACCGCTACCTGGACTTCCACTTCTTCACCAGTGAAGCCGGCGGCAACCCGATGATGTACCTGAACCTGTTCTGGGCATGGGGCCATCCTGAGGTGTACATCCTGGTACTGCCGGCCTTCGGCGTGTTCTCCGAAGTGATCTCCACCTTCTCCGGCAAGCGCCTGTTCGGCCACACCTCGATGATCATCGCCTCCGGCGTGATCACCGTGCTGGGCTTCATGGTATGGCTGCACCACTTCTTCACCATGGGCTCCGGCGCCAGCGTCAACGCCTTCTTCGGCATCGCCACCATGGTGATCTCGGTGCCTACCGGCGTGAAGCTGTTCAACTGGCTGTTCACCATCTACCGCGGCCGCCTGCGCTTCACCGCGCCGGTACTGTGGACCCTGGGCTTCATGATCACCTTCTCCATCGGCGGCATGACCGGCGTGCTGATGGCGGTACCGGGCGCAGACTTCGTGCTGCACAACAGCCTGTTCCTGATCGCCCACTTCCATAACACCATCATCGGTGGTGCGGTGTTCGGCTACCTGGCCGGCTTCGCCTTCTGGTTCCCGAAAGCCTTCGGCTTCAAGCTGGACGAGCGCCTGGGCAAGGCATCGTTCTGGTTCTGGCAGACCGGCTTCTACTTCGCCTTCGTGCCGCTGTACATCCTGGGCTTCCTGGGCATGACCCGCCGCCTGAACCACACCGACAACCCGCTGTGGACCCCGTGGCTGTACGCCGCCTGCATCGGCGCAGTGCTGATCGCCATCGGCATCGGCTGCCAGCTGCTGCAGCTATACGTGAGCCTGCGCAAGCGCAAGGAACTGGTGGATGTGTCCGGCGACCCGTGGAATGGCCATACCCTGGAGTGGTCCACTTCCTCGCCGCCGCCGTTCTACAACTTCGCCACCCTGCCGCAGGTGCATGACATCGACGCGTTCACCGACATGAAGGAAAAAGGCGTGGCCTACGACATTCCCAAGCAGTACGCGCCGATCCACATGCCGAAGAACACCGCGGCCGGCGTCTACATCGGCGGCTTCACCCTGGTGTGCGGCTTCGCGCTGATCTGGCACATCTGGTGGCTGTCCATCGTTGGCCTGGTGGGCATCATCGCCAGCATGCTGGCCCGCGCCTACGACAACGACAAGGACTACTACGTGCAGCCGGAAGAAGTGGCAGCCATCGAGCGCGAGCGCTTCGAGAAGATGGGCATCGACTTCGACCGTTACGAGGAGCGCGATACCAGCGCCCGTCCGCACAAGGCCAAAACTCTGGAGCAGGTGTAAGCAGCCATGACTTCGCAAGTAAACGCATTGCATGACCACGATCATGCGCACGACCACGAGCATCACGACGCCGGCGCCAGCGTAGAGCTGGGCTTCTGGCTGTACCTGATGACCGACTGCATCCTGTTTGCCAGCGCCTTTGCCGCCTATGCGGTACTGGTGGGCAACGTGGCAGGCGGTGTTGCCGGCCACGACATCTTCGAACTGAAGTTCGTGCTGGTGGAAACCTTCGCGCTGCTGTTCTCCAGCATCACCTACGGTTTCGCCATGATCAGCGGCCACAAGGGCAACAAGGCCGGCCTCCTGGGCTGGCTGGCGGTGACCTTCCTGTTCGGCGCCACCTTCATCGGCATGGAGCTGCACGAGTTCGGCGCGCTGATCGCCGAGGGCCACGGCCCGGACAAGAGCGCCTTCCTGTCCGGCTTCTTCGCCCTGGTGGGCATGCACGGCCTGCACGTGACCGCCGGCCTGCTGTGGATGGTGGTGATGATGCTGGAAGTGCTCAAGACCGGCCTCACCGGCCGCGCCATGACCCGCCTGAACTGCCTGAGCATGTTCTGGCACTTCCTCGACATCGTGTGGATCTGCGTATTCACCGTGGTGTATCTGAAAGGGGCGATCTGATGAGCCACTCTCACGACCACGCCGCCAGCCATGGCAGCGTTTCGTCCTACCTGACCGGCTTCGTGCTGTCGGTGATCCTGACCGTGATCCCGTTCTGGCTGGTAATGAACGGCGGCCTGAACCCGCACGACACCCTGCTGACCATCGCCGGCTTCGCCGTGGTACAGATCCTGGTACACCTGAAGTACTTCCTGCACCTGAACTTCAGCAGCGAGGGCCGCGTCAACAGCCTGGCCTTCCTGTTCACCGCGCTGGTGATCGTGCTGCTGGTGGTGCTGTCGGTATGGATCATCTTCAGCGCCGACGCGCTGATGATGCCAAGCTGAGTGCGGCCAACGTGAAGCTCAAGCGCTATCTGCAGGTCACCAAGCCGGGCATCATCTTCGGCAACCTGATCTCCACCGCCGGCGGTTACCTGCTGGCGGCACAGGGTCATGTCGACCTGCTGCAGATGCTGGCCACCCTCATCGGCTTGTCGCTGGTGGTGGCTTCCGGCTGCTCGCTGAACAACTGCGTGGACCGCGACATCGACAGCAAGATGGCGCGCACCAAGGGCCGCGTACTGGTAACCGGCGCCATGTCGCTGCGCGCGGCGCTGGCGCACGGCATCGTGCTCGGCATCGCCGGCTTTGCCACCCTGTGGTTCGGCACCAACGCGCTGGCCACCGCCTGCGCGCTGTTCGGCTTCGTGATCTACGCCGGCGTGTACAGCCTGTACATGAAGCGCAAGTCGGTATACGGCACCGTGGTGGGCAGCCTGTCCGGCGCGGTACCGCCGGTAGCCGGCTACTGCGCCGCCACCGGCCGCTTCGACCTGGGCGCCGCCATCCTGCTGCTGATGTTCTGCCTGTGGCAGATGCCGCATTCCTACGCGATTGCCATCTTCCGCTTCCAAGACTACCAGGCGGCCGGCATCCCGGTGCTGCCGGTGGTGCGCGGCGTATCGGCGGCCAAGCGCCAGATCGTGCTGTACATCCTGGCCTTCACCGCCGCCACCTGCATGCTGATGCTGGGCGGCTACGTCGGCTACGGCTACCTGGTAGTGGCGCTGGCCACCAGCCTGTGGTGGCTGAAGATGGCACTGTCCGGCCGCAAGGCCGACGTGGACGATCGCGTGTGGGCACGCCAGGTGTTCGCCTTCTCCATCGTCACCATCACCGCGCTGAGCGTGATGATGGCAGTGGACAGCCGCATGGCGGTGCCCAGTGCCGCCGGCGGGCAGTTGGCCGCACTGCTGCAGGTGTTTGCCTGAGACGGGGCTACACGGGTATCAATCCGGCAGCAATGACAATCGGCCGCAGAGCAATCTGCGGCCGATTTTTATTTGCCGTTCGCTTGGCTATACCTGCTTGCCCGGCCGCGGCCCGGCTTTGCCCATATCTGAATTATTGGCTATCACTGAAACTGCTGATGACAGCACTCTTGCCATCGGGATATCTTGCGGGGTCGTTTCCAAGCAAAACCGTCAAAAAACATCGGAGGACGCCGTGGCCTGGGTTCAGCTGTTTTTCTCATTCTCTGGACGCTTGCGCCGCAGCAGCTGGTGGGCGAGCACAACTTTGCTGCTGGCGGCTTTCATCACCCTGAGCCTTGCCCTTGATTCCCAGCTGGGGCGTATTGCTTCGCTGCTACTGCTGCTGCCATTTGGCTGGATGGCAATGGCGCTGGCGGTCAAGCGCCTGCACGATGGCGGCCGCTCGGTCTGGCAGCTGCTGTGGCTACTGCTGCCGGTCTTCGGTCCACTATTGATTGCCTTCCGGCTAACTTGCCTGCGCGGCACGGTGGGCGAGAACCAATACGGCGAAGACCCCTATATCGTTCATCGCGACTACTTGCAGGTGAATATCCACACAAAGGGGCCGGCATGATCGTCAACGATGTTACCCAGCTTAATCCAGTGCCGGTATTTGCGATCTCGGCACCAACGTCGGTGGCAGAAGTCCAAGATGCACTCGCTCGCACAGACGGCCCGGTATCGGTCGGCGGCGGTCATTTCAGCATGGGCGGGCAGACGGCAAGCCCCGGCAGCCTGCACCTGGATATGCGCCAGCTAAACCGGGTACTGGGCTTCGACCCTCAGGCAAGGACGATACGCGTACAGGCCGGCATCCGCTGGTGCGACATCCAGGCCTTTATCGATCCGCATGAACTATCGGTCATGATCATGCAGACCTATGCCAACTTCACTGTCGGCGGCTCGCTGTCGGTCAATGCGCATGGACGTTATATGGGCGTGGGGCCGATTGTCCTGTCGGTGCGGCAAATCGCCCTGGTCTTGCCGGACGGTCGGCTAGAACAAGCCAGCCCCAGCCAGCAGCCTGCGCTGTTCTATGCCGCCATTGGCGGCTATGGCGCCATCGGCATCATCGTCGAGGTCGAATTGCAGCTGACCAACAATGTGCGCGTGCAGCGCAGCAGCCGCAAGATGTCACTGGCCAATTACGGCCCGTGGTTCGGCCCGCAGGTACGAGAGGAGCGCGGCGTGGTGTTCCACAATGCCGACCTCTACGCGCCACACTACCAAAAGCTCAGGGCGGTCAGCTGGACGGAGACCAAGCACCCGGTCACGGTGACGCAGCGCCTGCACAGCCATCGCCGGCTATACCCGCTGCACAAATACTTGCTGTGGGCCATGTCCGAAACCCCGTTGGGGCGCGAACGCCGCGAGCACCTGCTCGACCCCCTGCTGTACCTGGGCAAGCCGGTGCACTGGCGCAACTACGAGGCGGGTTACGATGCCGCCGAACTGGAGCCGCTATCACGCCTGCAGCGCACCTATGTGCTGCAGGAATACTTCATACCTGTCGGCCAGCTGGAGCAGTTTGTGCCGAAAATGGCAGAAATCCTGCAGCGCCATCGTGCCAATGTGCTCAACATCTCCATTCGCCACGCCGCCGCAGACCCCGGCACCCTGCTGGCCTGGGCACGGGGCGAGACATTTGCCTTCGTGCTGTACTACAAGCAGCGAACACGCCGCAACGCCTGCAACCGGGTAGCCATCTGGACACGGGAGCTGATCGAGGCGGTGCTGTCGGCAGGTGGAACCTATTACCTGCCCTACCAATTGCACGCCACACCCGAGCAATTCCACCGTGCCTATCCGGGGGCCTTGTCCCTGTTTGCCCTCAAGCGGCAACTCGACCCACACTACCGACTGCGCAATGCGCTGTGGGACAAATACTACGCGCCCACCCTCAACGCCACCCCGCCGCCGCGCCCACCGCGTGGCGACTTCGATGCCATCTACAGTGACACCGTCTGGCAGGATCACTTCTACCGCTTTCTGCAAAACGTCTTCCATCTTTACCCGGAAGACCGCTTCCACACTTTGATTCTGGATTCAGTGCTCGAGGGTGGCGGCGACGAAGCCATCTACCGCCGCATCCAGGCGAACCTGCGGACCATCAAGCCCATCCTCGCCGAGCTCCGCTACGCGCTGCCCGCCCTGGCCAAACAAAAGCGCGAAATGACACGCCAGACCCTGCAACTGCTGGGCGAGCGGCGACGCTTTCTTGGCTATGTCGAGATCGGCAGTACCGGGCGCTACCTCAGCCAGCTGCAGCACGCCTTGCGGCTACAGGGCGATCGGGTACTGATTCATGATCGCGCCCCAGGTAACAGCCCCGTCGATGTTGTCGAACGCGGCGGTCTGCGGCAGCTGGCCCGTTTTGTCCCGCTAGGCGATTACGCCCCCATCGCCAGCAATGACATTGCCGACCAGAGCGTGGAGCTGGTGAGCTGCTACATCGGCCTGCATCACATCGCACCGGACAAGTTGATGCCTTTCCTGGCAAGCATCGCGCGGATCCTGGCACCGGGCGGCACCTTCATCCTGCGCGACCACGATGTCAATAATCCGCAGATGGCGGCATTCGTATCCCTGGCGCACACAGTGTTCAATGCCGGCCTGGGCGAGCCGTGGTCGGTCAATGTCGCCGAGCGCCGCCATTTCGTCGATATCGCCACCTGGGTCGAACGCCTGGCGCAAGTCGGCCTGCGTGACAGTGGCCAACGCCTGCTGCAAGCGCACGACCCCAGCCACAATGTGCTGATGGCCTTCACCAAGGAGGCTTACTGATGCGCCGCCTTGTCTTGCTGAGCCTGCTGCTGGTTAGCCTGCTGGCTGTCAGCGGCCCCATCACCCCCGATGCCAACCGCCGCAACGAGGAGCAGACTTTCCTGACCTATCCCGAATGGTTTCTGGTGCACAGCCCGGCTGAATACGCGCGCTATGCAGCGGCCGACCGGCCGCTGAGCGACTTCCCGTTCTGGGGCCATATCCGTCAACTGTGGGCCAGCTATGCCCGCGTGACCGAGGCCACCGCCAGCTACCCGCTCAACACCGGCTATCACGTCATGATTCTGGTGATCGCCAGCAGCTCCACCGTCGAATACGGCCTGCGGCTGGCCTACGAACGCACCCTTGGCCGACTGGGCGAATGGCTGCGTGGCCCGGCCCCGACCGTGGAAGAACGCTACGCGGCCCGGGTTGCGCAGGATTATGTGAACTTCATCCGCGTCCTGCCCTGGTATGAATACGATTTCGCGCAGGCCATGCATGGGCTATGGCAACTCCCCGCCGGTGGGGACAGCCTGTTCCGCAAATGGGAGCGGCGCTACGCGCTGAGCAGCGAATATCTGGTCAAGGCAGGCTATGGCTGGTTGATCAAGCAAGCCACCCAGGCCAGCTATGGCAAGGAGCTGCTGACCACCCTCGTGGTACTCGACCAGCCTGCCGCTCCAGACGCACAGCTGCCGGATGTTCACCTGCTGCAAACACTGCCGGATGGCCGCCAATTGCTCAGCCTGCCGCGCTACGAAGCCTTCCGCTCCCATGCAGAGGCGTTGGCGCAGCAAGGCGCCAATTTTCACGAAATTGCCGGCAACCCGCCACACGCCAAGTTACTGCTCACCATACTGGCGCCAGCCAACTGGCAGCCGGGCAGCGGCAAAGACCAACTGCTATTCGAGCAGCCACTACTAACCGAACCCACGCGCAAGCGCGTTGCACTGGTCACGCGTGTTGGCCAGCTTGGTGAGCGTCTGCGCCAGCTACACAAGCAACCGGTCGAGCTTGAGCATATCTACGACTACTGAGCGACGGCTTGCTTTGCCACCTCCCCCGCCCAGCGCCACGCGCAGGCGTGGAAGGTTGGCCGCATCAAGCCTCCGCCCCGGCGGCGCGCAGCAGCGCGCGAATCGGCTCCGGAATCGATACCGTCTTGCCGGCCTGGTAGTCCACCCATACCAGCGTGGCCTCGCCCACCGCGTATACGGTGGCAGGGTCGCCCTGCAGGTAGAAGTGATGCCGCAGCTTGAGGCTGCTGCGGCCAACCTTTTCCACTTCGATGCTGATCGCCACCGTGGCCGGGTAGGTCAGCTCGCGCTTGTAGCTGCAGCTGGTCTGCCCCAGCACCGGGCCGATGCCGGCCGGGTCGATGGGGAAGCCGGCGTTTTCCAGCCACTCCACGCGAATCTGCTCCATGTAGCGGAAGTAATAGGTGTTGTTCAGATGCCCAACCGCATCCATGTCGCCCCAGCGCATGGTGATGTAGCGGGTATCCATCAGCGGCAATTGCTTTTCCATGTATCAGCCCTTGTTGTTGCAGCCTGCCCATGAAGCAGGCTGTTTATATGTGCAGCGCAGCAATGATAACCGCACAGTGACGTTAACGTAAGGAACGCGCTGTTCACCCCGCGCCGGCCGGCGGGTACAATGGCCGCCCTTTTCGCTCCACACCGCCGCCATGGCCAAACTCTTCTACCGCTACGCCGCGATGAACAGCGGCAAGAGCACGATGCTGCTGCAGATCGCCCATAACTACGAAGCCATGGGCAAGCAGGTGCGGCTGTTCACCGCCGCCATCGACGACCGCTACGGCCGCGGCAAGATCACCTCGCGGCTGGACATCCAGCGCGACGCCGACACCTTCGATGCCGAGCATGATTTCCTGGCCGGCGATTACGGCGACCTGGCCTGCATCCTGCTGGACGAGGCGCAGTTCCTCACCCCGCAGCAGGTGCGCCAGCTGCATCGTCTGGCGCACAGCCGCAAGCTGCCGGTGATCTGCTTCGGCCTGCGCAGCGATTTCCGCGGCGAGCCGTTTCCGGGCGCAGCCTGGCTGTTGGCGCTGGCCGAGGACATCGAAGAGATCAAGACCATCTGCACCTGCGGCCGCAAGGCCACCATGCACATCCGCACCGATGCTGCCGGCCGGCGCCTGCATCACGGCCCGCAGGTGGAAATCGGCGACGAAAGCCGCTACCACGCGGTGTGTGCCGAATGTTTCTACGCTGGAGAATCCGCATGAACGACAAGAGCCGCAAGCCGGGCAACCATAAGCAAGCGGAGCAGCAGCGCTTCGCCCAGGCCGAGAGCGCCTGCCAACTGGCGCTGACGCTGTTTGCCGGCCTGGCCGAAGACACCGCCTGGCAAGACTGCGAGCTGGCCGGCAAGTACGCGCAGATGGCGGCGGTGTACGGCCGTCGCATCCGCAACGGCAAGGTGCTGTGCGCCGCCGACTTCAACGCCGCGGTCGAGGTATGCACCAGCGTGCGCCGCGCGCTGCGCGCATTCGATGCCGAACTGCAGTTCGCCGATCACCCGCAGGCCGCGGCGCTGCAACAGCTGGCCCGCGACAGCTACCTAGTACTGGCCGCCCATCACCAGCTGACCGGCGGCAAACGCCAGAGCTAGACCCTTGGCCTTAGCCGTACGGGACGCATAAGCAAAGCGTAAAAACTCGCTTGTCACAATCTTTTGTCATACTGTAAATGATGTTTCATTACATGACGAAAGACTGACATGAAAATCTCGCAACGCTTGGCCCTGATGATCGCCGTTGCCGTGCTGGGCACCCTGCTGCTGGCCGGCAACTCCTTCCTGCAGATGCAGCGGCTCAACAGCGAGCTTGCCAGCCTGGGGCACGACGTGCTGCCCACCACACAGGTCCTCGGCGTTGCCGGCAAGAGCCTGGTGGAAACCCGCAACTCGCTGCTGGCGCACGTGATGGCCAGCGATCCGGCGAAGAAGGCCGAGATCGAAGCCGATTACCAGGCCAATCTGGCCAAGCTGCAACAGAACCTGACCCAGTACGAGGCGCTGGCCTCCGGCGAGCAGGAAAAGAGCTATCTCGCCCGCCTGAAAAGCGGGCTGGAACTGCTGCAAGGCAAATATCAGGCAGTGCTGGCGGCATCGCGCGACGGCCAGACCGAGCAGGCGATGCAGCTGGCACGCGACGCGCGCGACCACTTCAAGGCCACCCAACAGGTAGTGGACGAGCACATCCGCTTCAACCAGCAGCAGGCCGATGCCGCGCTGCAGCAGGCGGAACAGGTCAGCAGCAGCGCCAGCCTGATTTCCGGCATCATCACTGCGGCCAACATCGTCCTGCTGGCACTGCTGGGGCTGTGGAGCTACCGCCGCATCGTCGGCAGCGTCAAGCGCGGTCAGCACAGCATCCAGCAGCTGACCGAATCGCTGGATTTCACCACCCGCTGCCAGGCCGATGGCCGCGATGAGATCGCCGACATGCTGGGCGCCTTCAACCGGCTGATCGAAAAACTGCACGGCAGCCTGCGCACCATGGTGGCCGCCTCGCGCGATGTCACCCAGTCGGCCACCGAGCTGGCCGGCTCGGCGCGGCAAGTGGCGGCCGGCTCCAACACCCAAAGCGAGTCGGCCTCCACCATGGCCGCCGCGCTGGAGCAGATCACCGTCAGCATCAACCATGTCGCCGACCGCAGCCACGAGGCCAACGATCTGGCCAAGGACACCGGCAGCCGGGCGCAAAACGGCGAAGTGGTGATCCGCGATACCAGCCAGTCCATCGAAAGCATCGCCGGCGCGGTGGAACATGCCGCCAGCGAAATGGCGCAGCTGACGGCCCGTACGCGGGAAATTGCCGTGGTGGTGAACGTGATCCGCGACGTGGCCGACCAGACCAACCTGCTGGCGCTGAACGCCGCCATCGAGGCCGCCCGCGCCGGCGAAACCGGCCGCGGCTTTGCCGTGGTAGCCGACGAGGTGCGCAAGCTGGCCGAGCGCACCTCGCACTCCACCCAGGAAATCGCCGATATCATCGCCGCCATCCAGCACGTGTCCAGCAGCGCCAGCGAGCGCATGCAGGGCGTGGTGAACAATGTCGCCACCGGGGTGGAAGACGCCGACAAGGCGCGCGGCGCGATCCGCTCCATCGTCGAGGTGGCCGACCAGAACCGCCACCTGGCCGGCGAGATCAGCCACGCCATTCGCGAACAGGGCACCGCCGCCAACAGCATCGCGCTGCAGGTGGAAAGCGTGGCGCAGATGGCGGAGGAAAACTCGGCCGCCGCGGCGCTGGTGACCGAGCTGGCCAGCCGCCTGCACCAGCTGTCGGAAGCCATGCAGCAAGAAGTCGCCAGCTACCGCGTCTGAAGCCGCCGGCCGGCGGAGCAACAAAAAAGGTTGGCCGCGGCCAACCTTTTTACTTTCACGCCTTGTGCCGCCGCGACTTGCGCTTGGCTGCCGCCGGCTCCAGCTCGAATTCGAACAGCGAGGCGGTACGGCCGGTCTGCGACTGGCAGGCGATCAGCATGGCGCGGTTGATCGCCTCTTTCTTGCTCACCCCCCACCACTCGATCATCTTGTCCAGCGCCTTCTGCGCATCGCGCGACAGCTCCACCGTTACCGACAGCTCCTGCAGCCGGTTGCGCCGCAACTCGCGGCTGCGCCGCTTGCGCTCGGCCGGTGTCATCGCGCGCTCCCCCAGCGGCTTGCGACCGGGTTTGGCGCGGATGCCGCCAATCAGGTCGATGGTGAAATGATCGCAGGGGTCTCGCATGGGTTGGGTGACGCGTCACGCAGAAAAAAGGGGCGCAAGCATAGCACGAAGCGCCGCGATAACCCAGCCTGCAGCGCGCTTGTAGCCTGCAAAAACCCGCAGCGCATAAAGCGGCCGCCGCTTGACCGTGTAAATGCCAATAATTATCATCCCTGTCATCTTTCAGCCAACCACCCCGAGATACCCCAACATGCGCAAAACCCTGCTCGTCCTGGCGCTGGGCACTGCCCTGCTGTCGCCGCTGGCTACTGCCGCCGAAATCAACCGCGCCGCGGTGGCGGAAACCTATGGCCAGATCGTCTTCGCCAGCTACGAAGACACCTACCAGGCCGCCCGCACCCTGCAGAACGCGGTGAATGCCTTTGTCGCCGCGCCCAGCGAGCAGGGCCTGCAGCAGGCACGCCAGGCATGGCTGGCCGCGCGTGAGCCGTACGGCCAGACCGAGGCGTTCCGCTTCTACGGCGGCCCGGTGGACGACGACAAGGGCCCGGAAGGCCAGCTCAATGCCTGGCCGCTGGACGAAGCCTATATCGATGGTGTGAAGGGCAAGCCGGGTGCCGGCATCATCAATAACCGCAAGCTGGCGATCACCAAGGACAAGCTGTCGGCGCTGAACGAGCGCGGCGGCGAAGAGAACATCGCCACCGGCTACCACGCCATCGAGTTCCTGCTGTGGGGCCAGGATTTTGACGCCGCCGGCGCCGGCAAGCGCGCGGTCAGCGATTTTGTCGACGGCAAGGCCGCGAATGCCGACCGCCGCCGCGCCTACCTGAAAACCGTGGCCGAGCTACTGGTGGACGACCTGGCCACGCTGGTGGAAGCCTGGAAACCGAATGCGGCCAACTATCGCGCCCGCTTCGTGAAAGACAACGACGCCGTGCGCAAGATGATGGTGGGCATGGGCGTGCTGTCGCGCGCCGAACTGGCCGGCGAGCGCATGGAAGTGGCGCTGGACAGCCGCAACCAGGAAGACGAGCACTCCTGCTTCTCCGACAACACCCACCGCGACGTATTCACCAACGCCAAGGGCATCCAGAACGTGTGGCTGGGCGAGTACAAGCGCACCGACGGCAGCGTGGTGAAAGGCAGCAGCCTGCGTGAACTGGTGGCCACCAGCAATGCCAAGGCCGCCGAGCGCGTGACCGGCGACATGGAAGCCACCATGCAGGCGGCAGCCGGCATCCAGGCACCGTTCGATCAGGAGATCGTGCGCAAGGACGGCCGCCAGCGGGTACAGGCTACCGTGGCCGCGCTGAAGAAACAGGCCGGCAGCCTGGTGGAAGCCGCCAAGGCCATCGGCATCAAGAAACTGAACGTCAACGGCTGATGCCGCTCCGGCTCCGCCGGGCTTGTTTACCCCCGCAAACCCGCCGGCACACCCCGGCGGGTTTGGCACTTGCTGGAACACAGATGAAAGCACCGTATTTGCAGGCGCTGAGCGCGCTAGGCGGCACCGCCGCGCTGCTGGGCACGCTGGGCTTCACCGCGGCGCCGGAGCTGGCGCCGTATCGGGAAGGCGACGAAAAACTGGGTGGCGACACCACGGTGTACGAGGTTGGCCGCAACGCCTTCTCGCTGCCGGCGGCCAATATGGCCAGCGACCGCCAGACGCAATTCTTCGTCGGCAATTCCTTCTTCAAGAAAGCCTGGGTGGAGGCGCCGTCGTCCACCGCCGCGCGCGACGGCCTGGGGCCGCACTTCATCGCCCGCTCCTGTGGCGCCTGCCACACGCTGGACGGCCGCGGCAGCACCCCGGCGTTCGACAACGGTCTGCAGAGCGAGCAGCCGATGGCGCTGCTGTTCCGGCTGTCGATTCCCGGCGCCAAGGGCACGCTGCCGGAGCCGAACTACGGCGGCCAGTTCAACAACGACGCCATTCCCGGCGTCAAGCCGGAGGGCAAGGTCAGCATCAGTTACACCGAGCTGCCGGGCCGCTTTACCGATGGCGAAGCCTACAGCCTGCGCCAGCCGCAGTACCGCTTCGATGAGCTGGGCTACGGCCCGCTGCACCCGCAGCTGCAGGTGTCGCCGCGCATTGCACCGCAGATGATAGGCCTCGGCCTGCTGGAGGCGATCCGCGAGCAGGACATCCTGGCCAATGCCCGCCAGCAGGCCGCCGCCGGCCAGGGCATCAGCGGCCGCGCCAACTACGTGCATGACGCCTACGCCGGCAAGACGCTGCTCGGCCGCTACGGCTGGAAGGCCAACGTCGCCACCATCGCGCACCAGGCCGCCGGCGCCTTCAACGGCGACATGGGCATCACCTCGCCGCGCTTCCCGCGCGAGGAATGCATGCCGGCGCAGCGCGACTGCCGCCGCGCGCCGCATGGCGGCCAGCCGGAGATCGCCGCCGGCAAGATGAACGCGGTGATCTTCTACAGCCAGACGCTGGCGGTGCCGGCGCAGCGCAATACCGACAGCGCCGAGGTGCGCCGCGGCAAGCTGCTGTTCGGCCAGCTGCAATGCAGCAGCTGCCACGTGGCCGGCTACACCACCGGCGTCCTGCGCGGCCTGCCGGAAGTCTCCGGCCAGAAGATCAGCCCGTACACCGACCTGCTGCTGCACGATATGGGCGAGGCGCTGGCCGACCACCGCCCGGACGGTCTGGCCGACGGCCGCGAGTGGAAGACGCCGCCGCTGTGGGGCATTGGCCTGTTCAAGGATGTGAATGGCCACAGCGAGTACCTGCACGATGGCCGCGCGCGCAACCTGACCGAAGCCATCCTGTGGCACGGCGGCGAGGCGGCGGCCGCCCGCCAGCGCTATGCCGCGCTGGACGGCACCGACCGCGCGGCCGTGCTCGCCTTTCTGAATTCGCTCTAACCGTAGTCCGCGGCGGCCGTCCAGCCGGCGACCGCCGCGACCCAATCAGGACACCACCATGCCCAAGACCCTGCCTGCCACCTGCGGCCTGCTGGCCGCGCTGCTGCCCGCACTGGCTGCGGCCAACCCTGCGGCCGAGCAGCAGTTTCTGCAACAACTGGCGCAGCGCGAGCTGCTGCCGCGCTATCAGCAGCTGAACGACAGCAGCCGCCAGCTGGCCGCCAGCATCGACACCCTGTGCCGCGCGCCGGGCAAGGCCGCGCAGGCCAATAGCCGCCAGGCCTGGCTGGCTGCCTACAGCCGCTGGCAGGCGCTGGCCCCGCTGAACTGGGGCCCTACCGCCGAGCGCCGCAGCCAGCGCGTGATCGCCTTCCGTCCGACGCGGCCGGCGCTGATCGAGGCCGCCATTGAGCAGCAGCTGGGCGCCAGCGCCGAGGCTTACGAACAGGCCGGCTCCGCCGCCAAGGGCTACAGCGCCATCGAGTACGCGCTGTACGAGCGCGCCGGCCAGCTGGCGCAGCCGGCCCGCTGCCAGTGGCTGCAGCGCAATGCCGCCGAAATCGCCGGCCACACCCCGCCGCTGCTGGCCGACTGGCAGCGCTTCGCCGCCGACCTCGGCCGCAGCGGCGAAGCCGGCGCGCCGTACAGCAACAGCAAGCAGCCGCTGGAAGAAGTGGTCAACCTCACCCTGGCCGGGCTGAACGAGCTGCACAAGGAGCTGGCGCGCATCGGCAGCGTCAAGCCGGAACAGGTGATCGGCCAGCGCAGCGCCAGCGGCAAGCAGCTGGTGCGCGCCCAGTTCGGCCTGCTGCACGCGGTGCTGCTGGGTGGCGACGGCCAGGGCGGGCTGACGCTGCTGCTGGCCGACAAGCCGGCACTGGCCAGCGAGCTGCGGCAACGCGTCGCAGCGGTGGAAAGCGGCCTGCAGCAGCTGCCGGACAATCTGCTGCAGGTGGGCAACGGCCCGCGTGCAGCCGCCAGCACCGACGCGCTGGAAGCACTGATGGACACGCTGGAAGGCCCGCTGACGCAGGCGCTGGACATCACCCTCAGCTTCAATGAATCCGATGGCGATTGATACGGGCCGCCGCCGCCTGCTGCAGGCCGGCGCGCTGGCGCTGGCGGCGTGGCCGCTGTATGCCCGCGCCGGCGAAGAGCGCTTTAGCGTGCTGGCCGCCTACGACGTTGGCCGCAACCAGCACCGCGCCGGCGCGGCCGGCGGCGACGCGGCGCTGACCCTGCCGGCGCGCGGCCACCACCTGGCGCTGCTGCCGGGGCAGGAGGCCATCGTGTTCGCGCGCCGCCCCGGCTACCAGATCGCCCGCTTCAACTGGCACAGCGGCGCCACCGTGGCGTGGTACGACTACCCGGACCAGCGCCACGGCTTTGGCCACGGCATCGTGCATGGCGGCCGGTTGCTGACCACCGACAGCGACATCGACAGCGGCAACGGCCTGCTCACCGTGCGCGACCTGGCCACGCTGCAACCGCTGGCCGAACTGCCCTCCGGCGGCATCGGCCCGCACGAGCTGGTGGGCATGGACGACGGCCGCGTGCTGGTGGCCAACGGCGGCATCCTCACCCTGCCGGAAAGCGGCCGCATCAAGCTGAACCGGCACAGCATGCAGCCCAGCCTGGACGTGATCGACCTCGCGCAAGGTCGCAGCGTGGCGCAGTACACGCTGCCGGATTCGCGCTATTCCATCCGTCATCTGGCGCGGCTGGCGGCCGACCGCTACGCGGTGGCACTGCAGTACGAGGGCGACGACGACAGCGTGCCGGTGGCGGCACTGTGGCAGCCGGACCGCGGCCTGCGCATGCTGCCGCAGCCGGACGAACTGCTGCGCCGCTGCGATGGCTACGCTTCCAGCGTGGCGGCCAGCGCCAACCGCATTGTCGCCACCGCCACCCGCGGCGACGCGGTGCTGTGCTGGGACGGCGCCGGCAACTATCTGGCGGCGGTGCCGCTGGCCAAGCCGTCCGGCGTGGCGGCGACGCGCGACGGCCGCCATTTCATCGTCAGCAACGAGCTGGGCGACATCGTGTGGCTGGACAGCGCCACGCTGCAGCTCGACGCCAGCCGCAGCCGGCGCTACCCGGTGAAGTGGGACAACCACCTGAGCCTGGCCTACGGCTAGGCGGAGATAAAGGTTGGCCGCAACGACAAGGGCGCCCCGCGGGGCGCCCTTGTTCCATGCGAACGGCCAGTGGCCGGCTACCAGCTGTCCACCGGCAGCGGCGGCAGACCGTGGCGGCTGCGGGCGCGATTGCAGGCTTCCTCGTAGATGCCCACCGCCGCCAGCTGGCCGAACTCGCGGCACGGCGACGGCCGCACCGGGTAGATGCTGCACGACACCTGCTTGCCCACCTCGCCTACCAGCGCCACGCAGCGCGATACCGCTTCGTCAGTGCCGCACATGCGCATGGTGTTGGCCACCTCGTGCACCGCCATCGCCGGCGGCACGCCCGGCTCCTCGCCGTGCGCCAGCTCGGACTTGTGGAACGACACGCGGAAGGCGGCGCAGCAGGCGCCGCACTCGGTACAGCTGACTCGAAGTGCTTGCATGGCGGTGGAATGGGCAGCGGGCCGCCCGGCATGGTAAAACCGTGACTATACCCGCCACTTGCCGACATCACCATGCACACCCCCGCCCAACTGCCCGCCGATCTTGTGGCACCCGACTACCAGCACAGCCTTGCCAACCTGGCGGCGCGCCTGCACGGCACGCCGGGGGTGGCGCCGCTGCAGCACCCGCTGCTGGACGACCTGGAACAGGCGGAAACCCTCATCCTGCTGCTGATCGACGGCATGGGCGAGGCACAGTTGGCCGCACTGGCGCCGGACGGCTGGCTGGCGCGCCAGCCGCGCTGCAGTCTGCGCTCGGTGTTTCCCAGCACCACCACCGCGGCGATCACCACGCTGCTGACCGGCGCCGCGCCGTCGCAGCACGGCCTGCTGGCGTGGCATATCTGGGCGCCGGAGGCCGGCTGCATCGCCACCCCGCTGCCGCTGCGCGAGCACTGGCGCGAACATGGCGAGCCGCTGCCGGACGACACCCTGGCCACCACGCTGTACCGGCAGCCGTCGGCGCTGCTCGCCGGCGCGCGCCGCCCCTACGTGCTGCAGCCGGAATACATCGCCGATTCGCGGTACAGCCGCCACCACGGCGGCGAGGCGGCGGCACTGCCATGGCGCGGCTACGATGCGCTGTTCGGCCAGCTGGCGGCACTGGCGCAGCAGCCGGGGCGCAAGTTCGTGTATGCCTATATCCCGGATCTGGATTCGCTGATGCACCACAAGGGCACCCGCCACGTGCGGGCGCAGTTGCTGCTGCAGCGGCTGGACGCCCACTGCGCGGCGCTGGCGCCGCAGCTGCCCGCCAGCTGCCGGCTGCTGATCACCGCCGACCACGGCCAGCTGGACATCCCGCCGGAAAAGCTGCTGTTTCTCAACGATTACCCGGAGTTGGCCGCCATGCTGGCACGGCCGCTGTCCGGCGAGCCGCGGGTGGCGTTCTGCCAGGTGCGGCCGGAGTGCCGCGACAGCTTCCCCGCCGCGGTGGCCGCCACGCTGGGGCATGCGCTGTGGGTGCTGCGCGCGGAAGACGTGCTGGCCGCCGAGTGGTTCGGCCCGCCGCCGCATCACCCGCAGCTGGCGGCACGGCTGGGCGATTACGTGTTGCTGCTGAAGGACGACTGGGGCCTGCTGCAGATGGTGGACGACAAGGAACGGCCGCGGCTGATCGGCAACCATGGCGGCATGAGCCGCGCCGAGATGGCGATCCCGCTGATCGTCCACGCCGGCACCGCGTAGCTACAGCACGCTGCCGCTGTCCTGCTGCGGCCAACGTTGCTGCCATTCGCGCCAGGCGTCGCGGCTGAGCGTGGCCGGAAACACCACGCGGCGGCGCTGCTGCACATAGCCCAGCAGCACTTCGGCGTAGTCCAGCTGCTGGCCACCCTGCTCCGGCGGCGTCAGCACCCCCATGCGGTTCACCCACACCGTGTCCTGCCGCGCCTTGATGTATTCCTCCGGCCCTTCCACGATCTGCTGCAGCAGCTGCAGCTTGCCGGCCAGCGAGCCAAGCTTGCTGCCGTCGGTCAGCTCGCGCTGCACCTGCGCCAGCCGCTCGGCCGCCTGTTCGCGCGTCAGCACCCCGCTCAGGTTCAGCGCCTCGGCGTTCAGCACGCCGGCGCCGGTTTTCAGCTGCAACTGCAGCGCCTGCCGTTCGATCTCCAGCAGCCGGCGGCGCGCCTCCAGCTCCTGCATGCCCTGCCCCAGGCTGGCGCACCACACCGCGTAGGCATGCTCGCGCCCCTTGCGCACCGCCTCGTCGCGGGTGTTACCGGCGGCGATGAAGCGGTGGCGGTCGAAACTCAATATCGTCTGCGGCACATCCTTGCGGATCGAGCCGTCCGGCATCAGCATGCTGCCGAGGCGATGGGTCTCGCTCGGCTGCATCGACAGCATCAGCTGCACGGTATCCGCCGACGACGGGCGGGCAAAATAATCGTGCAGCGACTCGCTGCCGGCCAGGATGTCGCTTAGCGACTGCGGCGAGGAAAACAGCAGCCCGACGCGGCGATCCAGGCTGTAGCCGGGCAGGCTCAGGTCCAGCGATTCGGGCAGCGCCTCGCCCAGCTCGTGCATGTATTGCAGCGTGCGTTTCACCCCGCGGCGCAACTTGCGCCGTCCATCCGGCAGCAGCCGCAGCCGTGGCTCCACCTGCTCCACCAGCATTTCCACCGCGGCTTCCACATCCTGTCTGGATACCGGATGCCCGCTACCCAACAGCCAATCCCACATGATTTTGCCTTTTTGCTGGCCTTAAAAAGACCGGTATCGATATATTACCCTAAGCGGTCTTGCCACCCCGGAAGATGCCCGGATAATACACGCCCGCCGTGTAGGGTCATGCCGTACAACAAGAAAATCAGGGAACCTCCAGATGAAGTCCTTCTCCTTTTATTTTATCGCCCCCGCCCTGCCAGTGCTGCTGTTGCCCTTCGCCGGCCTGTGGCTGCCGGCCGGCGGCGGCCTGCAGCTGGGCCTGGCCCTGCTCAGCTGCCTGTTGATCCTGGCGCTGCTGGGCTGGCGGGCGCAGCGCCATTTCCTGCGCCCGCTGACGCACATCAACCAGCATCTGCAGGCACTGGCGGTCGAGCCGATCAACCTGGCGCGGCCGATGCAGGAGCAGCACGCCGGCGTCTGGCAGGACTGCGGCAAGCATTTCAACGGTGTGTTCCAGCGCATCGACGGCGCCTTCGGCGAGGTGATCGCCTCCGCCGCGCGGCTGATGCCGATGGCGCAGGAGCTGACCGACACCTATAGCGCCATCCTGCAGAAAAACATGCTGCAGTCCTCGCATGGCGAGGTGCTGATCCACGGCATCGGCAGCATGATCGCGCAGGCAGAGCAGCTGCGCGGCCAGCTGCAGGCCATTACCGCGGCGGCCAGTACCGCCGAGCAGGACATGGCCATCAGCCGCGAGGCCACGCTGACCGTGATCGACGGCGTCACCGAAGTCGCGCGCATGCTGGAGCAGTCGGAGCGCGACGTGCAGGCGCTGTCGGCGGCCTCCGACCGCATCGGCAACATCCTCGACACGATCCGTGACATTGCCGACCAGACCAATCTGCTGGCGCTGAACGCCGCCATCGAGGCGGCGCGCGCCGGCGAGGCCGGCCGTGGCTTCGCCGTGGTGGCGGACGAAGTGCGCAAGCTGGCACACCGTACCCAGGAGGCCACCACCCAGGTGCGCGACATCATGGGCGAGGTGCAGCATGGCACGCGCACGGTGGTGAACACCATGGCCGCCTCGCAGCAGCGTGCCGACGATACCGCCACCCATGCCGGCAGCTCGCGCAGCAAGCTCGATCAGGTCACCAGCGCCATCACCGACATCACCGTCGCCGCCAGCGGCATCGGCGCGGCCGTGGCCGCCCAGGCCGAGGCGGTGAACGCCTCCAAGAGCTCCTGCGACATCCTGGTGCAGCTGAACCAGGATGCGCTGAGTGCCAGCCGCATCCACGCGGTATCGCCGGAAGACCTGCGCAAGCTCGGCGAGCAGCTGAAAGCCGCACTCGCCCATTTCGAACTGAGTCACTTCCAGTGGAACGACCAGCGCCGCAACCGCGCCCGCACCAGCGAGCTGACGCTGGGCAGCGAAGGTGTGGCTAGCAGTGGCGATATCGAGCTGTTCTAGACGCCCCGATGCCAAGCCGGCAGCAGAAAAATGCGGCCAACCTTTCGCCAAGGTTGGCCGCATTGCTTTGCCTGCCGCGCCGGCTCAGGCCAGGCGCCGCCGCAGCGCTTCCGCCGCGCGCAAGGCAAAGGCATACACCGACAGCTTCGGGTTGGCGCCGACGCTGGTGGGAAACAGCGAGCCGTCGATCACGGTCAGATTCGGCAGCTGCCAGTGGCGGCCGTAAGCGTCCACCACGCCGTGGCGCTCGTCGGCGGCCATCGCCGCGCCGCCCATCACGTGCGCGCTCACCACTCGCGTGCGCAGCGTCTGCATCGGCAGTGCGGCTATCATCTGCCGTGCCGCGTGCCAGCTGCGCGCCAGGCCGGCGTCCTCGTGCACCGGCAGCACCGCGCGGGCGCCGGCGGCAAACTGCAGCTCGGCCATGCTCAGCAGCGCCCGCCGCGCCGCCTGCCATTCCAGCTCGCCCAGCGGGTAGTCCAGCAGCGGCGAGCCGTCGGCGCGCAGCCGCACCTGGCCGCCGACGCTGCGCGGGTGGAAACCGTCGCGCAGCAGCGCCAGGGTGACATTGAGCTGCGGCATCCGCTGCATCAGCCGCTGGTGCACGGCGGCGTTGCCGGGCAAGGTGGCGGCCATGATCAGCGGGTGGATCGGCGGCACCTCCAGCTTGTAGCCCAGCGGCCCGTCGATGGCATCGACGTGCAGGAAGTGGTCGCTATACACCGACTGCGGCGCGCCGTAGTAGCCATCGATGCGCTCGGCGAACAGCGCGCCGGACAACAGCACCGGGTGCAGAAAGGTGCGCTTGCCCAGCTGGCGGTACGGGTCTGGCGCGCGGCTGCGCAGCAGGATGGCGGGCGTGCCGATGGCGCCGGCGGACAGCACCACCTGCCGCGCCGTCACCGTTACCCGCCGCCCGCTGGTGCGCACGCCATCGGCCTGCAGCGCCTCCGCCAGCACGCCGGCCACCCGCCCGCCGGCCAGCTGCAGCTGGCGCACCCGCAGCCGCGTCAGCAGCTGTGCACCGGCCGCCAGCGCCGCCGGAATGGTGGTGACCAGCATCGACTGCTTGGCATTGGTGGCGCAGCCGGTGCCGCAGTAGCCCAGGTTCCAGCAGCCGCGCACATTGCGCCGCATGCGGCCGTGGCTCAGCCCCAGCGCCGCGCAGCCGCGCGCCAGCACCGCATTGTTGGCATTGGGGTCGCTCTGCCACGGCGCGATGCCCAGCCGGGCTTCGGCGCGCTCGAACCACGGCGCCATCGTCGCCTCCTCCAGCCCGGCTAGGCCGTGTGCCTGGCGCCACCAGTCCAGCGTGGCGGGCGGGGTGCGAAAGCTGCTGGTCCAGTTCACCGTGCTGCTGCCGCCGACGCAGCGCCCCTGCAGGATGGTGATGCCCTTGTCGGCAGTCTGGCGGTTGGCGGATTCCTGATACAGCTGCGGGTAGGCCTGCGCTTCGTCGAGGCGGAAATCCTGCGAGCTATGCAGCGCGCCCTCTTCCAGCAGCACCACGCGCAGGCCGGCCTGCGCCAGCAGCTCGGCGGCCATGCCGCCGCCGGCGCCGCTGCCGACGATGGCCACGTCACACTCCAGCTGCAGGTCAGCCGTCAACTGGCTGGCGTCGCGCACCCGCCAGCCTGCGGCCAACCCTGCCTGCCACGGATCAGGCAAACGGCTCATAGCAATCCTTTCATCATCGCCGGCAGACGGTAGTCGATGCCCGGCCAGCTGGCGGCATCGCCATACCAGCCTGCGTACAGCAGGCTGTGCAGCGCCTGGTAGCCGCTGCGCGGCAGGCTGAAGCGGCTATGGCGCCAGCGCTGCAGAAAGGCGCGCACCTGCTCGTCACTGGCGTCTGGCCACGGCACGGCCACGCCGGCCAGCAGCCGGCGCGCCAACGGGTTGTGCAGCAGGTCGAACAGCTGGCGCAGCTCGGCCTGCAGCGCCAGTGGCAGGCCGGCGATGGCGGTCAGCACATTGTCGACCACCGGCAGCGGCGCACTGGCCGGCAGTGGCCCCAGCATGCCGCGCGCCAAGGCGGCGAGCAGCTGCCGGTCGGCAAGGTTGGCCGCAAAGCCCGGCGCTGCCGGCGGTACGGCCAGACGCCCGGCCAGTGTCAGCGCCAGGCCGCCCAGCAGGCCGGTGTGCAGCAGCTCTCGCCGCGTCAGCCTCATTTGATGCGCCCCAGCATCAGCCGCAGCAGGACTTGCACGCGCTGGCCGTATGGCGGCCGGATCAGCGCCGTGCCGGCCAGCCGCGATTGCCGGAACACCGGCAGCAGCTTGCTGAAGGTCAGGAAGCCCTCGTGGCCGTGGTAATGCCCCATGCCGGAGTGGCCGACGCCGCCAAACGGCAGTTGCTCCTGCACCACGTGCAGCAGGGTGTCGTTGATGCTGACGCCGCCGGCCACGGTGGCATCCAGCACGCGGTCGATGCGGGCGCGGTCGTCGTCGAACAGGTACAGTGCCAACGGCCGCGGCTGGTGCAGGATGTGCGCCAGCGCCTCGCCCAGCTGGCGATAGGTGACGATGGGCAGCAAGGGGCCGAAGATTTCCTCGCGCATCACCGCGCAGTCCGCCGGCGCCTGTTCGATCAGCGTCAGCGGCAGCTTGCAGGCGGCGGCCAGGCTGGCATCATCCTCGTCGCTCAGCACCTCCACCCGCGCGCCACGCTGGTGCGCCTCGTCGCGCCAGGCCAGCAGGCGCTGATGGTGCTGGCGATTGATGATGGCGGTGTAGTGCGGGTTGTCGGCCAGCCGCGGGTAGGCGCGGCGCGCGGCGCTACGCAGCGCGGCCAGCAGCGCATCCCGGTCATCGGCATGCACCAGTACGTAGTCTGGCGCCACGCAGGTCTGGCCGGCATTCAGCAGCTTGCCGGCGACGATGCTGCCCGCCGCCCGCGCCATGTCGAAGCCGGGCGCCAGCAGTAGCGGGCACTTGCCGCCCAGCTCCAGCGTTACCGGCGTGAGGTTGGCCGCAGCGGCCTGCATCACCATGCGGCCAACCCGGGTGGAGCCGGTGAACAGCAGGTGATCGAACGGCAGGCTGGCGAACGCCGCCGCCACGTCCAGCCCGCCGTTGACCACCCGCACCACCTCCGGCCCCAGGTAACGTTCGCACAACCGCGCCAGCAGCGCGCCGCTATGCGGCGACAGCTCCGACATTTTCAGCATGGCGCGGTTGCCCGCCGACAGCGCGCTGGTCAGCGGCCCCAGCGCCAGGAAGATCGGGTAGTTCCACGGCACGATGATGCCGGCCACGCCCAGCGGCTGCGGCTGCACCGCGGCACGCCCCGGCCAGAACCACAGCGACACGCCACGGCGCTGCGGCCGCATCCAGCCTTTCAGCCGGCGCCGGGCCAGGCGGATGCCCTCCAGCGCCGGAAACAGCTCGGCCAGCCGCGTCTCCACCGCGCTGCGGCAGCCAAAATCGGCATTCAGCGCCGCGATCCACTCGGCCTGGTGCTCGGTGACGATGCGCTGCAGGCCGTCCAGCCAGCGCTGGCGCGTGGCATAATCCGGCCGCGCGCGGACCGCCTGTTGTTGCAGCTCGGCAAGGCTTGCGCGCAGACTGTCGGCGATGGGGCTGCCTGCTTTCATGTGCTATGCTCCGGCGTTATCAAACACTCGTTTAGAGCTGAAACTCTAGGCTGGTTTTCTGCGTTTGTCACCGGTTTTCTATCATGCTGCTCGATTTCTTCCTCGCCCTGCGCGATGCCGGCCTGCCGGTGTCGCTGAAAGAACACCTCACCCTGCTGCAGGCGCTGCGCCAGCAGCTGGCCTTCGGCAGCGTGGACGCCTTCTACCAGCTGGCGCGCACGGTGCTGATCAAGGACGAGAAATACTTCGACCGCTTCGACCAGGTGTTCGCCCACTACGCGCACGGCATCGAGCTGGCACTGGCCGATCTCAAGACCGACATCCCAGAAGACTGGCTGCGCAAACAGGTGGAGAAATACCTGAACGAGGAGGAGAAGCGCCAGATCGAGGCCATGGGCTGGGACAAGCTGATGGACACCCTGCGCCAGCGGCTGGCAGAACAGCAGGAGCGCCACCAGGGCGGCAACAAGTGGATAGGCACCGGCGGCACCAGCCCGTTCGGCGCCTACGGCTACAACCCGGAGGGCGTGCGCATCGGCCAGCAGGAATCACGCCACCGCCGCGCGGTGAAGGTGTGGGATCAACGCGAGTTCCGCAATTTCGACGACTCGGTAGAGCTGGGCACCCGCAATATCAAGGTGGCGCTGCGCCGGCTGCGCGAATTCGCCCGCGCCGGCGCCGCCGAGACGCTGGACCTGCCGGCCACCATTGCCGCCACGGCGAAGAACGGCGGTCTGCTGGACGTGCAGCTGACGCCGGAGCTGCACAACACGGTGAAGGTGCTGGTGCTGTTCGACGTGGGCGGCTCGATGGACGACCACATCCGCGTGTGCGAGGAACTGTTCTCGGCCGCCAAGGCCGAGTTCAAGCACCTGGAGTACTACTACTTCCACAACTGCGTGTACGAGAAACTGTGGCAGGACAACGGCCGCCGCTTCAGCGAGCAGACAGCCACCTGGGACGTGATCCACACCTTCGGCCATGACTACAAGCTGATCTTTGTCGGCGATGCCAGCATGAGCCCCTACGAGATCGTGCTCAAGGGCGGCAGCGTGGAGCACATGAATGCGGAGCCGGGCGAAACCTGGCTGCGGCGTTTGCTAGAACAGTTCCGCCACGCGGTGTGGCTCAACCCGCTGCCGCAGGAACACTGGCAGTACACCCAGTCGGTAGGCATGATCGGCGAACTGATGGGCGAGCGTATGTTCCCGCTCACCGTGGCCGGGCTCAGCGACGCCATGCGCGCGCTCAAGCGCGGCGCGGCCTGACCCATCAATGCCAAAAACATAATCTGGCGTCCCGCTATGCCAGGAAACCCGCATGAAACCCAGCCGCAACCACGCTTTCACTACCCATTACTACCGGATGCGCTGTTTCGCCTGCTGCGCCTGCTGCTGGCAGCCGTACTGACCGGCCAGCTGCTGCGCCATAGCGGCCTGAGCACAGACGGCCAGTAGCCGGGGTTTGCGCTGCTGACCCGGTATCTGCTGGCCTTCTGGCAACTGGCCACCCTGCTGGCGCGGCTGGATGGCTGCTATCTGCGCCGGGCGCGCACGCGCCACCCCCGGGCAATCGACAGCCACGGCCGTTAAGAACACGGCCGCACGGCGCCATCGCGCAACACGGACAGCCGTAGCAGCCGCCGCCACTGCCCCCGACCGCATCATCAAGGTTGGCCGCAACCACCAGCCGGCGGATCGCGCCTTATTCCCCTTGCGCCTTCTCGATGCGGCGCGCGAACACCTTCATTTCCTTGGCCGCCTGGATGTCGCCCTTGGCCTCGGCAATGGCGATACCCTCGTGGTAGGCAGCCAGTGCCGCCGCCGCGTCGCCGGCATTCAGCAGCGCCTTGCCCAGAAGCTTCCAGGCGGCGGAAAAATCGTGCTGTTTCGTTACCGCCTGGCGCGCGTAGTTGGCCGCCTGCGGCCAGTCCTGCAGGTGCGCGTACTCGTTGGCGATGCCGAAGCGCAGCATGGCGCCGTCGCGCGGGCCGTCCAGCAGTTTCAATAGATTGTCCAGCATGCTCATGGCGACTCCTATCGATAGTGCCTGCAGCATGCGCCCGCCATCCGCAGCAGGCAACCCTGCGGCCAACGTGGTGGCTGGCGGCAGGCAATAAAAAACCCCGCCGGGGCGGGGTTTTTTATTGTTTAGCGCTTACTCGGCGCGCGGTGCGCGACGCTCGCCACCGTGGCCGCCCTGACGCGGGCCGCTGCTGCCACGACGGTCGCCGTAGCCACCGCTCTTGCCAGCGTAGCCACCGCCCGGCTTGCGATCGCCGTAGCCACCGCGACGCTGACCGTCACGGGCACCGGCGCCATTCGGACGACGGCCTTTCGGCGGACGACGGGTCGGCTCCATGCCCTGGATCACAGCCTCGGCCAGCTGGCGCTTCAGGTATTGCTCGATACGGCGTACGCGGTGGAATTCGCGCGATTCGGCGATGGTGATCGCCACGCCGCTACGGCCGGCACGGCCGGTACGGCCGATACGGTGCACGTAGTCTTCCGCCTGTTTCGGCAGGTCGTAGTTCACCACCAAGCCGATGCCCGGGACGTCGATACCGCGGGCGGCCACGTCGGTCGCCACCAGGATCTTGATGCGGCCACGACGCAGGTCGTTCAGGGTGCGGTTACGCCAGCTTTGCGGCATGTCGCCATGCAGGCAGGCAGCGGAGTAACCCATGTCGCACAGCTTGTCGGCGATTTCTTCGGAACCGATCTTGGTGGCGGTGAATACCACGGCCTGGTCGAAGTTGGATTCTTTCAGGATCGCGTCCAGCAGACGGTTCTTGTGGTTGTTGTCATCGGCGTACAGCAGATGCTCTTCGATGTTGCCGCTTTCTTCCTTGCGCTCGATCTCGATACGCTGCGGTTCGCGGGTCATGCGCTCGGCCATCTTGCCGACGATACCGTCCAGGGTAGCGGAGAACAGCAGGGTCTGGCGCTCGGCCGGGGTGGCGGCAACGATGGTTTCGATGTCTTCGATGAAGCCCATGTCCAGCATGCGGTCGGCTTCGTCCAGCACCAGCATTTCCAGGCGGGAGAAGTCGATGCGGCCGGAGCGCATGTGGTCCATCAGGCGGCCCGGGGTGGCCACGATGATGTCCACCGGGCGCGACAGCGCGCGGGTCTGGAAGCCGAAGGAAGCGCCGCCTACCAGGGTAACGGTGCGCAGGAAACGCATGCCTTCACCGTAAACCAGGGCGTTCTTTTCCACCTGCTGCGCCAGTTCGCGGGTCGGGGTCAGCACCAGTACACGCGGGCCGTTGCCGGAACCCTTGGAGCGCTCGCTGACACGGGTCAGTGCCGGCAGCAGGAAGGCAGCGGTCTTGCCGCTACCGGTTTGTGCGGAAACCAGCAGGTCGCGGCCGGCAATGGCGGCCGGAATGGCTTCGGCCTGCACCGGGGTCGGGGTGTCGTAACCGGCGGTTTCCAAGGCCTTGGCAACAATGGTCGGCAGTCCGAGATCGGAGAAATGCATGTCTATCCTTTCAGTCCAGCCGGATAGGCTGGGTGTAAGCCCGCTTGAGGGGTAACAGGTCATCGAACCAACCTGACAAGCGGCAAACAGCGGTCCTGAAAAGAGGACATGGCGGCAACAGGCCAAAAGGCGTCAGAGGCGATGAAATATCAGAGGCCGACGGTGCGGGTGGATCCGCCGGCTAATTTCGAAGAGGGCGCACTATAACGAAAATATTTCCCTATTGCAAGAAATTTCCATGACAAGCTGCGACAAGCTACTGATTTTTCAGCATCGGGCAGAATTGTATGCAAAAAATCGTCAAGTAAGCGGCGGCAGCCACTGCAACGTGTCCTGCGTACGCGCGGTGGGGCGATATTCTGCGGCGCACCAGCCGGTGTAGCCCAGTTCGGTCAGCAAGGCAAAGTATTGTGCCAGCGGCAGCGCGCCGCTACCCGGTTCGCCCCTGCCCGGCGCATCGGCAAACTGGATGTGCGCGATGGCCGGCAGATGGCGGCGCAGCAATTGCGGAATATCCTGCTGCATGCGCGCCATGTGATACAGGTCGATTTGCATGCCAACGTCACAACTATTGTCATCCGCCAGCAATGCCGCCAATTCATCGGCAGTACGCAGCAGGAAGCCCGGCATGTCCAGGTCGTTGATCGGCTCGCACAGCACGCGAATGCCGTGCGGGCGGAAGTAGTCCGCCGCCCGCGCCAGGTTGGCCGCCAGTGTCGCCAGCGCCTGCCTGCGGCCAACCCCTGCCGCCAGGCGCCCCGGCAACACGTTGACCATCCCTACCCCCAGCGCTTGCGCGTACGCCAGCGCCAACGGCAGCGCGGCGGCAAACTCGGCCACCCGCTGCGGATGGCCCGCCAGCCCTGCCCCGCCCTGCATCAGGTCGCCAGCCGGCACATTGATCAGGATGACCGGCGTCCCGGCGGCGCGCGCCGCTGCCGCCAGTGCGTCCGCCGGGTAATCGTAGGGAAACTGGATCTCCACCGCGGCAAAGCCGGCTGCCGCGGCGGCAGCAAAGCGCTGCGGCACCGGCTGCTCGGTAAACAGCAGGCTAAGGTTGGCCGCAAACTTCAGCATGGCCCGGCTCCGGCATACAGTTCGATAATGCTGGCCAGGTCGCGCTGCGCATTGCCGTCCAGCGCCGCGTGCTGCAGCAGCTGCTGCTGCGCCAGCGTTGCCAGCGGTAGCGCACTGTCGCACTGCTGCCCCAGCGCCAGCGCATTGCCCAGATCCTTCAATAGCGTAGCCACCTTCCACTGCAGCGGTTCGAACTGCCGCGCCGCCATGCGTGGCGCCAGAATCTGCAGCGGCAGGGAATCGGCAAAGCCGCCAGCCAGCGCTGGCGCCAGTTTGGCGGCATCCACGCCGGACAGCTCGGCCAAGCGCACGGTTTCGGCGATCAGCATGGCGTTGCTGGCCACGATCAGCTGATTGCACACCTTGGTCACCTGCCCGGCACCCACCGGCCCCATGCGGGTGACGCGCTGCCCCAGGTGTGTCAGCAGCGGGCGCAGCGTGTCGATGTCCGCCTCCTCGCCACCGGCCATGATCACCAGTTGGCCGCTTTCCGCGCCGCGCACGCCGCCGGAAACCGGCGCATCCACCCAGCGCATGCCACACTGCACCAGCAGGCTGGCGGCCATGTCGCGCGTCGCCGCCGGCGCGATGCTGGAGAAATCCACCAGCAGCTGGCCGGCCTGCGCATGCTCGGCGATGCCGCCGGGGGCGAACAGCAGCTGCCGCACCGCGTCGGTGTCCGACACGCACAGCATCACCACCTGACACTGCTGCACCAGTTCGGCCACGCTTGGCGCCAGTAGTGCACCCTGCCGGCACAGCTCGTCCGCCTTGCCCGGGCTGCGGTTCCACACCATCAGCGGCAGCCCCGCCTGCAGCAGGCGCCGGCACATGGGCACGCCCATCAGCCCCAGACCAATGAATCCGATACGCACATTTCCTCCGCTGCGGCCAACCCTGCCGCCGTGTCGACGAAACGCGATGATGCCCGCGCCAAATGACGCATTGCAAAAAAAGCGGGCCGGCACATGGCCAGCCCGTCAAGGTATTGCAACAAGGGAAGGACTGATGGCGGCACGGTGGCGCCGCCGATCACTCCGCGCAGAGATAGCAGAATCTCGACGCGCCAGCAGATTACCCATAATGCAATGACATTTCAATTACATGCCAATACGAGCCCGCCGCCGCTTTGCGCTACAATCGCGCCCTTTTGAACGGCGCAGGACAGCAGTCGTATGGATTTTCACAGCTCCCGTTATCAGGCCAGCCGCCCCTGGGCCAAGCGCATCGCCCAGGTTTTCCAGCAGGCCACCAGCGTGTCGCAGGCATGCAGCGAGGCCGCCAGCATCGTGCAGCGCGAGCTGGAACAGGCCGCCAGCCGGCATCCGCTAAACGACACCCAGCGCGAAACCGAGTTCGTGCTGGCCGAAGCCTATGGCCAGTTCGTGCGTGACGGCCGCCGCATTTACGCGCTGGCGCCGACACTGCAGGCTGCGCTGGCGCACACCCGCGCCCCGGCCGCCCTGCCAGCGCAACCGGCGCTGCCCGATGGCAGCTTCATGCTGCAACTGGCGCACTGCGGCCAACATGGTGCCGCGGTAGTCAGCCACGACGCCGCCGCCAAGCGGCTGGACATGCTGCTGCTGTTGCCGGACTTTGCGCCGGCGGACGCGCCGTGGTTTGCCCGCATGGAAGCGGCACTGACGCTGGGGGTGAATTACCCGGAGTCGGTGCAGGTACCGGACACTGCGGCGCTGGCAAACTGGCGGCCGTGGCTGCAGACCGCGTTTGGCAGCCTGGCGCTACTGACCCAGCCGCGACTGCAGCTGGACAGCAGCTGGCTGCAGCCCTTGCCTGCCGCCACCAGCGCACTGCTGGCGGCGGGCGGCCCGAAGGAACGGCAAAAGCTGCGGGCGGAACAACTGAAAAACGGCAACCAGGAAGTGCTACTGGCCAGCATGCCGGGCCTGCCGGCAAGTTGGCCGCAAGCGGTGCGCGCCGGCTACTGGCGCAGCCAGGCCGGCAAGAGTGCAACGGCGGAAAAACTGGTGTGGGTGGCGCCGCGCGCCGAGGCGACTACAGAAACTGCGTAACCAGCTGGCGCAGGGTGTCGATCTCGAACGGCTTGTCGCAGATGGCCGACACCCCCGCCTCCTCCACTGCCGCCAGCCGCGCGAAATCCTGCTCGCCGGAGATCATCAGCACCGGACAGGACATGTTCACCGGGTGGCTGCGGATGTACTCGATCAGCGCCTTGCCATCCATTTCCGGCATGTTGTAGTCGGTGAGAATCAAGTCGAAACGCTGCACGTCCAGCAGCGGCACCGCCTCGGCGCCGTTGCCAGCCTCGCTGATGTGCTCGAAGCCCATGCGCTCCAGCACCGAGCGCAGGTAATGGCGCGAGGTTACGCTATCGTCCACCAGCAGTACCTGGCGCGCGTCCAGATCGTAACCTTCCAGGCTGGCACGCAGATCGGCCGCGTTCAGGTAGTCCAGCGCCGAACACAGCGCGCGATCCAGCTGCGTCAGGCTGAACGGCTTGGGCAGGATGGCCATGGCGCCGGCCTGGCGGATGGCGTCCAGCTGCTGCGGCCGCGTTTCGCTGGAGATCAGCACGAAGGGCATCTCGCGCAGGTCTTCGTCTCCGCGCATCGCCACCACCAGATCGGCGCCGGTCATGTCCGGCAGGTACATGGCGCTCACCACGATATCCGGGCGCGGCACCGCGCGCATGCCGGCCAGCGCCGCGGCGCCATCGGTGCACAGCATCACCCTTTCGATACCCAGCTGTTGCAGATAGCCCTGGATGATGGTGCCCTGCGGGCGCGATGGCTCGACCAGGCAAACGGTCAGATGGTGCAGATCAAACATGGTGTCCCTGTCCTGTAGCTAGCTGCCCGCCAGCATACCGATAAAGCCGCGGCCAACCACTGACAATGCCACATAAACGCGCATTTATTAAAAAGCCAATGCTTAACAGTGCGGCTTTTACACCACCGCCGCCTGCTGCTCCAGCCACTGGCAGAAGGCGTGGATCGCGCCATCGTCCAGCGCCGCACGCGGCGCGATCCAGCAGTAGTCGCGCACCGGCACCAGCGGTGCGGCCAACGGTGCCAGCAGCTTGCCGCTATCCAGCGCCTGCTGTGCCATCGGCAGCGGCCCCAGCACCACTCCCAAGCCATCGATCGCCGCCTGCAACGCCAGCGAGAAGCGGTCGAAATGCAGGCTGCTGGCCGCCTTCAGGTCCGGCACCCCGGCCAGCGTGAACCAGCGCTGCCAGGCGGTCGGGCGGGTATCGGCGTACAACAGGGTGTGTCGCGCCAGATCGGCCGCCGTCTGCAGCGGCTTGGCTGCCAACAGCGCCGGGCTGCACAGCGGCAGCTCCCACTCCTTCATGAACGGCTTGGCGATATGCCCCGGCCAGTCGCCCGGACCGCGACGAATGGCGATGTCGAACGGCGACTCCAGCCGGCTGATGTCGCGATCGGAAGTCACCAGATGCAGGTCGATGTCCGGATACTGCGCCCGGAAGCCGGCCAGCCGCGGCAGCAGCCAGAACATGGCCAGCGTGGGCGTGGAGTTGATCGACAGCCGGCGCTGGCGGTCCGGCTGCAGCAGCTGCGAGGTGGCGTTGGCGATCAGGTCCAGCCCGTCCTGGATCTGCACCAGGTAGCGCCAGCCGGTCTCGGTCAGCTTGACGCGACCACTGGCGCGCTCGAACAGCGGCACATCCAGCCATTCCTCCAGCTGCTTGATCTGCTTGCTCACAGCACCGTGGGTAACGTGCAGCTCGTTGGCCGCGGCAGAAAAGCTTTCCAGCCTTGCTGCCGCCTCGAAAATGCGTAATGCGTTGAGAGGGGGATAAGTGCTCATGATGTGATTTTAACTCACAGCCAGTGTTTCGATTACTCGTTTGTGCTCACCGGTGCTTGCGCGTAATCTTCCTGTAGTCACCACCGGGTAGAACCATCGCGTCCCCGGGTGCCTGTCGCAGACACCCCGCTGTCGACAGACTTGTTGCAAACAACCCAAGCACAAAGGTCCCGAGCCATGCTACAAGCTTACCGCCAACACGTTGCAGAGCGCGCCGCACTGGGCATTCCGCCGCTGCCGCTGAACGCCAAACAGGTTGAAGAACTGGTTGAACTCCTGAAGAACCCGCCGGCCGGCGAAGAGGAGACCCTGGTTGAGCTGATCACCCACCGTGTTCCGCCGGGCGTGGACGATGCCGCCAAGGTAAAAGCCTCCTTCCTGGCCGCCGTGGCCGAGGGCAGCGTGAAGTCGCCACTGGTTTCGCGCGCCAAGGCCACCGAACTGCTGGGTACCATGCTGGGTGGCTACAACGTCAAGCCGCTGATCGACCTGCTGGCCGATGCCGAAGTCGGCGCCGTGGCCGCCGAAGGCCTGAAGAAAACCCTGCTGGTATTCGACTTCTTCCACGACGTGCAAGTGCTGGCCGAAGGCGGCAACGCCAACGCCAAGGCCGTGCTGCAAAGCTGGGCCGACGCCGAATGGTTCACCAGCCGCCCGGAAGTGGCACAGAAAATCACCGTTACCGTATTCAAGGTACCGGGCGAAACCAACACCGACGACCTGTCGCCGGCACCGGACGCCTGGAGCCGCCCGGACATCCCGCTGCACTACCTGGCGATGCTGAAAAACACCCGCCCGGACGCAGCGTTCAAGCCGGAAGAAGATGGCAAGCGCGGCCCGATGCAGTTCATCGAAGAGCTGAAGCAAAAAGGTAACCTGGTGGCCTACGTCGGCGACGTGGTCGGCACCGGCTCCTCGCGCAAATCCGCCACCAACTCGGTGGTGTGGGCTACCGGCCAGGACATTCCGTTCGTACCGAACAAGCGCTTCGGTGGCGTGACCCTGGGCGGCAAGATCGCGCCGATCTTCTTCAACACCCAGGAAGACTCCGGCTCGCTGCCGATCGAGGTTGACGTTTCCAAGCTGGAAATGGGCGACGTGATCGACGTGTACCCGTACGACGGCAAGATCGAGAAAAACGGCCAGCTGGTCGAGAAATTCAGCCTGAAATCCGACGTGCTGCTGGACGAAGTGCGCGCCGGCGGCCGCATCAACCTGATCATCGGCCGCGGCCTAACCGCCAAGGCACGCGAAGCGCTGGGTCTGCCGGCTTCCACCGAATTCCGCCTGCCGAAAGATCCGGCCGACAGCGGCAAGGGCTTCTCGCTGGCCCAGAAAATGGTTGGCCGCGCCTGTGGTCTGCCGGAAGGCCAGGGCGTGCGTCCTGGCACCTACTGTGAACCGCGCATGACCACCGTCGGCTCGCAGGACACCACCGGCCCGATGACCCGCGACGAGCTGAAAGACCTGGCGTGTCTGGGCTTCTCCGCCGACCTGGTAATGCAGTCGTTCTGCCACACCGCCGCCTACCCGAAACCGGTAGACGTGAAGATGCACAAGGAACTGCCGGCCTTTATCAGCAACCGTGGTGGCGTGGCACTGCGCCCGGGCGACGGCGTGATCCACAGCTGGCTGAACCGCCTGCTGCTGCCGGATACCGTGGGCACCGGTGGCGACTCGCACACCCGCTTCCCGATCGGCATCTCCTTCCCGGCCGGCTCCGGTCTGGTAGCGTTTGCCGCCGCCACCGGCGTTATGCCGCTGGACATGCCGGAATCGGTGCTGGTGCGCTTCAAGGGCGAACTGCAGCCGGGCGTCACCCTGCGCGACCTGGTGAACGCCATCCCGCTGTACGCCATCAAGCAAGGCCTGCTGACCGTGGCCAAGGCCGGCAAGAAGAACATCTTCTCCGGTCGCGTACTGGAAATCGAAGGCCTGCCGGATCTGAAGGTCGAGCAGGCGTTCGAACTGTCCGACGCTTCCGCCGAACGTTCCGCCGCCGGTTGCACCGTGCACCTGAACAAGGAACCGATCGTCGAATACATGCGCTCCAACATCACCCTGATGAAGACCATGATCGCCGACGGCTACGCCGATGCCCGCACCCTGGAGCGCCGCATCAAGAAGATGGAAGAGTGGATCGCCAATGGCGAGCTGCTGAAGGGTGATGCCGATGCCGACTACGCCGCCGTGATCGACATCGATCTGGCCGACGTGAAAGAGCCGATCGTGGCCTGCCCAAACGACCCGGACGATGTGAAGTTCATGTCCGAAGTCGCCGGCACCCCGATCGACGAAGTGTTCATCGGCTCCTGCATGACCAACATTGGTCACTTCCGTGCCGCGTCCAAGCTGCTGGAAGGCAAACGCGACCTGCCGGTAAAACTGTGGCTGGCCCCGCCGACCAAGATGGACGCCCAGCAGCTGACCGACGAAGGCCACTACGGCGTGTTCGGCATGGCCGGTGCGCGCACCGAAATGCCGGGCTGCTCGCTGTGCATGGGTAACCAGGCGCAGGTACGTGAAGGCGCCACCGTGATGTCCACCTCGACCCGTAACTTCCCGAACCGTCTGGGCAAGAACACCAACGTGTTCCTGGGCTCCGCCGAACTGGCCGCCATCTGCTCCAAGCTGGGCAAGATTCCGACCGTGGAAGAGTACAAGGCCAACATCGGCATCATCAACGAGAAAGGCGCCGAGGTTTACAAGTACCTGAACTTCGACCAGATCAAGGACTACCAGGACATCGCCGACACCGTGAAGGTGTAAGCGCCCCTGAGCGCAACGACAAACGCCGCAGAGATCTGCGGCGTTTTTTTATGCCTTGCGGCCAACGTGGGCACTACATCTTAACCGCGCCGCGCCGCCGGTCTTTTCTCCTGGTACATGCGGTCATCGGCAAAGCGCAGCAAGGCCCCGGCGTCGCCGCCATCCTGCGGGTAGCTGGCCATGCCAATGCTGGCGGACACCCGATAGTGGTGGCGACCATCGCGCACCGGGCGCTCGATCTGCGCCAATACTTCCTGCTGCAGGCGCAGCAGGTTGCGCCCCGGCGCCAGGCCGGGCAACAGCAGCACGAATTCGTCGCCACCGACCCTGGCCACGGTGTCGGAACTGCGCAGCATGCGCTGCAGGCGGTCGGCAATCGCCATCAACACCTTGTCGCCGGCATCGTGGCCGTGATGATCGTTGACCTGCTTGAAGTGATCCAGATCGATGAACAGCAGGCTGAACGACTGCTGCAGGCGTTCGCAGCGCCGGATTTCCTGCGTCAGGCGGTCGAACAGCAGCACGCGGTTGACGCAGCCAGTCAGGCCGTCATGCGAGGCCTGGTACAGGATCAGCTGCTGCGACTCCTTGGCCTCGGTCACGTCCATCAGCACGCCGAACAACAGGGGCCCGTCATCCCGTTCCACCAGCTGCGCGCGCAGCGACAACCAGCTGACGCGATCCTCCTGCTGCCGCAGCCGCACCTCCTGCTGCAATTCGCCGCTGTCGTACAGGCAGCTGGCAAACGCCTTGCGCCAGCGCTGGCGGTCCTCCACCACCATGCGCCGCTCCACCTCGCTCAGCGGCAGATGCTGCCGCGGCAGCTCCAGCAGCGCACAGGCCTCGGCAGACAGCGTCACCCAGCCGCTACGCGGCGAATAGCTCCAGTGTCCCAGCCGCGCCACCTGCCCCGCCAGCCGCAGCCAGTCCAGTTGCTCTTCCAGAATGCGATAAGACAGCGACAGCTCGTCTGCGGCCAACTTGCGCTCCAGCACCGCCCCGGTCCAGCGCGCCAGATGGCGCACAAACTGCGCGTCCGCCTCGGTAAACGGCGCATGCTGCGGCACCGCACAGAATGCCAGCGTGCCGTAGCACTGCCCGTCCACCTCCAGCGGCACACCGATATAGCTGCGGATGCCGGTCTGCCGATAACAGCCGCTGTGCGCCAGCGTGCTCTCCAGCACGTCGTGCAGCGCGAGCAGACCTTCATTGCGCAAGGTCTGCTCGCAGTAGGCCAGCTCCAGCGGCAGGGTCGCACCGTGGCTGAACAACTGCGGCGCGCTATGCGCAATCACTTCCAGTTGCGCGCCATCGCGGCGCAGCACCAGCCCCATCTGCATGCCCAGGGCTTCCGCCGCCTGCGCCAGCGCCTGATCCAGCCGCCGCACACGGTTTTTTTCCGACAGGCTGGCCAGCGCCGACAGCACCGCCAGATACTGTTCACGCTGACGCCGCTCGCGCTCCTGCTGCAGCACCGGCGTCAGATCCAGCACCCGGCACAATTGCAGGCCCGCCACGGCCGGCTGCAATTGCACGCCCAGCGTCAGCTCGCCCAGCTGCAGTTGCAGCAGTTCGAGCGAGCCACAGCAGTCGCGCAACAGCGCGTCATGCGCCAACGCCGGCAACGGCTGCCCCGTCGGCAGTGCATCGCCCAAAAGCAAACTGGCCGGCGGGTTGCGATGGCGAATCACGCCATGCGCATCCAGCACCAGCCAGCATTGTTCCGTCTGCCCCAGGCTTGCGATCAAGCCATCGTCCACATGAAACTGCATAGCCATTGCCGCTCGAATTTTTGCCACATGCTACGCAGACAAAAGCGGCCTAACAATGCCTATTTCATAACTGGGCCAGCAATTTCAATACCACTGTGGCAAAGATGCCCGCCACAAGATCGTCCAGCATCACCCCGAAACCGCCATGCACATGCGCATCCAGCCAGCGGATGGGCCACGGCTTGATGATGTCGAAACAGCGAAAGGCAATGAAGGCGGCCAACCATGCCAGCGGCGTGGCCGGCACAAACGCCAGCACCAGCAGCATGGCGACGATTTCATCCCACACGATGTGGCCGCTGTCCGCCACGCCCAGCGCGCGGCCGGTCACATCGCACAGGTACACGCCAAGGACAAACAGCGGCAGCGCCAGTAGCGCCAGCCAGAGGCCGCCCAGCCCCAGCTGTAGCAACCCCCAGGCCAGCGGCAATGCTGCCAGCGTACCCCAGGTGCCCGGCGCCGGCGTGAGCAACCCGCTGCCAAAACCCAGTGCCAGGAAATGCGCCGGGCGAGCCAGCAGAAAACGCCAGTCCGGCTTAGGCAAAGTGGTCATAGCCCAGCCTTTCCAGTTGCACCTCGCTGCCGTCGCCGGCCAGCAGGCGCAGCCCGGGCACCGTGCTGATGCGGCCAACCTTGCTGACCGCCACGCCGGCGACCGCAGCGGCGGCCAGCACGGCCGCGGCGCGCTCCGGTGGCGCGGTAAAACACAGCTCGTAGTCGTCACCGCCGGCGGCGATGCACGGCAGCAGCTGCGCACGCAGCGGCTGCAGCGCCGGATGGGTGGGCAAGGCGTCCAGCCAGATTTCGGCGCCGCAATGCGAGCGCTGCAGGATGTGCGACAGGTCGGCGGCAAAGCCGTCGGACACATCCAGCGCGGCATGGGCGATGCCCAGCAATTGCTGCCCCAGCGCCACGCGCGGCTGCGGCCGCTCCAGCTGCCGCAAGCAGTCCGCCGGCAGCGCGATGCCCGGCAACTGGCCCAGCCGGCTGCGCAGCGCGGCGGCAGCCAGCCCCAGCTGGCCGGACACCCAGATGTCGTCGCCGGAGCGCGCACTATCGCGGCGCAGCGCCTGGCCCTGCGGCGTCTCGCCCATGATGGTCACCGACAGCGTCAGCGGGCCGCGGGTGGTATCGCCGCCCACCACGCCGACGCCGTGCGCGGCGGCCAGGCCGAAGAAACCGCGCGCGAACGCCGCCACCCAGGCCTCATCCAGTTGCGGCAAGGCTAGCGTCAGCAAGGCCCAGCGCGGCGTGGCGCCCATGGCGGCCATGTCGGACAGGTTCACCGCCAGCGCTTTGTGGCCCAGTGCCTCCGGCTCGACATCGGCAAAGAAATGGCGGCCGGACACCAGCATGTCGGCGGAAACGTGCAGATCATGGCCGGCAGTCGGCCGCAGGATGGCCGCATCGTCGCCCACCCCCAGCACCGCCGCCGGCGTGCTGTGCGTGAAGTAGCGGCGGATCAGATCGAACTCGTTCATCGATACCTCGGGTTATCGAGCAAAGCGCAGCCGCCCGGCCGGGCCAGGATGCCGGCGGCAGCCACATATGACAAGGCCCGGCATTGCCGGGCCTTGCGCTGCCTTGCGGCCAACCTTGCGGCAGGCGGCGGGCATTCGGTGCGACGCCAGTACGCGATTACGCGCCCTGACGACGGTTACGGATGGCTTGCACTTCGTCGGCACGCACTTCTGCGGCCAACTTGTCCAGCACGCCGTTGACGAACTTGTGGCCGTCGGTACCGCCGAACGTCTTGGCGATCTCGATGGCCTCGTTGATGATCACCGGGCACGGCGTCTGCGGATGCGCGGTCAGTTCGAACGCGGCCATCAGCATGATGGCGCGCTCCACCGGGCTGACTTCGGCGGCGTCGCGATCGTAGAACGGCGCCAGCAGCTTGGACAGGTGCGCGGAATCGTTCAGCACGCCAAACAGGATCTCGCGGAACAGGGCCTCATCGGCCTTGGGGAAGTAATCGTTTTCGCGCAGGTGCTTCTCGATCAGCGAAGCCGGACGGTCGGCATTCAGCTGCCACTCGTAAATGCCCTGAACGGCATATTCACGGGCACGGCGACGGGCGGTTTTCATTACGGCAATTCCTTCGGTAAAGAGCAGGCGCTACCTGATCAGGCGCGCAGGGCTTTGTGCAGATTGACCATTTCGATCGCCACCTGCGCCGCCTCGCGACCTTTTACCGTCATGCGCACTTCGGCTTGCTCGTCGGTTTCGGTAGTGAGGATGGCGTTGGCGATCGGGATGTTGAAATCCAGGCCGACACGGGTGATGCCCGCGCCGGATTCATTGGATACCAGCTCGAAGTGATAGGTTTCGCCGCGAATCACCGCACCCAGCGCGATCAGCGCATCGAAGCGGCCGGACTTGGCCATGCTTTGCAGCACCAGCGGCACTTCCAGCGCCCCCGGCACGGTGGCCAGGGTGATGTCGCCGGCGGCAACGCCCAGGTTGAGCAGCTCGGCCAGGCAGGCATCACGCAGGCCGTGGCAGACGTTTTCGTTGAAACGCCCCATGACCACACCGATTTTCAGACCCTTACCAAAAACATCGGGGGCTATAGTGTTGACCTGATCCAGCATGCGGCAGCTCCTCGCGGCAAAAACCAATCACAAAAGGGGTCTATTCTAGCCCAAATCGATGTGCACGTGTTCCGGCTGAGCAAAGCCGGTCACTTCCAGCTCGAAGCCGGTCATTGACGGCAGGTTCACCGGCGACGCCATCAGCTTCATCTTGCCCACGCCCAGCGCGCGCAGCATTTGCGCACCGATGCCGAAGGTCTTGCTGTCCCAGCGCTGGCGCACGCCGGTATCCGCCTTGCCCGGCAGCGCGCGCGTCAGCAGGTCAGTGCCGGATTCCGGGCGGTGCAGCAGGATCACCACGCCGCAGCCGCGCTCGGCGATTTCTTCCAGCGCGCCCGGCACCGTCCAGCTGTGCTGGCCGCCCAGCGGATCAAGGATGTCCATCACCGACAGCGGCTCGTGCACGCGCACCAGCGTCTCGCGCTCGGCATCCGGCTGGCCGCTGACCAGCGCCAGATGGGTCGCCTTGCTCAGCACATCCTGAAACACATGCAGCTTGAAGGTGCCAAACGGGGTATCCACCGGGCGCTGGCCCACTTCTTCCACGAAGCACTCGGTGCGGCTGCGGTGGTGAATCAGGTCGGCGATGGTGCCCACTTTCAGGCCGTGCTGCTGCGCGAACTCCAGCAACTCCGGCAGCCGTGCCATGGTGCCGTCGTCGTTCATGATTTCACAGATCACCGACGCCGGCTCCAGCCCGGCCAGGCGCGACAGGTCACAGCCGGCCTCGGTATGGCCGGCGCGCACCAGCACGCCACCCTTCTGCGCCTTGAGCGGGAACACGTGACCCGGCTGCACGATGTCGGTCGGACGGGCATCGCGTGCCACCGCCACCAGCGTGGTATGGGCGCGGTCGGCGGCGGAAATGCCGGTGGTCACGCCCTCGGCGGCCTCGATCGACACCGTGAAATTGGTGCCGAAGCTGGTGCCGTTGTTGCTGGCCATCATCGGCAGGTTGAGCTGCTTGCAGCGCTCCTCGGTCAGCGTCAGGCAGATCAGGCCGCGGCCATGCTTGGCCATGAAGTTGATCGCCTCCGGGGTGACGTGCTCGGCGGCCATCACCAGGTCGCCTTCGTTCTCGCGGTCTTCGGCGTCCATCAGCACCACCATCTTGCCGGCCTTGATGTCGGCGATGATGTCCTGGATCGGAGAGATAGTCATTGTGTTGCCCTCGTTGTCCGTTTGTTGGTTCACGGCCTGCTGCACCAGATGATAGAGCTCGCTGGCGGCCAGCCGCGCCCGGTTCAGTTCCAGCCGGGTAAAAGTCACCATGCCGTCTTCGATAAAGCAGCCGGAACGGCTGCCGGCATGGCGCCGAAAGATGGTTTCCACCGCCTGCCGGTTGATGGCGAACAGCGCCTGGTCCAGCAGCGGGTTATAGGTAATGTGATCCCAGCATACATCGGCATGTCCCATGCCGGTGACACGCACGGCGACGAACGGCTGCTGCCGCTCGCGGCAGAGCTGCTGCCAGGCGTTTTCCTGCACCAGCCCGCGCGTCGAATCCGGAATCTCGACAAACAGCGTCACCGCGTCACTGCCCTGCCCGTGCGGCCAACACGCGCTCCACGGTATCGACGATCGCCTGCGTCTGCGGATCGATCTCGATATTCACCCGGTCGCCCACCTGGCGCACGCCCAGCAGCGTACGCTGCAGCGTTTCCGGGATCAGGTGCACGCAGAAAGCATCGCCCTGCACGTCGCCGATGGTCAGGCTGCAGCCATCAATGCCGATATAGCCCTTTTTCAGCACGTATTTGCTCAGCTCTGCCGGCAGGCGGAACCACACGGTGCGGTTGTCCGGGGTGATGATCACGTCGCTGACCTCGCCGGTGCACATGATGTGGCCGGACATGGCGTGGCCGCCAATGTCGTCGCCAAAGCGCGCGGCGCGCTCCACGTTGACCGCGTCGCCCACCTGCAGCGAGCCCAGATTGGTCAGCCGCAGCGTTTCGGCCATCAGGTCGAACGCCACCACATTGCCGTCGATGCGCGTCACCGTCAGGCAGCAGCCGTTGTGCGCCACCGAGGCGCCGATCTGCAAACCGGGCAGCAGCTCGGCGGGCAAGGCAAGCTGATGGGTGCGAAACCCCGGTCTTTCCTCGATGGCCACCACCTGCGCCATTCCCTGCACGATACCGGTAAACATCGGCTGATCTCCGTTGCGGCAAAGCAGCAATTGTAGCGCGGCGCACGGCAAATGCCGACCCTGCCGGCATCAAGGTTGGCCGCATGGCGGCGACAACGGCATGGCTCGCCGCGACGCGCCAGCCTGCACCCCTCTACGCCGCGGGCAAACTCAAGTACAATCTACTGTTTTTCCCGCATTTTTACCCGACCCGAGCCATGTCCGCCGAACTGACCCGTATTGCCGCCGAAGTGGCGCAGCGCCGCACCTTCGCCATCATCTCCCACCCCGACGCCGGCAAGACCACGCTGACCGAGAAACTGCTGCTGTTCTCCGGCGCCATCCAGATGGCCGGCACGGTGAAGGGCAAGAAAGGCGGCAAGTTCGCCACCTCCGACTGGATGGAGATCGAAAAGCAGCGCGGCATCTCGGTGGCATCGTCGGTGATGCAGTTCGACTACCGCGAGCACACCGTCAACCTGCTGGACACCCCGGGCCACCAGGACTTCTCCGAGGATACCTACCGCGTGCTGACCGCGGTGGACAGCGCGCTGATGGTGATCGACGCCGCCAAGGGCGTGGAAGAACAGACCATCAAGCTGCTCAACGTCTGCCGCCTGCGCAACACCCCCATCGTCACCTTCATGAACAAGTACGACCGTGAAGTGCGCGACAGCCTGGAGCTGCTGGACGAGGTCGAGAGCATCCTGAAGATCCGCTGCGCGCCGATCACCTGGCCTATCGGCATGGGCAAATCGTTCCGCGGCGTGTACAGCCTGCTGTCGGACGAGGTAATCCTGTTCGAAGCCGGCAGCGAGAAGCTGATCACCGATATCGAGATCATCAAGGGCATCGACAACCCTCGCCTGGACGAGCTGTTCCCGCTGGAAATGGAACAGCTGCGCATGGAGATCGAGCTGGTGAAAGGCGCCTCCAACGAGTGGAACCTGGACGAATTCCTGGCCGGCGAACTGACCCCGGTGTTCTTCGGCTCGGCGATCAACAACTTCGGCGTGCGCGAGATTCTGGACGCGCTGATCAACTGGGCGCCGGCGCCGCAGCTGCGCGACGCCACCCTACGCGACGTGGACCCGGCCGAGGAGAAATTCTCCGGCTTCGTGTTCAAGATCCAGGCCAATATGGACCCGAAACACCGCGACCGCATCGCCTTCCTGCGCGTGTGCTCCGGCCGTTTCGAGCGCGGTATGAAGATGAAGCACCTGCGCCTGAACCGTGACATTGCCGCCAGCTCGGTGGTGACTTTCATGTCGCACGACCGCGAGATCGTGGAAGAGGCGTTTGCCGGCGACATCATCGGCATCCCTAACCACGGCAACATCCAGATCGGCGACAGCTTCTCCGAAGGCGAAGAGCTGGCGTTTACCGGCATTCCGTTCTTTGCGCCGGAACTGTTCCGCAGTGTGCGCATCAAGAACCCGCTGAAACTCAAACAGCTGCAGAAGGGTCTGCAACAGCTGGGCGAGGAAGGCGCGGTGCAGGTATTCAAGCCGCACAGCGGCGGCGACCTGATTCTGGGCGCGGTGGGCGTGCTGCAGTTCGAGGTGGTGGCATCGAGGTTGGCCGCAGAATACGGCGTGGACGCGGTGTTCGAATCCTGCAATATCTGGTCGGCGCGCTGGTTCAGCTGCGACGAGCGCAAGAAGCTCGGCGACTTTACCGACGCGCTGGTGATGAACATCGCCACCGACGCCGGCGGCAACCTGGCCTACCTGGCGCCCAACCGCGTCAACCTTGCGCTGACGCAGGAGCGCTGGCCGGACATCGTGTTCCACGAAACCCGCGAACACGCGGTGAAACTCAACGACTGATGACAGGACTGCCGATGCCCGCCTGGCTCGCCGAACTGCTGCACGACTACGGTACCGACATCGCCCGCACCGGCGCGCTGATCGTGGTGCTGCTGCTGATACACGGCAGCATCGTGCGCACCATTGCGGCCAACCCGCGGGTACCGGTGGAGACCCGCCGCCGCTGGTTGATCAATGTGCGCAACGCCATGATCATCACCGGCCTGGCCGGCCTGGTGGTGATCTGGGCACGCGAGCTGCAGACCATCGCGCTGTCGATGGTGGCGTTCGCCGCCGCGCTGGTGGTGGCCACCAAGGAGTTGCTGATGTGTCTGGGCGGCGGCCTGGTGCGCTCGCTGGGCAACACCTACCAGCTGGGCGACATCATCGAGATCGGCCCGCTGCGCGGCCGGGTGATGGACATCACCATGCTGTCCACCACGGTGCTGGAGATCGGTCCGCGCCACGACGCGCACCAGATCACCGGCCGCATGCTGAGCTTTCCCAACAGCATGCTGCTGACCCAGCCGGTGGCGCGCGAGAACTTCACCGGCGACTACGTGATGCACATCCTCACCATCCCGCTGCCGTACAGCCTGAAGCCGGCCCGAGCCGAGCGGGTGCTACAGCAGATTGCCGACGAGGTGTGCGCGCCCTATCTGGAAGGCGCCCGCGCCCACATGGCGATGCTGGAAAGCAAGCTGCTGCTGGACACGCCGTCGGTAACGCCGCGCATCTCGCTGCAGCCGGCGAGCGAGAAGGAATACCGCGCCATCCTGCGCTATGCGGTGCCGCCGCGCGAACGCCAGCGGGTGGAGCAAGCCATCCTGCACCGCTTCCTGTTTGTCTGCTTCCCAGAGGCCGACAGCCAACCCGACACCCACACCGATACGCCCTGACCATGTCCAAGCCCCGGATCAAGACTTACGACCGCATCGTTGAGGAAAGCCTGGCGCTGTTCAACGAGCACGGCGAACGCAGCATCACCACCAACCACATCGCCGCACACCTGGGCATCAGCCCCGGCAACCTGTACTACCACTTCCGCAACAAGGAAGAGATCGTGCACCAGATCTTCCAGCTGTACCGCCGCTTCATCACCGAGCGGCTGGCGGTGCCGCAGCACCGCAGCATGGAAGTGGCCGACCTGGTGAACTACCTGGAAACCGCCTTCGAGGCGATGTGGCGCTTCCGCTTCATGTTCTACGACCTGCCGGGGCTGATGGCGCGCAACCCGCAGCTGCAGGCCGACTACCAGCAGTTCGTCCACAGCGAGCTGACCGACATTCTGGAAGGCCACTTCCGCGAGTTCATCCGCCTGGGGCTGCTGCGCATGTCGCTGGACGACATCGCCCCGGTGTCGGTGAACATCTGGCTGGTGGTGAAATTCTGGTTCGCCTTCGAGCAGACCGCGCGCCCCAAGGCGCCGATCACCGAGGCTTCCGGCCACCGCGGCGTGCGCCAGGTGCTGGCGCTGCTCAAACCCTACGTCACCCCGGAATTCCTGCCCGCCTTCCACGCGCTGCAGGAACGCCACCCGGCCAACTGAGCCCGCGGCCAACGTTGGCCGCAGACAGTAAAAAACCCCGCATCGCGGGGCTTTTTTTCGACGCCTGGATGTCCGGCGCTTACATGGTTTCCAGCACTGCGATACCCAGCAGCCCCAAACCGGCTTTCAGCGTCTTGGCGGTAGCCGCCGCCAGCTGCAGGCGGCTCTGGCGTACCGCACCCTCGCTCTTCAGGATCGGGCAGGCCTCGTAGAAGCGCGAGAACAGCGTGGCCACGTGGTACAGGTAGCTGCACAGGTGGTGCGGCTGGCTGCTGTCGGCCACCGCGAACACCACGTCTTCGAACTGCGCCAGCGCCACCGCCAGCTGCTTCTCTGCCGGCTCGGTAATCAGCACGCGGGCGGTCGGATCGAAGTCGTCGGCCTTGCGGAACACGCTCTGCACGCGGGTGTAGGCGTACTGCAGGTACGGTGCGGTGTTGCCTTCGAAGCTGAGCATGGAATCCCAGTCGAAGATGTAGTCGGTGTTGCGGCTCTTGCTGAGGTCGGCGTACTTCAGCGCGCCGATACCCACCGCCTCGGCGATCTGACGGCGCTCGGCGTCGGCCAGATCCGGGTTCTTGCTGCTCACCAGCTGGTAGGCACGGGAGATGGCCTCATCCAGCAGTTCCACCAGCTTGATGTTCTCGCCGGAGCGGGTCTTCAGCGGCTTGCCGTCCGGGCCCATGATGGTGCCGTGGCCGATGTGTTCGAAATCGGCACTCTCCGGCAGCCAGCCGGCCTTGCGCGCGGTGGTGAACAGCTGCTGGAAGTGCAGACTCTGGCGCGAGTCCACCACGTACAGCGCCCGGTCCAGCCCCAGCGTGCCGACGCGGAAGCGGATGGCACCCAGGTCGGTGGTGGCGTACAGGTAACCACCGCCCTGCTTCTGCACGATGAACGCCGCCGGCTCACCTTCCTTGTTCTTGAATTCGTCGAGGAACACCACCTGCGCGCCCTGGTCCTCGGTAAGCAGGCCCTTTTCGCGCAGCTCGTTCACCAGCACCGGCAGGTCGTCGTTGTAGAAGCTCTCGCCGCGCACGTCGCCGTCGTTCAGCAGCAGGCCCAGCTTCTGGTAGATGGCGTTGCAGTGTGCCAGCGACAGCGCCACAAACTGGTGCCACAGCTCCAGCACTTCGGCATCGCCGGACTGCAGCTTCACCACGTAGTCGCGGGCCAGGTCGGCAAACGCCGGGTCGTCGTCGAAACGCTTCTTGGAGTGCTTGTAGAACACGTCCAGGTCTTTCAGCTCGAAATCGGCCTCGCCCGCGGCGAGCGATTCCACCATGTGCGCCACCAGCATGCCGAACTGGGTACCCCAGTCGCCAACGTGATTCTGCCGCACCACTTCATGGCCGATGAAGCTGTTCACCCGTACCAGCGCGTCGCCGATGATGCCGCCGCGCAGGTGGCCGATGTGCATTTCCTTGGCCAGGTTCACCGACGAGTACTCCACCATCACCTTCTGGCTGGCGGCCTTGGCTATGCCCAGCGCGTCGTCGGCCAGCGCGGCCTCGACACGGCCGGCCAGGAAGCCCGGGTCCAGATGGATGTTGATGAAACCCGGGCCGGCGATCTCCACCTTGTCGGCGATGCCGGCCAGATCCAGCTTGGCGATCACCTGCTCGGCCAGCACGCGCGGGTTGGTCTTCAGCGCCTTGGCCGCGCCCATTACACCGTTGGCCTGGTAGTCGCCGAATTCCGGCTTGGATGCGGGTTGTACCACCGCCGGAGCGTCCGGCGCACCGGCGGCTGCCAGCGCGGCAGCGACACGGTCGTTGATCAGTTGCTGAATGGTCATGGGGCCTCTGGAAAATCAAAGCCGGACGCAATGGGCGTCCGGCATGAATGCAATGCAGCAATTTTACGGCCAAAGCGGGCTGCGGCCAACCTTGAATGTGCCGCAGCCGCTGACGGCGGGCAGCAAAAAGCCGCGCAGCTGCGCGGCCTTGGCCGTTGCCCGCTACCGCGGGTTTAGAACAGGCGCGCCAGCAACGCCTTTTCCATGCCGGCCATGCCCGGAATCTTCACCTTGAAGCCGTTGCCGGAGGCCACCTCGATGGCGGTGCCGTCGCGGGTCATCTGCGCCAGCTCCAGCACGCGGTTGCCGCTGGGGTGGATCACCTCCAGGCGATCGCCCACTGCGAAGCGGTTCTTCACGTCCACCAGCGCCCAGCCATCGGCATCCACGTTCATCACGTCGCCCACGTACTGGCTCTGTTTGGCCTTGGAATGGCCGGACAGGTAGTTCTGGTACTCCTGGGTCTGATGACGCTCCAGGAAGCCCGGGGTGTAGCCGCGGTTGGCCAGGCCATCCAGCTCGGCCAGCAGGCCGAGGTCGAACGGGCGGCCGGCCACGGCGTCGTCGATAGCCTTGCGGTATACCTGGGCGGTACGCGCCACGTAGTACAGGCTCTTGGTGCGGCCTTCCACTTTCAGCGAATCCACGCCGATCTTGGCCAGTTTCTCCACCTGCTCCACCGCACGCAGGTCCTTGGAGTTCATGATGTAGGTGCCGTGCTCGTCTTCCATGATCGGCATCAGCTCGCCGGGGCGGTTGGCTTCTTCGATCAGGTAAACCTTGTCGGCCAGCGGGTGGCGCTGTTGGCCACCACAGGAGGAGAAGCTCTGGTTGGCCTCTTCCAGCGCCTTGCCGAAGTCGAAGTCGATCTTCTGCGGCTTGACGTCGCCGGCGTCGTCGCCCTGGGTGTCGTGCACCTTGTAGTCCCAGCGGCAGGCGTTGGTACAGGTGCCCTGGTTCGGGTCGCGGTGGTTGAAGTAGCCGGACAACAGGCAGCGGCCGGAATAGGCAATGCACAGCGCGCCGTGCACGAACACTTCCAGCTCCATGTCCGGGCACTGCTGGCGGATCTCGGCGATCTCGTCCAGGGACAGCTCGCGCGACAGGATGATGCGTTCCACCCCCATCTTCTGCCAGAACTTCACCCCCATGTAGTTGGTGGTGTTGGCCTGCACCGACAGGTGGACGGGCACATGCGGCCAACGTTCGCGCACCATCATGATCAGCCCCGGGTCGGCCATGATCAGCGCGTCCGGCTTCATCTCGATCACCGGCTCCATGTCCGACATGTAGGTCTTGATCTTGCTGTTGTGCGGCAGGATGTTGCTGGCCACGAACAGCTTCTTGCCGCGCGCGTGCGCTTCCTCGATACCGGTACGCAGCTCTTCCAGCTTGAATTCGTTATTGCGCGCACGCAGGCTGTAACGCGGCTGGCCGGCGTAGACGGCATCGGCGCCAAAATCGTAGGCGGCGCGCATCTTGTCCAGCGAACCGGCTGGCAGCAGGAGTTCGGGGGCTTTCATCGGTGGGTGGTCTTTCGCGTATTCAGTGGGTAAGACAGGACACCGGCAGCGGCGCCAGGTCCGGTTCGACAAAGCGGCGGCGCGCATTGTCGTCCTGCAATTTTTGCTCGGAGTAATGCTGGCCGAGCAGGCTGCGCGCATCGTGCAGCAAATCGGTGTTGGCCGCCACAAAGGCGTGCCAGTCCGTCACCTGCGCCGGGGTCTGCTCCAGCCGGCTGTAGATGATGGTGAGAAACGCCAGGGTAATGGTGTGGTGGTATTTTTGCGGCGCACCCTTGGCCATGGCGTAGCGCGACAGCGTGCGCGCACAGCGTGCCGCCGCCTCGCGGGCGGTATAGCTGCGACGGTAGGCCCAGGCCGCCTGCAGATGGGCCTGGTGATCGAACTGCTCTGCAGGCAGCGCGTGCGTTTCCAGCGCGCGCAGAAATGCCTGGTAATCCATGCGTGTCTCCGGGTACAAGACAAAACATAAAAGGCCCCGATCCGGAGCCTTTTACATGTGTTTTGTTGCGGTGCGATTATGCGCGCCACCCTGCAGGGCGTCAAGAACGAAACCCGTCGGCAATGCGACATTAAGCTGCTGTTTTTATTGCCATTTCAGCGACGCGGGTTTTTCAGCAGCGCCGCCAGCCCCAGGAACTGGCCGGCAATGCCCAGCAGCATGCACAGCGAGGACATCAGCTCCACCAGCCACGAGCCGTCGGCCGCCTGGCGGCTGGCCGATGCCAGGATGAACAGCAGCGTTCCCGCCACCAGCACGGCCATCGCCAGCCGGCGATTGCTTTTCATTTTTTCAAACAGCGCTTGCATCTGTGTTTTTCTCCCGACGTTCACGCGTCACGGTGAAGTCTTGCATCATGGCCAGTTCGAAGGCGCTGAAACCGGCATCCAGCCGCGCCTCCAGGTTAAATACGCCGCGCAGCTCGCCGGCGCGGTAGTCGCCCAGCAAGGCGCGGAAGGTAGCCAGCGGCTCCAGCCCGCGCGCATCGCACAGCGTGCTAAACCAGTAATTGCCGGCGCGCACGTGGCCGATCTCGTCGCGCAGCAAGGTGTCCAGCACCGCGGCGGTTTCCAGGTCGCCAATGCGGCGCAGCTTGTCCTGCACGATGGGCATGGCGTCCAGGCCGCGCGCTTCCATCACCCGCGGCACCAGCGCCATGCGCACCAGCACATCGTGATCGGTCTGCAGCGCCATTTCCCACAGCGAGTTGTGCGCCGGGAAATCGCCATAGTCGTAGCCCAGCGCCTGCAGCCGCGCACGCAGCAGCTGGAAGTGGCTCGCCTCCTCGGCGGCGATGCGCAGCCAGTCGTCCACATAGCTGTCCGGCAGCTCGCGAAAACGCCAGGCGGCATCCAGCGCCAGGTTGATGGCATTGAATTCGATATGGGCGATGGCATGCACCATCGCCGCGTGACCTTCGGGGCTGCCCAGCCGGCGTCGCGGCACCTCCGCCGCTGGCACCAGGGTTGGCCGCAACGGCCGCCCCGGCTGCGGCAAGCGGTACAGCGGCGCCGTGCCATCGCGCCGCAGCCCGCCCTGCTGCCAGCGCGCAGACAAGGCCTGCACCGCCGGCGGTTTGGTGTCGATATCCGTCGCCAGCAACAATTGCTCGATGGCCGGATACAAGGAAAGCTCAGCATTCATGGGGCGGCATTGTACCGGGCCACCGCCCGGCGGCACAGCCGGCCGCGCCGCTTGCGATTTGTCATTGCCAGCCAACTGCCATGAGGCATAATTCAGCCACCAAAGACCTGAGGAGAACACCATGCTGTTCAACACCAGCCTGCTGGGCGAAGTGGATGTCGACGAACAAAGCATCATCACCTTTGCCAATGGCCTGCCGGCATTCGAGCACTGCAAGCGCTTCAAGCTGTTTCACGACGCCGACTGCGACAGCCCGCGCGTGCACTGGCTGCAGTCGCTGGACGAGCCGGATGTGCTGTTCAGCGTGACCGAGCCGGGCAACCTCGGCATCCGCTACGAAGTGCTGCTGGACGATGCCGAAGTCGCCGGCCTGCAGCTGAGCCGCCCGGAAGACGTGGGCGTGCTGCTGATCATCTACCGCGATGGCCAGGAAGACCCGCAGCAGCCGCTGCTGACCCACCTGCGCGCCAATGTGCGCAACCCGCTGATCATCAACTTCGCCCAGCTGCAGGGGCTGCAGAAGACCAATCTGGATTGCGACATCGTGTTCCATAACCGCTGATCGCCAGCTGCCCCGCCCACAGCGCACCGCGTCACCGCCGTGCGCTGTTTTCTTGTGGCCGCGGCCGCGCGGCGCTCGGCAAATGCACCACTTTGCCGCACCACGGTCGTGCCGCGCCCCGAATTGGACCTCCCATATTCCGTCGCCTTGGCACAAGCTGCCAAAAACTATCGGAAACTGGTCTACTTTTTGCTGAATTGCGACATTTCCTTCCATCCCCTACTGGATCGCCATGTCAGCAAAAAGTCTCACCATGCCCCTGAGCGCTGCGGAACAGCGCTGGCTTCCCTGGTTTGGCAAGAACGGCAAACTGGCCATGCGCTGGAGCTGCAGCCTCAACCGCCACCGTTACGCCGCACTGGAGCAGGTGTTCGGCAGCATCGCTGCCACCCGGGTGGACATTCTGCAGCGCTGGGCCACGGAGCAGTGGCAGCAGCTGGAAAGCCTGGCGGCGCAGTGCCGGGCGGACAGTGCGCTTGACGCCGCCGTGTTGACGCGCCGCCGCCAGCTGGCACCGGATTTCTCCGAGCTGTTCCTACTCGACGCCGGCGGCGTGGTGGCTGCATCCACCGCCGGCGGTCGTTGCGGCCAACGTCACAGCCAGCCGGCGGCACTGCAGCGCGGCCGGCGCGCGCGCTTTCTGCACGGCCCCTACCGCGACATCGACACCGAGCGCATCGGCCCGTCCAGCTCGCGCTTTCACGATGCCGTGACGCTGATGTTCTACCTGCCGCTAGACGACGGCCGCTGCCTGTGCGGCCGCGTGCCCAACGATGTGCTGGGCGACCTGATCCAGCGCGAGGCCGGCCATATCTTTAATGAGTCCGGCGACAACTACCTGTTCATGGCGCGCGCCGGCTTCGACCACAGCATCGCCCCCGGCACCGCGCTGTCGCGCTCGCGTTTCGAGGACAGCACCTTTTCGCTGGGCGACAACCTGAAGGACGGCATCCGCACCGGCTTTGGCACCGTGCGCGTGCAGCAGCACACCGAGCTGGAGCTGGTGTTCAACGACCCGGCCACCGGCCAGCTGCACCCCGGCGTGCGCGAAACCATCCGCCACGGCGACAACACCTATGTGCTGTACCCCGGCTATGCCGATTACCGCCACATCCCAGTCGTTGGCCGCGGCCTCACCTTCCAGCTGCCCGGCAGCGACGACCTGTGGGGCATGATGTGCGAGGCCGATCTGGAAGAGGTGTACCGCAGCCGGCCGCTGAGCTACCGCCTGACCCGGCTGTACCTGCTGACCGCCATCCCGGCCGGGCTGGCCGGCTGGGCGCTGGAGCAGTTCGCCGCGCTGCCGCCGGCGCTGTCGCTGCTGCTGGTCTGGCTGCTGCAGGGCATGGGGGTGCTGGCGTTCTACCAGCTGGGCGCGCGCCAGGTCACCGGCCGCGTCAGCTCGCTGATCCGCGCCGTGCGCAGCATCGCCGAAGGCGGCGGCGACCTGCGCCAGCGGCTGAACCGCAGCGACCGGCGCCCGGACGAGCTGACCACGCTGGCCAGCTGGTTCAACAGCTTTATCGACCAGCTGGAATGCACCATCCGCCTGGTGCAGCATTCCTCGCGCGACATCTCGGTGGCCAACCTGCAGCTGCAGCACAGCCAACAGGACACCACCGGCAGCGTGATGAGCGTGGTCAGCCAGATGGCCGACATGCTGGCCTTGCTGGACAGCCAGCAGCGCCAGATCGATCACGCCAGCGCCAGCGCCGGCGGCATCCGCACCCAGCTGGCACTGCTGGCGGAAGGCTCCGGCAAGCAGGTAGCGCTGATTCGCGAACGCTCGCAAGGCATCCGGCAGTCGGTCAACGGTTCGTCGCACACCCTGCGCCAGCTGCAGGACAGCGCCCGCGAGATCGGCCAGATCGTGGCGGTGATCCGTGACATTGCCGACCAGACCAATCTGCTGGCGCTGAACGCGGCGATCGAGGCGGCGCGCGCCGGCGAATCCGGCCGCGGCTTCGCCGTGGTGGCCGACGAGGTGCGCAAGCTGGCGGACCGCACCGCCAGCGCCACGCTGCAGATCGGCGACATGATCGGCGGCATCCAGCAGCAGGCCGCCGGCGCGGTCAGCAGCATGGACAGCGGCATGCGCGAGATGGAGGACGGCCTGCGGCTGGCGGAGCACGCCGCCAGCGACAATGGCGACGCGCAGCAGCTGATCGGCAGCCTGGTGGCCTCCATCGACGGCATCGCCGAGGCCAGCCGCGCCTACGGCGAGAAGGTGCAGCAGGTCAACGCCGCCACCCGCAGCATCAGCACGGTGCTGGATCACAGCCAGTACAGCAGCGAGCAGACCGCGGCGGCCAGCCAGCGGCTGGCGGCGCTGATGACGCAGTTCCAGGTGGACTGACGCCGTACTGCGGCCAACCTGCCAGGTTGGCCGCATCCTTGTCGCATAACCCTACCTGCCGAACAGTTGCCATTCCCCTGCTTCGCGGCTATCTTCCAGACGCCTGTCTATTATACAAACCCGAGGTGCGCCCAATGGCACACCCAGGAGATGAACCGCGTGAGCAAAGAAAGCCCGAAGCAACATCAAGCCGATTACCGGGTACCGGTATCCGCCCGCATCCGCGAGCGACTGAAAGGCGCACAACGCCGTTTTCACGCCAATGACAATATTGCCGATTTCATCGAGCCGGGCGAGCTGGACGAACTGCTACACGAAGTCGAAGCCAAGATGCGCGACGTACTGCACAGCCTGGTGATCGACACCGACAGCGATCACAACACCCAGGACACCGCGCGCCGCGTGGCCAAGATGTACCTGAACGAAGTGTTCCGCGGCCGCTATGTGCAGCAGCCGTCGGTGACCGAATTCCCCAATGCCGAGCGCCTGAACGAACTGATGATCGTCGGCCCGATCACCGTGCGCAGCGCCTGCTCGCACCACCTGTGCCCGATCCTGGGCCGGCTGTGGATCGGCGTGATGCCGAACGAGCACTCCAACCTGATCGGCTTGTCCAAGTATGCACGCATCGCCGAGTGGATCATGAACCGCCCGCAGATCCAGGAAGAAGCCGTGATCCAGCTGGCCAACACCCTGCAGGACAAGATGAACCCGGACGGGCTGGCCATCGTGATGGAAGCCGATCATTTCTGCATGCACTGGCGCGGCGTCAAGGACAGCAATTCGCAGATGGTGAACAGTGTGATGCGCGGCGTGTTCCTGACCAATCCGGATCTGCGCCGCGAATTCCTGTCCCTGCTGCCCAAGAAATAAGCCGGAGAAACACCATGCTCGTTCGCCTGCTCTATACCAGCCGCTGTGCGCAGCCGCACGGCCAGGAGCTGCTGGAAGCCATCCTCAGCCGTTCGCTGCAGCATAATCCCGGCCACGGCATTACCGGCGTGCTGTGCTACAGCGGCGACATCTTCATGCAGGTGCTGGAAGGCGGCCGCAGCGAAGTGTCCGCGCTGTACAACCACATCGCCAGCGACCCGCGGCACCAGGATGTGGAGCTGCTGAGCTTCGAGGAGATCGGCGAGCGCCGCTTTGCCGGCTGGACCATGGGCCAGGTCAACCTGAACAAGGTCAACCCCAGCCTGCTGCTGCGCTACTCGGAAAAACCGCAGCTGAACCCGTTCAATATGAGCGGCGGCAGCGCGCTGGCGCTGCTGGAAGAGCTGATCGCCACCGCCTCCATCGTTGGCCGCAGCAGCCACTGAGCACGCGCCCGCCTGCGCCGTCACGGCCCGTCAGCCACAAGCTGTCGGGCCGTTGTCATTTTACGGCCCATCATGTTGTAGTTTGCGGCATTGACACCACAGCGACGGACCAAAATGGCAACTGCATCATCGGCGAGGTGCCAGATAACAAACGGCTGTAATACAGTAGCAAAGTGTCAGGCATAGGGTGTGCTTGGAAATACCCGGCAGCTGCCTTACCACTACTTCTGGTCGTTGAATGGAGAAGCCTCATGCGTCGCTTTAATCCCAGCCCCGAATACCTGCAAGTACGCGCCGAAGTGCGCAGCAACGAACTGGCCGGCAAGCCGATGCCGCGCACCACACCCAAGGATGTACGCAACGCCAATGCCCGGCGCGAGATAGAGCGGCGGCGGCTGGAACGCGACGCCCGCGAATAGGCGCAACGACCAAGGCACCCCACGGGGTGCCTTGTGCTTTTCCGGCCTGCCGCTCGTCGCTGCGCTGCTAGCGCGCCAGCCGGCTTGCCAGCTCGGCGTCCAGCCCGCGCAGAAACTGCTCCACCGCGCGGGTGTAGCCGTCGTCGGCGCCCAGTTGCTGGTTGATGTCGCGATGCGACAGCGCCTGCGGCAACAACTCGGCGCGCCCGCCCAGCTGCCGCGCCCGCGCCACGAAGTTGGCCGCATCGTCGCACGGCCGGTCCGGCCGCTGCTGCGAGCACACCGCCAGCAACGGCGGCATCGCCTGCTGCAGCTGCGCCATCGGCGACAGCGCCGGCCAGGCGGCCGGATCGCCGCCAAACGCCTGATCGTAAAAACGGTAATGCCGCTGCTGCATCAGTGCCGCCACGTCGTAGGCCGCACTATCCAGCGCCACCGTCCCCAGCCACGGCTGCACGCCCGCCTGCCGCTGCAGCTGGCGCGAGGCGGCCAACAGGCTCACCAGATGTGCGCCGGCGGAATGCCCGATCAGCACCAGCTTGCGGCCATCGCCGCCCCAGCGCGCGGCTTCACGTTGCAGCCAGGCCAGCGCCGCCGCCACATCCTGCGCCTGCTGTAACGGCCCGGCCTGCGGCAGCAGCCGGTAGTCGAGCGACACCAGCAGCATCCCGCGCGGCACCCAGCGGCCAACCTTGTGCTGCACCACCGCGGCCGACTGCCGGCTACCGCTGCGCCAGGCGCCGCCATGCACCATCACCAGCACCGGCATGCCCTGCCCGCCGGCCGCTGGCCAGTACACATCCAGCCGCTGGCGCGCATCCGGGCCATACGCGAGACCGGCGGCACTGGCGATGCCGGGCTGGCGCAGCCGCCACGGCACCGCGTCCGGCTCCAGCATCTGCGCCTCCAGCCGTGCGGCCAACCTGTCGGCCAGCCAGCCGGCCTGGGCGACAGGCGGCGCACCCAGCAACAGCAGCAGCCATAACCACGGACGAATGGACATTTCATCGCTCCATGAAAAATGCCCCGTTGCAAACGGGGCATTCGCTCACGCCAAAATGGCTCAGCCTTTCAGCACTTCGGCCATCGCATCCGCCACGTATTCCACGTTGCGGCTGTTGAGGCCGGCCACGCACATGCGGCCGGAGCGCACCAGGTACACGGCGAACTCTTCGCGCAGGCGGTCCACCTGCTCCGGGGTCAGACCGGTATAGCTGAACATGCCGCGCTGCTTGACGAAGTAGCTGAAATCGCGGCCCGGCACCTTGGCGGACAGCACCTGGTACAGCTTCTGGCGCATCGCCTTGATGCGCTCGCGCATCTCGGTCACTTCGCCTTCCCACTCGCTGCGCAGTGCCGGCTCGTTCATCACCAGCGCGGTGACCTGGCCGCCATGGGTCGGCGGGCTGGAGTAATTGCGGCGCACGGTGGCCTTCATCTGGCCCAGCACGCGCGCGGCTTCCTCGGCATCCTGGCACACCACCGACAGACCGCCGCAGCGCTCGCCGTAGAACGACAAGTTCTTGGAGAAGGAGTTGCTGACAAAGAAGCTGATGCCGGCCGCGGTCATGGCGCGGATGGCAAAGGCGTCGGCCTCCAGGCTGTCGCCAAAGCCCTGGTAGGCGATATCGAGGAACGGCAGCAGATCGCACTGCTGCACCACCTCGATCACCTGCGCCCACTGCTCGTTGCTCAGGTCCACGCCGGTGGGGTTGTGGCAGCACGGGTGCAGCAGCACCACGCTCTTGGCCGGCAGCTGCTTGAAGCAGGCGATCATTTCGTCGAACTTCACGCCGCCGCTGGCCGCGTCGTAGTACGGGTAGTCGTGCACCACGAAACCGGCGCCTTCGAACATGGCGCGGTGGTTGTCCCAGGTCGGGCTGCTGACCCACACTTCGCTTTGCGGGAAGTAGCGCTTGAGCAGGTCGGCGCCGATCTTCAGCGCGCCGGAGCCGCCGATGGTCTGGATGGTGGCGATGCGGCCGGCCGCTACCGCCTCATGCCCGGCACCCCACAGCAGCGCCTGCACCGCGGCGCGGTAGTTGGCCGCACCTTCCATCGGCTGGTAGGAACGGGTACCGGCCACCGCCACGCGCTGCGCTTCGGCCTTCTGCACCGACGGCAGCAGCGGAATGCGGCCTTCCTCGTCGTAATACAGGCCAATGCCCAGGTTCACTTTCGGGCTGCGGGTGTCCTTGTTGAAGGTTTCAACCAGGGTCAGGATCGGGTCGCCGGCGTAGGCTTCGACATGAGCAAACATGATCTTGTGGTTTCTCTCTTTGGGTGGCGGGCGCCGCGGACAGGCCGTGCGCCAGGGGCTACAAACCAGATAAAGCTACCACAAAGTCGGCAAAAGATCAGAGCAGCGCGACAAAGGCAAATAATGCGCACTAAATAACCAATAAAAGCGTGCCGAGCAAAATATTACGCCCCATCACCATGGACAGCACCACGATCATGCCTTGCCGCATCAGCACAAAAAAATGCCAGCGCGGCGGCGCTGGCAAAGGAACACATGAAATTGAAGCGGCGGATGCTTAGAAGGTGACCTTCATGCCCACGCCCATGCCGGTCGGGTTGGAGCCGGCGCCGATACCGGTCAGGCCGGCATTGCCGAAGGTACGGGTTGCCGCGTCCTGGTTGTTGATGCGGGTGTAGTAGGCGTAGGTCTGGGTACGCTTGGACAGATCGTAGGTTGCTCCCAAGGTCCACTGGTCGGCACCGTCCTTGGCATTGGCGGCGGATTCGTCCAGTTTGGCATAGGCCAGATTCACACCCAGGTTGCCGAATTTCTGTTCGGCGCCGATTTGCCAGGTATTGTGTTTAACCGTGGTGGCGGCCTTTTCGTTTTTCTCGTGCTCGTAACCGATACCGATCTTGGTGTCGCCGAATTTATAGCTGGCGGCCAGTTTCAGGAAGCTTTGATCCAGATTGGTATTACCGGCAACGGCGTTGGCCTGTTTACGCAGGTCATAACCCAGGCCGGCATTGAAATCGCCGAGGTTATAAGTGGCGGCAAAACTCCACAGTGCCTTGTCGGTGCGGTCGGTACCCACTACGGCGCGGGTTTCGTCAAAACCGTAGGACATGCCGGCCTGCAGGCCGTTGAATACCGGGGAGTAGTAATGCACGGAGTTCTGCAGGCGGGCGTCGCCACGGCAGAACACGGCCTTGCTGGTGCACACGTCGCCGATGGTGTCGGCCATCGGGTTCACGATCGCCACTTTCGGCATCGACTTGTACACGCTGTCGTTGTTGCCCAGCAGCAGCTTGCCATACTGGCCATCCACGCCCACGAAGCTGTTGCGGGTAGCGAACGAACCCTTGCTGCTGCCGCCGTCGTCGATCGAGATTTCCTGCTCGATCTGCCATACCGCCTTCATGCCGTTGCCCAGATCGTCGGTGCCCTTGAAGCCCAGTTTGGACACGTTGGAGCTGACGCGGCCGAGGGAGCTGATGTCATTGGCCGGGTTGGTGGCGCCGGTGGCTTTTACCGATTCAACCGATTCGCTGATGGTGCCGTAAATGGTCACATCGGCCATGGCAAACGGCGCGAGCAGCGCGGTGGAAACAGCAACGGCGAGCAGTTTTTTATTCAGCATGATATTTCTCAAGCGGGGTTAAAATTATGGGGTTTCGGTTGAAACGATGCGGCGAAATATAAACAATCGATATGTAGATTTAATTACGCGCCGGTTACGATTCGCCCGAAAACCACATTATTTACCCATTACCCGAATTAAATATTCAGCTGCCCGCCTTATTTAAATCGTTGATTCTTACCAGTTAATACATTTGGCATTGGCAAAATAACCACTCAGGCCACCTGCCACCGTGCCGCCGTCGCTGGGGTATTTACCACACAGGCGTGGCGCACCACCTCGCCCAGCACGATCACTGCCGGGCTGGCCAGGCCGCTGCTGGCCACGTCGGCGGCCAACGTGTGCAGGCTGGAGACGATATGGCGCTGGTCGGCACAGCCGGCGCGATGCACCACCGCCACCGGCAGCTCCGGCGCAAAGCCGGCCGCCATCAGCTCGTCCGCCAGCACATCCACATTGCTCATGCCCATGTAACAGACCACGGTAAGGTTGGCCGCAGCCAGCCCCTGCCAGTCCGGGCGCGAGCCGTCCATGGTGTGGGCGGTCACCAGCGCCACGCCGCGCGCCACGCCGCGGTGGGTCAGCGGCAGGCCCAGGTCGGTGCCGGCGGCAAAGGCGGCGGTGATGCCGCCCACCGCTTCCACCTCGATACCGCGCTCGGCCAGCCACGCCCACTCCTCGCCGCCACGGCCGAAGATGAACGGGTCGCCGCCTTTCAGCCGCGCCACCTGCCGGCCCTGCCGCGCGTAGCGCGCCATCAGCCGCAAAATGAAATCCTGCGGCGTGGACTTGCAGCCGCCGCGCTTGCCCACCTCGACGATACGGGTGCCGGGGCGGGCGAATTCCAGAATGTCGCGACCGACCAGGTCGTCCACCAGCCACACATCACAGGCCTGGATCACCCGCAGCGCCTTCAGCGTCAGCAGCTCCGCATCGCCGGGACCGGCGCCAACCAACCATACTTTGCCATTCATGCTGTTTCCTTTGGGTTGCGTGAAAAACTCCCGCTTTCGTTGCGATACTGTGTTGCTCACGAAAAAATTTCGCCTTACATATCAGCCATATGCGGCGTCGAAATTTTTCGTTCGCGCCTTGTCTCGCTTAGAAATCAGGGCTTTCCGAGGCCACCTTTACGTGTGCGGGCCGCCATGCCAACGGGCCAGGCTGCCACAATACCGAATACCAAAAGTTCTGCCAGACCGATTTTTTATAACCAAATAGCCATGCCGGCCATCAGGCGGCGCACAGCCGCTTCAGCTCCGGCACGCAGGAGCCGCAGCCGGTGCCGCACTTCAGCTCGCGCTTGAGTCCTTCCACGTCCAGCCCGCGCTGGATGCCGGCGCAGATGGCGTCCTCGCGCACGCCCTCGCAGGCGCACACCACGCGGGCGCGGCTGGCACCGGCGGTCTGCCCGGACAGCAGCGCCGCCAGGCTGGCCGGCGCTTCGCCACCATCCAGCCAGGCGCTCAGCGCCTCGTCGGCGCGCACGTCGCCGGCCAGCACAAAGCCCAGCGGCTCCCTGCCCTGCAGCCACACCCGGCGCAGCACGCCGCGCGCCGCGTCGTCGAAGGCGGCCAGCATGGCGTCGGCCGGCAGCAGCCGGGTGGCCAGCTCGGCCAGCAGCTCGCTGGACGGCGCGGTGGCGGCGGCCAGCCGCAACCGCAGGTGCTCCACGCCGTTCAGGCTCACCGGCACCGCCACCGCGTACGGGAAGGCGGCGCGCAGCGCATCCAGCTGCGGCCGTAGCGTCGGCACCTCGCCGCGCAGCAGCAGCGTGGCGCGCCATGGCAACTTGGCCGGCTCCACGCTGACCGCCGCCAGCTTCAGTTCCGGCTGTTTCGACTGCGGGTCCAGCGCGCGGCTGGTGAGCGCGTTGACGCCCTGCCCGCCCAGTGCCGCCGCGCCCCAGTGCATCGGCACGAAGGCCACACCGGCGCGCAGGCTGTCGTCGGCCTGCACCGGCAGGTAGATGGCGCCGCGCTTGTTGCGCACCTTCACCAGCTCGCCGGCCTGCAGCCGGTGGCGCTGCATGTCGCGCGGGTGCATCGCCAGTTGCGGCTCCTCCACGTGGCGGGTCAGCCCCGGCACCAGCGCGGTGCGGCTCATGGTGTGCCAGTGGTCGCGCAGGCGGCCGGTGGTGAGGCGAATCGGGAAATGCGCCGACACCTTGTCCGCCGGCGGGCGCCAGCCCAGGTCGAGAAATTGCGCGCGGCCGCTGGCGGTAGGAAACACGCCGTCACCGTACAGCCGCGTGCGGCCAACCTTGCCGTCGAACGGCCACTGCTGCGGGCCTTGCGCATCGAGAATGGCGTAGCTGAGGCGGCTGTAGTCCAGGTCGCGGCCGGCGGTGGTGGCGGCATGCTCGGCGAACACCGTGGCGGCGTCGACAAACTCGAACAGCCGCCCGCGCTCCGGCGCGATGTCGGCCGCCAGCCAGCGCGCCACGTCGGCAACAATGCGCCAGTCCTCGCGCGCCAGCCCCGGCGGCGGCAACGCGGCGCGTACGCGGCTGATGCGCCGCTCGCTGTTGGTGACGCTGCCGTCCTTCTCCGGCCAGGTGGCAGCCGGCAGCACGATGTCGGCGTAGGCCAGCGTTTCGCTGCTGGCAAACGCCTCCTGCACGATCACGCACTCCACCCGCTCCAGCGCCTTGCGTACCAGCGCCTGGTCCGGCAGCGAATGCGCCGGGTTGGTACAGGCGATCCACAGCACCTTGATCTTGCCTTCCGCCGCCGCCTCGAACATCTCGATGGCCGACAGCCCCGGCCGTGTCGGCAGCGCCGGCACCTGCCACAGCGCAGCCACTTCGGCGCGATGCGCGGCATCGGCCGGGTCGCGGTGGCCGGGCAGTACGGTGGCGAGGCCGCCCACCTCGCGCCCGCCCATGGCATTGGGCTGGCCGGTGAGCGAGAACGGCCCGGCGCCCGGCTTGCCGATGTGGCCGGTGGCCAGGTGCAGGTGGATCAGCGCCGCGTTCTTGTCGCTGCCGTTGCTGTACTGGTTCAGGCCCATGGTGTAGCAGGACAGCGTGGCCGGGCTGCCGGCAAACCAGCGCGCGGCGGTAACAATGTCGTCTTCGTGCACGCCGCACAGCTCGCTGGCGGCGCGCGGGGTGAATTCGCGCAGCCGCGCGCGCAGTGCGGCAAAACCCTCGGTGTGCTGCGCGATGTAATCGCGGTCGATCAGTTCTTCCCAGATCATCACATTGAGCATGGCGTGGAACAGCGCCACGTCGCTGCCCGGCAGCACCGGCAGGTACAGGTCGGCGATGCTGGCGGTGTCGGTGCGGCGCGGGTCGACCACGATGATCTTCAGCGCCGGGTTGGCCGCCTTGGCCTCTTCCAGCCGGCGGAACAGCACCGGGTGGGCATAGGCCATATTGGCGCCGGCGATGAACACGCAGCCGGCGTGGTCGAAATCCTCGTAGCAAGCCGGCGGTGCGTCGGCGCCCAGCGTCTGCTTGTAGCCGCTCACCGCGCTGGACATGCACAGCCGCGAGTTGGTGTCGATGTTGTTGCTGCCCACCAGGCCGCGCGCCAGCTTGTTGAACAGGTAGTAGTCCTCGGTCAGCAGCTGGCCGGAAAGATAGAACGCCACCGAGTCTGGGCCGTGCTCGCGAATCGCCGCCGCCAGCTTGCCGCCCACCGTGCGCAGCGCGTCGTCCCAGCTCGCCGGCTGCGGCAGCGCATGCTTGCCGTGGCGCAGGGTTGGCCGCAGCAGCCGCGCCGCGGCCTTGCCGGTGGTGTCGCCCAGGGTGCGGCCCTTGCTGCACAGGCGGCCGAAGTTGGCCGGATGCTGCTCGTCGCCGCTCACCGTTACCGTGCCGTTTGCCTGCGGCGTCACCCGCACGCCGCAGCCGGTGCCGCAGTAGCAGCAGATGGAGGAGACCGTGTTGTTGAATCCCGTTGCTGTCGTCATGTTTGTCTCCTTGCGGCCAACCTTGCCTGCCGGGGGTGAATATCAGTCCAGCACCAGGAACACGGTGCCGGCTTCCTGCTTCAGCGCGATGTGGCCGGTGCAGCCTTCGTCCGGCGCACAGGCCTGGCCGGTGGCCAGATCGATGTGCCAGTTGTGCAGCGGGCAGGCCACGCTGCGGCCGGAGACGATGCCCTGCGACAGCGGGCCACCCTTGTGCGGGCACTTGTCATGCAACGCAAACAGCTGGTCGTCGGCGGTGCGGAAGATGGCGATGTCCACCTTGCCTTCGCGTTTCAGCACGCGGGCGCCCTGCGCCGGGATGTCGGCCAGCTGGCAGACGGCTTTCCATTCGGTCATGGTTGGTTTCCTTTGCTTGAGAGCGGCCCCCGGCCAGGCGCCGGGGGCACGGCATTACACGGTAAGCGGCGCGAACTCGTGGCTGGCCACGCCCTTGGCGTAGCGCTCGGCCCACGGATCCTGCTCGAACGACAGCGCGAACTTCAGCCGTGCGTACAGCTCGCTGCGGCCAACGTTGTCGCTCAATACGCGCTGCTTGAGGTAGTCCATGCCCACCCGCTGCAGGAAGTGCACAGTGCGCTCCAGGTAGAACGCCTCCTCGCGGTACAGCTGCAGGAAGGCGCCGCTGTACTCCATCACCTCCTCGCGCGTCTTCACCTTGCAGAAGAACTCGGCCACCTCGGTCTTGATGCCGCCGTTGCCACCGATGTACAGCTCCCAGCCGGAATCCACGCCGATGATGCCCACGTCCTTGATGCCGGACTCGGCGCAGTTGCGCGGGCAGCCGGACACCGCCAGCTTGACCTTGGCCGGGCTCCACATACCGAACAGGTCTTTTTCCAGGTCGATGCCCATCTGGGTGGAATCCTGGGTGCCGAAGCGGCAGAACTCGCTGCCGACGCAGGTTTTCACCGTGCGCAAGGATTTGCCGTAGGCGTGGCCGGACGGCATGTCCAGCTCCTTCCACACCGCCGGCAGGTCTTCCTTCTTCACCCCCAACAGGTCGATACGTTGGCCGCCGGTCACCTTCACCATCGGGATTTCATACTTGTCGGCCACGTCGGCGATGCGGCGCAGCTCGGAGGGGTTGGTCACCCCGCCCCACATGCGCGGTATCACCGAGTAGGTGCCGTCCTTCTGAATATTGGCGTGCACGCGCTCGTTGATGAAGCGCGACTGCGGGTCATCCTTGGCCTCGCCCGGCCAGGTGGAGATCAGGTAGTAGTTCACCGCCGGGCGGCAGCTGGCACAGCCGTCCGGGCTGCGCCAGGCCAGCTGGCGGAAGGTGTCGGCCAGGGTGATGAGGTGCTTGTCGCGGATCGCCTGGCGCAGCTGGCCGTGCGTCATGTCGCTGCAGCCGCAGACGGCTTTTTCCGCCTTCGGCTTCACGTCGGCGGCACCGCCGACGCAGTTGATCAGGATCTGCTCCACCAGCCCGGTGCAGGAGCCGCAGGAGCTGGCCGCCTTGGTGTGCTTTTTCACGTCGTCGACGGTGAACAACCCCTTCTCCTGGATCGCCTTGACGATGCTGCCCTTGCACACGCCATTGCAGCCGCACACCTCGGCATCGTCCGGCATGCTCATGGCGCGGTTCTGGCCGGCGTGGCCGGTGTCGCCGATGGCGCCCTCGCCCAGCATCAGCTGATCGCGGATCTCGTGCACCGCGTGGCCTTCGCGGATCAGGCGGAAGTACCAGCCGCCGTCGGCGGTATCGCCGTACAGGCAGGCGCCCACCAGCTTGTCCTCCTTCACGATCAGCTTCTTGTACACGCCGCCCATCGGGTCGGACAGCATGATCTCCTCGCAGCCGTCGCCGCCCATGAACTCGCCGGCCGAGAACACATCGATGCCGGTGACCTTGAGCTTGGTGGAGGTGGCCACCGGCACGTAGCGGGCGATACCGTAGTTGGCCAGATGGTTGGCCGCCACCTTGGCCATGTCGAACAGCGGCGCCACCAGGCCGTAGCTGATGCCGCGATGGCTGACGCACTCGCCCACCGCGTACACGCGCGGGTCGAAAGTCTGCAGGAAGTCGTTCACCACCACGCCGCGGTCGCAGTACAGGCCGGACTGCTCCGCCAGGCTGTAGTTGGGGCGGATGCCCACCGCCATCACCACCAGGTCGGCCGGCACCGCATCACCATCCTTGAAGCGCACCGCACACACGCGGCCGCTCTCGCCCTGCACCAGCTCGGCAGTCTGCTTCTGCAGCAGGAACTTCAGGCCCTTGGCTTCCAGGCTCTGCTGCAGCAGGCGCGCCGCGGTCTTGTCCAGCTGGCGCTCCAGCAGCCATTCGCCCAGGTGCACCACGGTCACGCTCATGCCGCGCGCCAGCAGGCCGTTGGCCGCTTCCAGCCCCAACAGGCCGCCGCCGATCACCACCGCATGCTGATGGCTGCCGGCGGCGTCGATCATCTGGTTCACGTCGGCGATGTCACGGAAGGTCACCACCCCCGGCAGTTCCTTGCCCGGCACCGGCAGGATGAACGGGTTGGAGCCGGTGGCCAGCAGCAGGCGGTCATACGGCACCGCGGTGCCGTCGGCGGCGCGCACCACGCGGCGGCCGCGGTCGATGTCCACCACCGGCTTGCCCAGGTGCAGGGTAATGCCGTGCTCGGCATACCAGTCCACGTCGTTGAGCATGATTTCCGGCAGCGTCTGCTCGCCGGTGAGCACCGGCGACAGCATGATGCGGTTGTAGTTGGCGTGCGGCTCGGCGCCGAACACGGTGATGTCGTAGGCATCGGGGGCCAGTTTCAGCAGCTCTTCCAGCGTGCGCACCCCGGCCATGCCATTGCCCACCATGACCAATTTCTGTTTGTCCATCGCGTTGCATCCTTTCTTGCCGGCTGCACCACCGCGGCTTTGCTGCGGCACAGACCAAAAAAAAAGCCCGCTGCCGCGGGAAGCCCCACGGCAACGGACCTCTTTGTCCCGCTCCTGCGCCGCCATTGGCGCAAGAGACCTTTGCGTAACACTGTTCAGCAAGCAGCGTGCCAGCTTTGCGGCGGCATTTGCCGCCGTTGCGGCCAACCTTTGCCTTCGCTTGGTGCATTGCGGCACGAAAACGGGGAAACCGCACCGCCGGCGGGCAGGCGGGCGGCCGCTCAACCCTGCCGGCCCATCGGCCACCAAAAAAAAAAACCCC
>NZ_JBHRXN010000022.1:135880-167250 GCF_042648525.1 Vogesella facilis
TGAGCAGCAGCGAGCACAGCGCCACCCGGCGCCACACCCGCATCGACAGCCGCTCCGCCCACGGCACGTGCTGGCGCCCGGTCAGCGGCTGGCTGTCGCCGCGCTCCAGCGCCAGGCGGAATTCCTCGGCGGTCTCGAAGCGGCGCGCGGCGTCCGGGTCCACCGCCTTGGCCAGCAGCCGCTCCAGCCACAGCGGCACATCCGGCCGGTAGCGGCTGATGGGCTGCGGCGCGCCGAAATGCGGGCGCTGGAATGCCTCGATCTCGCCATACGGGTAGCGGCCGCACAGCAGCCAGTACAGGGTGACGCCCAGCGCATACAGATCGCTGCCGGCATCGGCGGCGGCGCCGTCGAACAGCTGCGGCGCCATGAACGATGGCGTGCCGGCGCTGCCGCCCTGCTCGTCGCCGCTGATGCCGGCGCACCAGGCCACGCCCAGATCCAGCAAGCGCAGCTGGCCGTCGCGCCCCAGGTGCACGTTGTCCGGCTTCACGTCACGGTGCACGATGCCGAGCCGGTGCAGCGCCGCCAGTGCGCGGGTCAGCGCCAGCCCGGTCAGCACCGCCTCGGCCACGCCGAGCTGGCCGTCGCCGGCGCGTTGCGTCAGGGTGCGGCCGTCGTACCAGCGCAGCAGGTAGTACAGGTGGCTGCGCGCCGGCAGCGGCGCCACCTCGGCAAAATACGGCGAGCTGACGCGGCGCTGCAGCCATTCTTCCACCAGCAGCGCCTGTGCCGCCTCGCGGTCGCCGGCCAGCGTGGCCGGCAGCGTCTTCAGCACCCACTGCCGGCCGGCGGCATCGCTGACGCGATAGGCGAGGCCGGACGGCGAGGCATGCAGTTTTTCTTCTACCTTCAGCCCTTCGAACTGCTGGCCCGGCTTGAGCGCCGGTGGCGGCAACAGCGCCTCACCGCGCGAGAATTCGTCGCCAAGGTTGGCCGCAGGCAAGTCGTCCACCCGCAGCAGCAGCGCCGACACGTTGTCCTGGCTGCCGGCGGCCAGCGCCGCCTCCACCAGCACCGTCGCCGCCCGCTGCGGGTCGGCATGCAGCCGCAGCAGTTCGTCGATGCGCAGATCGCCCAGCGCGTTCCAGATTCCGTCGCACAACAGCGCGAACACATCGCCCGGCTGCAGGTCGCCATCGCTGAAATCCGCCACCACGTGCGCGTCCAGCCCCATGCCGCGCTTGAGCACATGCCGCAGCGACGGTTCTTCCCACACGTGGTCGATGGTCAGGCAGCGCAGGCCGTCACGGTTCAGCCGGTAGACGCGACAGTCGCCGACGTGCGCCACGGTGAAGCGCCGCCCGCGCAGCACCAGCACCGACAGCGTGGCCACCAGCGAGCGGCCCTGGCTGCGCAGCCAGCGGTTGTGCGCGCCCAGCAGCCGGTCCAGCGCGGCGGAGACCTCCCAGGTTTCCGGCGTGGCGTAGTAATCGGCGCACACCGCGCGCACGCTGGAGCTGGCGGCCAACTTGCCGTCGGCGCAGCCGGAGACGCCGTCGGCCAGCGCGAACAAGGCGCCCTTGCCGGCCAGCTGCTCGCCGTCCGGCAGGCACCAGCCCAGCGCGTCTTCGTTGCGCTCGCGCCGGCCCGCTTCCGAGCACTGGCCGATGGTCAGTTGCAACGCCATGCTTTCTCCCTACAGTGCCTGCTCGCCCGGCCGCGCGGCCGGGCAGCAACAGCAAGGTGGGCAACGGCTGACGCCGTGCCCACTGCTGGATTACGTAAAACGGCAGGCCGCCACTAGCAGCCCGCCCGCTGCCTTACACCCGGGCGGCCGTCACGCTGGACGAACCCCAGGTGGTGCGCCAGCGCAGTTTCACCGCGTACAGGCCCACCCAGGCCACCAGCCCCAGGCTGGCGAACAGCCACAGCCCCAGCTGGTAGTTGCCGGTGTGCTGCTTGACCAGGCCGAGGCCGGCCGCCAGAAGGAAGCCGCCGATGCCGCCGGCCATACCGATCAGGCCGGTCATCACGCCGATTTCCTTGCGGAAGCGCTGCGGCACCAGCTGGAATACCGCGCCGTTACCGCAACCCAAGGCCAGCATGGCACCGACGAACAGCGCCAGCGCCAGATTCTGCGACAGCCCGACGCCGACCACGGCGATCAGCAGCGCCGCCAGGGTGTACACCACCAGCAGGGTACGGATGCCGCCGACACGGTCGGCCAGCGCGCCGCCCAGCGGGCGCATCAGCGAGCCGGCAAACACGCAGGCGGCGGTGTAGTAGCCGGCGGTAACGGCGCCCAGGCCGTACTGGTCATGGAAGTAGCCGGGCAAGGCGCTGGCCAGGCCGGCAAAGCCGCCGAAGGTCACGCAGTAGAAGAACATGAACCACCAGCTGTCCTTGTCGCCCAGCACGCGCAGGTAGTCGGCCATCGCCTTGGGGGCCGGGCGCTGCGGTGCGTTCTTGGCAAACAGGCAGAACAGCACGAACACCACGCCCAGCGGCAGGATTGCCATGCCGAACACGTTCTCCCAGCCGAAGGCCGCGGCCAAGCCCGGGGCCAGCAGCGCGGCGAACACCGTGCCGGAGTTGCCGGCGCCGGCGATACCCATCGCCTTGCCCTGGTGCTCCGGCGGATACCACTGCGACGCCAGCGGCAGCGCCACCGCGAAGGCCGCGCCGGCCACACCGAGGAACACGCCCAGCAGCAGCGCGTGTTCAAAGCTGTGAATGCCCAGCGCCCAGGCTGCGCCCAGCGCCGCCATCACCACCACCTGGCCGACGATGCCGGCGGTGCGCGCCGACAGCCGGTCCACCAGCAGCCCCATGCCAAAGCGCAGGATGGCACCGGCCAAAATCGGCGTCGCCACCATCAGGCCGCGCTGCTGCGCGGACAGTTGCAGGTCGGCGGCGATCTGGATCGCCAGCGGCCCGAGGATGTACCACACCATGAAACTGAGATCGAAATACAGAAACGCCATCAACAGCGTGGGGGTATGCCCTGCCTTCCAGAAGTCCTTGCTCATTTGTATTGCTCCCTTGCCAGTCGTCGCCACAAAACGCAAAAAAGGCCCGCGACGCAGCATGTGATGCTGCGCGGCGGACCTCGTTGTCCGGGCCCGGCGCCGCCATTGGCAGCCAGGTCTGTGCCAGCTACTGAGCAAGCGCCGTGCCTGCTGCAAAGCATCAAAAAGCGTTGTTTTGCCGGGTTTTTCGCCAGAATGTGGTGCACGGGCGCACCGAAGCGATACTTGCGGCGCCAGCTTGGGTTGTTTTGTAACAAAACGCTATCGAGAGTCATTCTTGTTATGGTGTGTACTACAATATGCACACAATCCAACACAGCAGAACCGGAGTAGACCATGCGCAAATTTGCCGCTGCCCTTGCCCTTGCCACCATCGCCCTGTCCGCCGCCGCGGCCGACAACGTGGTGAAGATCACCGCCAACGAAAACGGCTTCACCCCGGCGCAGCTGGAAGTGGTTGCCGGCCAGCCCTTCGTGATCGAAGTGCAGAACACCGGCAAGAAAGCCGTGGAGTTCGAAAGCCACCAACTGCACGTGGAGAAGGTAATCGCCGCCGGCAAGACCGCGCAGCTCAAGGTCAAGGCACTGAAGGCCGGCAGCTACAAGTTCTATGACGAGTTCAACGAAGACAAGGCCAAGGGCGTGGTTGTCGCCAAGTAAGCGGGCAGATCATGGGTAACGCACTCTTCATCGTCTGGCGGGAAACCGTCGAAGCCATGCTGGTAGTGGGCATCCTGCACAGCTGGCTGAAACAGCACGGCCACGGCACCGGCATGCGCTTCCTGTGGGGCGGCGTGGCAGTGGGCGTCGGGCTGGCCATTCTGCTGGCCTTCGCCATCGTCGGCATTGCCGACGTGCTGAGCGACACCGGACTGGAATACTTCCAGCTGGGCATGGTGGGTGTAGCCGCCCTGCTGATCGTGCAGATGGTGTTCTGGATGCGCGCCCATGGCCGCAAGCTCAAGCGCGAGCTGGAAAGCAGCCTGGCGCAGGCGCAGCAGCAGGCCAACTGGTGGGGCATGCTGGTGGTGGTGGCACTGGCCGTGGCGCGCGAAAGCTCGGAAGCGGTGGTGTTCCTCTACGGCCTGGGCACCGGCGAAGGCGGCAACCCGCTGTTCTGGCTGATGCTGCCGCTGGGCGTGGCGCTGGCCTGGGGCACGTTCTGGCTGCTGCAGCAGAGCAGCCGCATCCTGACCTGGCAGCGCTTCTTCCGCATCAGCGAAGTGTTGTTGCTACTGTTGGCCGCCTCGTTGCTGGTAACCGCCTGCGAACGGGCGATCAACCTCGACCTGCTGCCCACCCTGCTGGACCCGGTGTGGGACAGCAGCGCGCTGCTCAGCGACAACGGCAGCATCGGCGGCTTCCTCGCCACCTTCACCGGCTACCGCGCACAACCGGCGCTGAGCGTGGTGCTGGCCTACGGCGTGTTCTGGCTTGCCGTACTGCTCGGCCTGCGCCGCCGCTGAACCCTGCTTGCAGCAATAAAAAACCGGGCCAGCTGCCCGGTTTTTTATTGCCTACCCTGCCCCGCACCCTGGCGCGCTATTGCCACGCCGCCTGGCGCTGACTGGCGTCCCATTCCTCCTGCGTCGCCCCGCACACCGCGAAGCTGGCCGCATAGCCGGCCGGGTCGCGGCCGTCCCACAGCACGCCATCGATCAGCCGGCTGCTGCGCATACTGCTGGCCGGCAGCGGCACGCCGGCCAGCTGCGCCGCCTGCTGATACAGCGCCAGCTGGTTGATCTGCCGCGCCACGGCGAGGTAGTCCGGCTCCTCGCGCAGCAGCCCCCAGCGCCGGTACTGGGTGAGAAACCACATGCCGTCCGACAGATACGGGTAGTTCACCCGGCCATCGTCGAAACACTTCAGGCCGCCGGCGACGCAGGTGCCAGACAAGCCGGCATTCAGCACCCCGGCCGGCAGCGGCAGACCGGCGTTTTCCGCCAGCAGCCCGGCCACCACTTCGCGGTTGCGCACGTCGTCGACAAAGCGCGAGGCATCCAGCAGCGCGGCGATCAGCGCGCAGGCGGTGGCCGGGTTGGCCGCCACCCATTCGGCGCTGGCGCCCAGCACTTTTTCCGGGTGATCCGGCCAGATGGCGCCGCTACTGGCCACGGTAAAGCCGACGCCCTCGGCCGCGGCCAGGCTGTGCCACGGCTCGCCGGCACAGTAGCCGTCCATTTGCCCGGCGCGCAGCGCCGCCACCATCAGCGGCGGCGGCACCACGATGCTCTTCACCTGCGCCAGCGGATGGATGCCGTGCGCCGCCAGCCAGTAATACAGCCACATGGCGTGGGTGCCGGTGGGAAAGGTCTGCGCAAAGGTGTACTGCCGCGGCGCCCGCTGCAGCAGCCGTGCCAGCTCGGCACCGCCGCGCACGCCCTCTGCGGCCAACGGTGCGGCCAACGTGATGCCCTGCCCGTTCTGGTTCAGCGTCATCAGCACGGCCATGTCTTTTTGCAGGCTGCCCAGCCCCAGGTGCACGCCGTAGATCAGGCCATACAGCGCGTGCGCGGCATCCAGCTCGCCCATCACCAGCTTGTCGCGCACCGCGGCCCAGCTGGCCTCGCGCGAGGGCTGGATACTGATGCCGTAGCGTTTGTCGAAGCCCAGCGCCGCGGCCACGATCACCGCGGCACAGTCGGTCAGCGGCAGGTAGCCCACCTTGACCACGGTTTTTTCCGGTTTGCCCACCGGCAGGCTGTTAGCGGCAATCAATGCTCGTACTCCTTGTTTGGGGCCATGCGCCACGGCACGGCCGGGTGGCAGGCTGCATCAGCTTGGTGCATCGCCGCACCATGGCGCAGCACGCGCCGATCATCAGCTCTGCAGCCACTCGGCCAGGCTGATGATCTCCTGCGCCACTTCCACCAGTTTTTTCTGCTGCTTCATCGCGCGTTCGCGCAACTGCTTGTACGCCGTCGGCTCGTCCAGGCCCTTCATCTGCATCAACAAACCCTTGGCTTTTTCGACCAGCTTGCGGTCGGCCAGCTGGCGCTGCGCATCGGCCAGCTCGGCACGGCGCGATTGTTCGATCTGGTGCCGGGCGATCGCCACCTCCAGCAGCGCCTGGATGCGACTGGCCTCCACCTGCCCCACCACGTAGGCCGCCACGCCGGCCTGCAGCGCCGCGCGGATGGTGTCGCGGTTGTCGTCGCCGGTGAACATCACCACCGGCTGGCCATGCTGGTCACCCATCACGCAGACCTGCTCCAACATGTCGCGCGACGGGGCGTCGCTGTCGATCAGCACCACGTCCGGGCGGGCGGCAGCCAGCACGTCGGCCAGGTGCAGGTTGGCCTCCACCTCGGCCACCACGCGCACGCCGGCGTCGGCCAGCGCCTGCTTCAGCGCCGCTGCCTTGCCCGAGCCATCGTTGACCAGCATCACCGTCAGCACCGCCTGATTCCTTGTCTGCTGTTTTTGCATGCGTGACATGCAGCAAGCGGCATGCCACCTCTGCGCCCGCCGCCGCCAACGGCCGGCAACTCGCCACGCCCGGGCCACAGAATGCGGCCAACAGGCGACGCGCTGCGGGCGGCGACCGGAAAAAACAAACGCCCCTTGCGGGGCGTTTGACTTGCTGACTGCCGGTGCGGCTTAGCCGATCCAGCGGCGGGCGCTGGCGAACATGCGGAACCAGCCGCCGTTCTCGCCCCAGCCCTGCGGGTGCCAGCTGTTCTGCACGCTGCGGAACACGCGCTCCGGGTGCGGCATCATGATGGTGAAGCGACCGTCCGGGGTGGTGACACCGGTGATACCGGCCGGCGAACCGTTCGGGTTCAGCGGGTAGGTTTCGGTCGGCTGACCGTTGAAGTCCACGTAGCGCAGCGCGGTCAGCACCTGCTGCTGGTGACCCGGTGCGAATACAGCGCGGCCTTCGCCGTGCGACACCACTACCGGCAGCTTGGAGCCGATCATGTCCTGCAGGAAGATGGACGGCGATGCGGTGACTTCCACCATGGCGAAGCGCGCCTCGAACTGCTCGGAGGCATTACGCTTCAGCTTCGGCCAGTGCTGCGCACCGGGGATGATGTCCGACAGGTTGGACATCATCTGGCAGCCGTTGCACACGCCCAGCGCGAAGGTATCGCCGCGGCCAAAGAAGGCCTCGAACTGTTCGCGCGCCTGGGCGTTGAACAGGATGCTCTTCGCCCAGCCTTCGCCCGCGCCCAGCACGTCGCCGTAGCTGAAGCCGCCGCAGGCCGCCAGGCCCTTGTAGTCGGCCAGTTGCACGCGGCCGGCGATGATGTCGGACATGTGCACGTCCACCGCCTCGAAGCCGGCGCGGGTGAACGCGGCGGCCATTTCGATCTGGCCGTTGACGCCCTGCTCGCGCAGGATGGCGATGCGCGGACGCGCGCCGGTAGCGATGAACGGCGCCGCCGGGTTTTCTTCGGTGTCGAAAGTCAGCTCGGCAAACAGGCCACGCACATTGCTGTCGGCAATCTGCGCGTATTCGCTGTCGGCGCCGGCCGGGTTGTCACGCAGACGCTGCAGGCGATAGCTGGTCTCGGACCAGGCCTGCTGCAGGGCCACGCGGCTTTCGGCAAACAGTTCCTGCTCGCCATGCACCAGGCGCAGTACACCGTCGCTGGACGGCATGCCGATCACCGACACCAGCGCCGACAGGCCCATGATGTCGAAACGCTTGAGCACGTTGTCGATCTCGTCGGCCGCCACTTGCAGCACCGCGCCCAGCTCTTCGTTGAACAGCACGGCGTTGACGTTGGCCGCATCGCCGCCGGTCAGCGCGGACAGCTCGACTTGCGCGCCCAGATGGCCGGCAAAGCACATTTCGGCCAGCGTGGCGAACAGGCCGCCATCGGAACGGTCGTGGTAGGACAGCAGCTTGCCGTCGTCCACCAACGACTGGATCACGGTGAAGGCGGCGGACAGCTGCTCGGCATCGTCCACGTCCGGGGTCTGGCCGGACAGGTCTTTCCACACCTGGCCGAACACCGAGGCGCCGAGGCGGTTCTTGCCGGCGCCCAGGTCCAGCAGCAGCAGCGCGCTGTCGGCAGCCTGCAGTTGCGGGGTAACGGTCTTGCGCACGTCGGCCACCGGCGCGAAGGCGGAGATGATCAGCGACAGCGGTGCGGTAACGGCTTTCTTCTCGTCACCGTCCTGCCAAACCGTCTTCATCGACAGCGAGTCCTTGCCCACCGGGATGCTGACATCGATCTGCTGGCAGATATCGGACACCGCCTGCACGGTGGCGTACAGATTGGCTTCCTCGCCCGGGTGGCCGGCAGCGGCCATCCAGTTGGCGGACAGCTTGACGTTGCCCAGTTCGCCCACGTTGGCCGCAGCCAGGTTCAGCAGCGATTCGCCCACCGCCATGCGGCCGGAGGCCGGCGCGTCGAACAGCGCGGCCGGGGTGCGTTCGCCCATCGCCATGGCTTCGCCCAGCGTGGTGTTGAAGCCCATGGTGGTTACTGCCACGTCGGCTACCGGCACCTGCCACGGGCCGACCATCTGGTCGCGCGCGGTCATGCCGCCCACGGTACGGTCGCCGATGGTGATCAGGAAGCTCTTGTCGGCCACGGTCGGGTTGCGCAGCACGCGGTAGGCCGATTCTTTCAGCTGGTACTGCGCGCCGTTCAGCTCGCCGGTCACCACGGTCTTGGACTTCACGTCGCGGGTCATGCGCGGCGGTTTGCCCAGCAGCACGTTCAGCGGCATGTCCACCGGGTTGTTGTCGAAGTGGTCGTCGCGTACCTGCAGGTGGCCGTCATCGGTGGCCACGCCCAGCACCGCGAACGGGCAGCGCTCGCGCTCGCAGATGGCGGTGAAGGTGTCCAGGTCCTGCGGCAGGATGGCCAGCACGTAACGCTCTTGCGATTCGTTGGACCAGATCTGCATCGGGGTCATGCCCTTTTCTTCCAGGTGCACCTTGCGCAGCTGGAAGATGGCGCCACGGCCGGCGTCGTTCACCAGCTCCGGGAAGGCGTTGGACAGGCCGCCGGCGCCCACGTCGTGCAGCGACACGATGGGGTTGGCCGCACCGCGCTGCCAGCAGCGGTCGATCACTTCCTGGCAGCGGCGTTCGATTTCCGGGTTGCCGCGCTGTACCGAATCGAAGTCCAGGTTTTCGCTGTTGGCGCCGGTATCCATCGAGGATGCCGCGCCGCCACCCAGGCCGATCAGCAGGCTGGGGCCGCCCAGCTGGATCAGCAGTGCGCCTTCCGGAATCTCGTTCTTGAAGATCTGCTGTTCCTGGATGCTGCCCAGGCCGCCAGCGATCATGATCGGCTTGTGGTAGCCGCGGCGCTCGCCCTGGAAGTCTTCTTCGAAGGTGCGGAAGTAACCGGTCAGATTCGGACGGCCGAATTCGTTGTTGAATGCGGCGCCGCCGATCGGGCCTTCGAGCATGATGTCGAGCGCGGAGGCGATGCGGCCCGGCTTGCCGTAATCCGGGCTTTCCCACGGCTGCTCGAAGCCCGGGATGTTCAGGTTGGAGACGGTGAAACCGGTCAGGCCTGCCTTCGGACGCGAGCCGCGGCCGGTAGCGCCTTCGTCGCGGATTTCGCCGCCGTTACCGGTGGAGGCACCGGGGAACGGGGAAATCGCGGTCGGGTGGTTGTGGGTTTCCACCTTCATCAGGATGTGGGTCGGCTCTTCGCTGTAGGCGTAGCTGTTGCTGCCCGGCTGCGGGTAGAAGCGCTCGATGGTGGCGCCTTCGATCACCGAGGCATTGTCCTTGTACGCCACGCGGGTGCCCTGCGGGTGGGCGTCGTGGGTGTCGCGGATCATGCGGAACAGCGACTTGGCCTTCTCTTCGCCGTCGACGATGAACTTGGCGTTGAAGATCTTGTGGCGGCAGTGCTCGGAGTTGGCCTGCGCGAACATCATCAGCTCGACGTCGGTCGGGTTGCGCTCCAGCTTGATGAAGTTTTCCACCAGGTAGTCGACTTCGTCCGGCGACAGCGCCAGGCCCATGTCGGCGTTGGCCGCATCCAGTGCCTCCTTGCCGCCAGCCAGGATGTCCACGCTGGTCAGCGGTTGCGGGTCGACATGCACGAACAGGCGATTGGCGTCGTCCAGCGAGGCCAGTACCGTTTCGGTCATTCTATCGTGCAAGAGGCCCGCCAGACGTTGGCGAGCCTCGGTATTCAATGCGGATGCGGTCTGCACGCGATACGCGATGCCGCGTTCGATGCGCTGGATGACTTCCAGGCCGCAGTGGCTGGCGATGTCGGTGGCTTTGGAGGCCCACGGCGACAGCGTGCCCAGGCGCGGGGTAACCAGGAACAACTCGCCGGTCGGTTCTTGCGCCAGCGGCGGCTCGCCATAGGTCAGCAGTTTTTCCAGTACGGCGACTTGCGACTCGGTCAGCGGCGCCTCGCTTTCGGCGAAATGCCAGTATTCCGCCGCGATAGTCAGATCGGGTAGACCCGCTTCGCGTGCAGTCTGGAGGAGTTTATCAAGTCGGAACTGGGACAGGGCAGCACCGCCCCGCAGCTTGAGAATGTGCGACATTGTGTTCCCGCAACAAGGTGAGACAAGGATCAGGAAAGCGCGTCATAATACACGGAATCCCTCATATTTTTAAGGCCGCACCCAGATTATTGTCTGTCAGCCGCCCTGCCACCCATCCGGTTAGCCAAGAAAAATCAAGGAGTTGCGAACATGAAAAAGATCGAAGCCATCATCAAGCCATTCAAGCTCGACGAAGTGCGCGAGGCGCTGTCCGAAATCGGCATCAACGGCCTGACCGTTACCGAGGTGAAGGGCTTTGGCCGCCAGAAAGGCCATACCGAACTGTATCGCGGCGCCGAATACGTGGTGGATTTCCTGCCCAAGGTGAAGATCGAAGTGGTGATTGCCGACGACCTGGTGGATCGCGCCATCGAGTCCATTGTCAGCAGCGCCCGCACCGGTAAGATCGGCGACGGCAAGATTTTCGTGACCTCGGTGGAACAGGTGGTGCGCATCCGCACCGGCGAAACCGGCGAAGACGCGGTGTAAGCTCCACCGCGCACACACAGCAGCAAAAAAAACGGCGCCCGCAGGCGCCGTTTTTTATGCCACGGGGCTCAACCCCAGAACTGCCACCACGGCAGCTCCTTGCCACGCCACTGCTGGCCGGCAAACGGGCTTTTCGGGTAGTTCAGCTGCAGCACGCGCAGGCTGTCCTGGCTCAGGTCCTTCATGCCCAGCTTGTCGTAGGCCACGGCCATGATCGCCAGCGCCTCGTCGTTGTAGCCGGTGTTGCCATACTCTTTCAGCACGGTCTGCGCACGGCTGGCCGCGGCCATCCAGGCGCCGCGCTTCATGTAGTAGCGCGCCACGTGCATTTCGTTGCCGCCCAGCGCCACCACCAGGCGCTGCATTTTCTCGGTGGCATCCTCGGCATACTTGCTGTCCGGGAAGCGCACGATCAGCTCGCGGAAGGCGGCATAGGAATCGCGCACCGCTTTCGGATCGCGCTCGCTCATGTCCTGACCGGTCATGCGCGACAGGAAGGAGGTGTCATCGTTGTAGTACACCAGGCCCTTCAGGTAGTACATGTAGTCCACGTTCTGGTGCGTCGGGTACAGGCGGATGAAACGGTTGGCCGCGGCCACCGCCAGCTCCGGCTCGGCATCCTTGTAATGGGTGTAGGCCTGCTCCATCAGCGCCTGCTGCGCTTGCTTGCCATACGGGTAGCGGGCTTGCAGCGTCTCATACAGCTTGATGGCGCGCGTGTAGTTGCCGCCGTTAAGCTCGTCGCGGGCTTCGGAATAAAGGCGGTCTACCGACCAGCCGCGGGTTTCATCCTGGGTGTCTACCGTGGCACAACCCGCCAGCAACAGCGCGGCGAGCAAGGATACAAAGCGTTTTTTCATGAGACGTCCCTGTTTAGACTGCGCACGATTATAACCAAAACAGCCCGCCACGCACGCCCCGCGCAGCAGTGCGGCCAGCCCGGCGGCGGCCACCGCCATGCAGGCCGGCAGGACAACCCCCGCCGAAACCTTTAAAATCACTCCTTTAGAAGAACACGCACCAACACCATGAACGAACAAGACCTGCTCGGCGACGAATTGCTGGACGACGAAACACTGGACAGCGGCAGCGAGCCCGAAGCCGAGATGAAACAGCTGACCGTGCCGTACGAACTGGGCGGCGAACGCCTGGACGGCGCGCTCTCCAAGATGCTGCCCGACTACTCGCGCAGCCGCATGACGCAATGGATCAAGGACGGCAAGGTCAAGCTGGACGGCAAAGTGGTCGCCGGCAAGACCAAGCTGCTGGGCGGCGAGATCATCGACCTGGAAATCGTGCGCGCGCCGGATGAACAGGCCTACCAGCCGGAACCGGTGGAATTCCCGGTGCTGTACGAAGACGAACACCTGATCGTGGTCAACAAACCGGCCGGCATGGTAGTGCACCCGGCGGTAGGCAACTGGAGCGGCACCCTGCTCAACGGCCTGCTGTACCGCTACCCGGAGCTGGCCAAGATTCCGCGCGCCGGCATCGTGCACCGCCTGGACAAGGACACCTCCGGCCTGATGGTGGTGGCACGCAGCCTGCAGGCGCAAACCAACCTGGTGCAGCAGCTGCAGGCCCGCACGGTAAAACGCGTCTATCGCGCCATCGCCACTGGCATCGTACCGTTCGACGGCAAGATCGAAACCCTGATCGGCCGCGACCCGCACAACCGCCTGAAAATGGCGGTGGTGCGCTTTGGCGGCAAGCCGGCCATCACCCACCTGCGCGTACTGGAGCGCTTTGCCGACTTCAGCTATGTGGAATGCAAGCTGGAAACCGGCCGCACCCACCAGATCCGCGTGCACATGCGCGAGGCCAAACACCCGCTGGCCGGCGACCCCAGCTACGGCAACCCGCGCCACCACGGCAGCGAAGCCGCCGACGCCATCATCAAGCAGCTGGGGCGCCAGGCACTGCACGCCTACACCCTGGCGCTGGTGCACCCGGTAACCGGCATCACCCGCAGCTGGAAAGCGCCGGTGCCGGACGACATGAAGGCGGTGCTGGAAGTGCTGCGCACCGAGGCCGAGGAAAAACAGGCCGCGGCCAACGCCAAGCAGGCGCAGAAAGCCGCGGAAATCTCCGACGACGATGACGACGACTGGGACGACGACGATTACGACGTAGAGGTGCACTATGTCCCATGACTGGATCACGCCGGCGTGGCCGCTGCCGGCCAATGTCGGCAGCCTGATCACCACCCGTAGCGGCGGCGTCAGCCCTGCCCCGTATGCCAGCCTGAACCTGGGCGACCACGTGGGCGACGCTGCGGCCAACGTTGGCGCCAACCGCGCACTGCTGCGCCAGCAACTGCCGGCCGAACCGGCCTGGCTGGAACAGGTGCACGGCACCGTGGTGGTGGATGCCGCCTCGGTGGCACCCGGCAGCAAGCCCAAGGCCGACGCCAGCTTCAGCCGCACCCGCGGCGCGGTGTGCGCCATCATGACCGCCGACTGCCTGCCGGTGCTGCTGGCCGACCGCGCCGGCACCGTGGTGGGCGCCGCCCATGCTGGCTGGCGCGGGCTGTGCGGCGGCGTGATCGAAGCCACCGTGCAGGCGATGAACGAGCCGGCGGCCAACCTCATCGCCTACCTGGGGCCGGCCATCGGCCCGGACGCCTTCGAAGTGGGCGCCGAGGTGCGCGATGCCTTCCTGGCGCACGACATCCACGCCGTAACCGCCTTCCAGCCGATCGAAGACGGCAAATACCTGGCCGACATTTATCTGCTGGCACGGCAAAGGTTGGCCGCACTCGGCATCGACGAGGTGTACGGCGGCGAGATGTGCACGGTGATCGACCGCGCGCGCTTCTTCTCCTACCGCCGCGACCAGGTCACTGGCCGAATGGCCAGTCTGATCTGGATCAGCTAAACACAACATCTTGTGTTCCAAGGGCGGCTCACCCCGCCCTTTCCCGTTTTTGGCGTCGCCAAATTGCCACACGCCGTTGCCGGCCGCACTGCGCGCCGCCAGCACACCGGGCGCAAAGCCTTGATGCAACAGGCATGTCGCATCCACGTCACAACAACATGAAACCGTCACAAAAATATATAACGCGCCGCTAAGCCAATACTGGCTTGAATTTCGGTTTTTCGCCGCCCTGTCAAGACTTGTTCCGCCGTCCCTTCACCACTAGAATTTGCGTCGATTTCACGTGCCAACCCACTATATTGTGTTTGTGCACAACTGGCGCACAGCTTTTCAACAGAGTTGTCCACAACCAGCCGCCACGTTTGCGCCGCACCCTGGCCCGCCGCCAGCGTGCCGTCGCCAACGAGTCGCTAACAAAGCCCGGCCAGCCACTGGCTGTGGCCCCGAATCCGCAGCCGCGGTTTTGTTAGCGACTCCCGAGCGGGCCGTCAGGTCGATCGAATAACCCGAACCCACCACGAGGGAAAGACAATGCCACTGACCACCACCGAAGCGAACACCGCCGCCGAACTGGGCCGCGCCGCCGCACCGCAGGCGGACTTCAGCCAGTACAAGACCATCCGTCGCAATGGCGCCGTTGTTGCGTTCGAGCCGGTAAAAATCTCCATCGCCATGACCAAGGCCTTCCTGGCGGTGCTGGGTGCCGAGAGCGTCAATTCCGCCAGCATCCGTGACAAGGTGGCCCAGCTCACCGAAGGCGTGGTCAATGCGCTGATGCGTCGCAAGCCGGAAGGCGGCGCCATTCACATCGAAGACATCCAGGACCAGGTAGAACTGTCCATGATGCGTGCCGGCGAGCACGACGTGGCCCGCGCCTACGTGCTGTACCGCGAACAGCGCTCGCAGGAGCGCGCCGCCCGCGGCGAAGCGCTGCACCAGATCCAGATCAACGTGGTACGCAAGGACGGCCGCAAGCTGCCGCTGGACGTGGCCCGCCTGCGCGGCACCATCGAGGCCGCCTGCGTGGCGCTGGCCAACACCGACGTGGACGCCATCCTGTCCGAGACGCTGAAGAACATCTACGACGGCGTATCGGAAGAAGAAGTCAACAAATCCGCTATCCTGGCCGCCCGCGCGCTGATCGAGCAGGACCCGGCCTACGACCTGGTAACCGCCCGCCTGCTGCTGGGCAATATCCGCCTGGAAATCCTCGGCGAGGCCGTCAGCCAGGCCGAGATGGACACCCACTACCCGCTGTACTTCCCGGATTTCATCAAGAAAGGCATCGCCGCCGAGCTGCTGGATGAAAAACTGGGCGAGTACGACCTGAAAAAACTGGGTGCCGCACTGAACCCGGAGCGCGACCTGCAGTTCGGCTACCTCGGCCTACAGACCCTGTACGACCGCTACTTCCTGCACGTGGACGGCACCCGCATCGAAATGCCGCAGGCGTTCTACATGCGCGTCGCCATGGGTCTGGCGCTGAACGAGGTGAACCGCGAAGACCGCGCCATCGAGTTCTACAACGTGCTGTCCAGCTTCGACTTCATGTCATCCACCCCGACGCTGTTCAACTCCGGCACCCGCCGCAGCCAGCTGTCCAGCTGCTACCTGACCACCATCGCCGATGACCTGGACGGCATCTACGAAGGCATCAAGGAAAACGCGCTGCTGTCCAAGTTCGCCGGCGGCCTGGGCAACGACTGGACCCCGGTGCGCGCCATGGGCAGCCACATCAAGGGCACCAACGGCAAATCGCAGGGCGTGGTGCCGTTCCTGAAAGTGGTGAACGACACCGCCGTGGCAGTAAACCAGGGCGGCAAGCGCAAGGGCGCCGTGTGCGCCTACCTGGAAACCTGGCACGCCGACATCGAAGAGTTCCTCGAGCTGCGCAAGAACACCGGTGACGACCGTCGCCGCACCCACGACATGAACACCGCCAACTGGATTCCGGACCTGTTCATGAAGCGCGTGATGGAAGGTGCCGACTGGTGCCTGCTGTCGCCGTCCGAATGCCCGGACCTGCACGACCTGGTGGGCAAGGAATTCGAAAAGGCCTACACCGCCTACGAAGAAAAAGGCCGCCGCGGCGAGCTGAAAGTATTCAAACAGATTCCGGCCCTGAGCCTGTGGCGCAAGATGCTGACCATGCTGTTTGAAACCGGCCACCCGTGGATCACCTTCAAAGATCCGTGCAACGTGCGCAGCCCGCAGCAGCACATGGGCGTGGTACACAGCTCCAACCTGTGCACCGAGATCACCCTGAACACCAACGACGACGAAATCGCCGTGTGCAACCTGGGTTCCATCAACCTGGCCCGCCACCTGAAGCAAGGCGCCAACGGCCCGGAACTGGACACCGAAAAGGTTGGCCGCACCGTGCGCGTGGCACTGCGCATGCTGGACAACGTCATCGACATCAACTTCTACCCGGTGAAGAAGGCGCGCAACTCCAACCTGAAACACCGTCCGGTGGGCATGGGCATCATGGGCTTCCAGGACTGCCTGCACCAGATGCGCGTGGCCTACGCCAGCGAAGCGGCGGTGGAATTCGCCGACGTATCGATGGAAGCCGTGGCCTACCACGCCTACATGGCCTCCACCGAGCTGGCCGAAGAGCGCGGCCGCTACCCGTCGTACAAGGGCAGCCTGTGGGATCGCGGCATCCTGCCGCACGACAGCATCAACCTGCTGGCGGCAGAGCGCGGCGGCTACCTGGAAGTGGACCGCAGCGAACGCATGGAATGGAGCAAGTTGCGTGACCGCATCGCCAAGCACGGCATGCGCAACTCCAACGTGCTGGCCATCGCCCCGACCGCCACCATCGCCAACATCATCGGTGTGTCCGCCTCCATCGAGCCGACCTACCAGAACCTGTTCGTGAAATCCAACCTGTCCGGCGAATTCACCGTCACCAACGAATACTTGGTGCGTGACCTGAAAAAGCTGGGCCTGTGGGATGAAGTAATGGTCGCCGACCTGAAATACTTCGACGGCAGCCTGGGCCGCATCGACCGCGTACCGGCCGAGCTGAAAGCCATCTACGCCACCGCATTCGAAGTCGACCCGCGCTGGCTGGTGGAAGCCGCCTCCCGTCGCCAGAAATGGATCGACCAGGCGCAATCGCTCAACCTGTACATGGCTGGCGCATCGGGCAAGAAACTGGACGAGCTGTACAAGCACGCCTGGGTGAAAGGCCTGAAGACCACCTACTACCTGCGCACCCTGGGCGCCAGCTCGGCGGAGAAATCCACCGGCCGTGGCGGCGAACTGAACGCGGTAGCCTCCGGCCCGGCCGCAGCCGCGGCACCGGCCGCCGTGGTGGACACCACCCCGGCCACCGACGCCAAGTTCTGCTCCATCGACAACCCGGATTGCGAGAGCTGCCAGTAAATTGCGTCAGGGGCTGACGGCCCCTGATAAATAGATTCTTTTATTAATTCATAACCCCGGCAGGAGCCATTTCTTTAGAGAAATACTTCATGAAATCGAACACGGGGATTTTCGTTGCTTTTGTAGTAGTGGCACTAATTCTTATTGCTGTCCTTTGCATGACTTTTGGGTATGGCCTAAAGCTCTCTGGAGCATTCGAATACTCAATAATGGCAGCAAGTGGAGCAATGGAGCTGGTACCACCTACTAAATAATAAGCAGCACCCTAGAAGGTTGGCCGCATGCGGCCAACCTGCATCCCTCAGCCGCTTCCCGCGAGGCGGCTGAGGAATGCGCCGAACCCGGTTTCGCCCAGCCAGTCCAACCGCAGTGACACCCGTCACCAAGGAGACAACCATGCGTCGCTTACTGACACTGTGCCTGCTCGGCCTGCTGGCCGGCTGCACCACCATGGCGGACCAACTGCACGGCAGCCTGCAACCACCGGCCGGCCTGGGCTATGCCGTGTTTTCCATGACGGTACACACCTACAACCCCAGCTACGCCTCGGCCAACCTGAACTGGCGCGGGCTGGACAATGACCAGCGCGGCATCGTGTACGCCAACTTCGGCACCGATACCGTGTTTGGCGAAGAAGGCATGACACCGGTAGACGGCAAGCTGCAATTGCTGGCACTGCCGCCGGGGCGCTACCAGCTGCAACAAGCCTATGCGCAGTGGAACGACGATCCGGAACGCTGGCCGTTTGGCTACCAGGGCAACGCCAGCTTCCGCCTCGACAAGCAGTTTGAAGTACGCGCCGGCCAAACCGTGTACCTGGGGCAAGTGCGCTTCAACCTGGATTACCGGCCGGACGTGGAATTTGGCGATGAGCAAAAACGCGACTTCGGCCACATGCACCGCGTGTGGAAAGTAAACGATCTGAGCGCCATCCGCCTGCAGCCGTTCAGCGGCAAAGTCGGCCGCGGCTACTAGCCGCCGCGCAGCCGGTAACAACCAAACAAACTGCGGCCAACCCCAAAGGTTGGCCGCAAGCGAAACACCCAAGCAACTTAAAAAATAACTGGAGCTAACATGCTGAGCTTTGACGATACCCCGCTGGCCGCCGCCACCCCGAGCAACTCCATGGACGCGCACGGCACCAACCGTGTCAACGTGGTAGACAAGAAGGTGATCAACGGCACCACCGACGTAAACCAGCTGGTGCCGTTCAAGCACAAATGGGCATGGGAAAAATACCTGGCGCAGTGCGCCAACCACTGGATGCCGCAAGAAGTAAACATGCAGCGCGACATCGAACAGTGGAAAACCGGCCAGCTCACCGAAGACGAAATGCGCATCGTCAAGCGCAACCTCGGCTTCTTCGTTACCGCCGACAGCCTGGCGGCCAACAACATCGTGCTCGGCACCTACCGCCAGATCACCAGCCCGGAATGCCGCCAGTTCCTGCTGCGCCAAGCGTTTGACGAAGCCATCCACACCCACGCCTACCAGTACATCGTGGAAAGCCTGGGCCTGGACGAAGGCGAAGTGTTCAACGCCTATCACGAAGTAACGTCCATCCGTAACAAGGACGAATTCCTGATCCCGTTCATCGACGTACTGTGCAACCCGGAATTCAAGACCGGCACCCTGGAAAACGACCAGAAACTGCTCAAGTCGCTGATCGTGTTCGCCTGCATCATGGAAGGCCTGTTCTTTTATGTGGGCTTCGTGCAGATCCTGGCGCTGGGCCGCCAGAACAAGATGACCGGCGCCGCCGAGCAGTACCAGTACATCCTGCGCGACGAATCCATGCACTGCAATTTCGGCATCGACCTGATCAACACCATCAAGCTGGAACAGCCGGAAATCTGGACCGAAGACTTCAAGGCCGAAATCACCGAGCTGTTCAAGAAAGCCGTGGACCTGGAATACGCCTACGCCGAAGACACCATGCCGCGCGGCGTGCTGGGCCTGAACGCCAGCATGTTCAAGGAATACCTGCGCTTCATCGCCAACCGCCGCATGCAGCAGATCGGCCTGGAACAGATGTTCCCGGGCGTGAATAACCCGTTCCCGTGGATGAGCGAAATGATCGACCTGAAGAAGGAAAAGAATTTCTTTGAGACCCGGGTAACCGAGTACCAGACTGGTGGGGCGCTAAGCTGGGATTAATAAGTCATTTGTCAGAAGTCGGAAAGGTTGAAATTTTGTAGTCAAAGTTTGAAATTTCCGGTAGCCAAAGCATGAAATCTTGCTTTGCACAACGAAAAGGCCCTGCATTTGCAGGGCCTTTGTCATGTTCAGGGGTAGTAGCCGTTTATGAAACTGTCACGCACCAAGGACTTCGGCATATCGGCCAAAGCGGACGATGAGGCCACGTGCGACGGGCGACTACTGAGCATGCGAAAGCCGACAAAGCCGACGTCGATATGATACCCGCCATGAATGGGGATTCCCCACAAGCTCCTCCGGGCCTATTCTTGCTCAAAAAAAGATATGCTGACCGGATGTAGGAAGCAATAATTGGGATACGCACAGTGTGGCGATGGGTGTCGCTTTGGCACCAGTGCAAGATAAACAACAAGATGCGACTTGCCAATTGCTGCAAACATCGCATCGTGAGGAGAATTTCTTGCTGAAACCGGAACTGCGTCACTTTGAACGCGCCGCTCGCGAGATTGCAGAGCATGGCGATAACGACACGCTCCCGTTTGATGTCGATATCCGATTCTGTAGGGACGAGGCTCAGGCTCTCGCGTCGATTGCGCATGGCTTCTATTCCGAACTCCGCGACAGTCCGTCGGTAAAGGACAACCATGAGCGAATCGCGGAGTTGCACGTCTACAGCGAGCGCCTTCTTGCTCCGTCTGGTCCAACCGGATTCCGAGTAATCACCAAGATTCACCTATTCTGGAACATTTACCTCAATGGTCTAGCCATCGCCATCGCAGAGGCGCTCGAGCCACATCGCTCTGCAGGCGCGCACTCTTACCGATTCCTAGCAACGGGCGACAAGGACCTGTTCGATAGCGCGTGCTCATGGCGCGCGTTCAAAGAAGAGACCATTCGACAAGCGTCGATGGCTCCAGAACATGCGGTCATCGTGCAGACCGACATCTCGAGCTTCTATGAACACGTCTCGCATCACTACATCGAGAATCTCATAAACCGCCTCGGCGGCGACGCCCCAGCCGTCTCTAAGCAGGTCAATGCTCTGCTGAGCAAGCTCTTTGCGGGGCGCTCGTTCGGTCTTCCAGTTGGGGGACAAGGGGCGCGTATTCTTGCGGAGCTCTTTCTCAATGAGGTGGATACTGCCATGGGGGCCAAAGGCGTCTGGGGCAACCGGTATGTCGACGACTATGTCCTAGTTGCAGCCAACACCGCTGAGGCATATCGAGCCTTGGGCGTCCTGGCGCAGTGTTTGATGGACTACGGCCTCAGCTTAAACAAGTCTAAGACAGTGTTCCTTTCTGCTAAACACTATTGCGACTACGTCGCTTCGCAGCTGGGCGGAGACGACGCGGAAGCAGCCAAACTGCGGCAAATCGACATCAAATTCGACCCTTACTCCGACAGCCCCGAAGCAGATTACGACTCGCTAGTCGAGACGGTCGAAGCGCTCGATGTTCGGTTGCTTCTGAACCGTGAGCTCGAGAAGGCGCTTCCAGATACGTTCCTGGTCACCCAGATTGGCAGGACCATTCGTCTTCACGAACCTGCCGTGGCTCTTGAAATCGCTGCAACGCTGCTGAAGCAGCAGAATCTGCATGCTTTCCGCTCCTCCTTTTCCACGATCATGCGAGGCATCGCCAATCTACGGGGAGACGACAGGTTCGCTGCCGTCCACGGGACCCTAGACCAGTTGCTCGACCAAGTTCCGATTCACTCCGCGCACCTACTGAAGGCCGACACTAGCCTCCTACACTACCTGCGATGCTTGCGGTTCCAGAGAACTCCCGCTCGCGCAAACTTCGTGAGTGAACTCTACGACAAAACGCAGCTTGATGCGGTCCGACGCGCCTGTATCGACTGCTGGCGGGGTTGGAAGGATGCGGTCGCATTCAACCACCTGCGAAACCGATGGCAGCAATTCAGCCCTGAGTGCCAGCGCCTTTATTGGCTGACTTCATACTGCTTCGGCGATGAGGGTGAAAAGGCGCGTCAGCAAGCCAAACGCGCCACAGCTCAATACTGGGAACTTGGGGTTGAACTTCCCTTTGATGAAGAACGGGACAAGGCAAAGCTCGCGACGCTTCCCCGTGGCGCAGAGCCTCGATTTGCTGCAGTGTTCACGCGCTGGGCGAAGGGTCTTGGCGATGCAGTTTGACCCGCGAACTGTGGCACGGGAAATTCCTGGCATTTTCGACGAGATATTCCCTCAACTCACTCCGGGCATAGTCGCTCACTTCAATGCGGCATCGCAGGTCGTCCCTGTGCAATCGATCTGCAAAGACCTGCTGCAGCAGTCAGCCTTGCAGCGATCGATGCTCTTCGAGCTGGGATATACCGTCGGAGAAAGACTGCTCAAAGATGCAGTCGAAATTGACTGGTCAGCCTGCTTTGCCGAAACGGTCCGGCGACAACGCGTCTACTTCGATGCTAAGTTGCCCGAGCAGCTGGAGCCTGTCGACCAACATTTGGCCGAGACGGTCGGAAGGAATCTCGCTGCAATCATGACGTCGCTGAGCGCGTCGACGGGGGATCCCATCGTCTTTCGTCCGCCGATCCCTGGTTTGGAGTGGATTTCAAGTGGCTACGGGGACTTCGCCCTCGGCGCGACTTTGGTGGAGGTGAAGTGCACTGCCAGGCGATTTTCATCAGCTGACTACCGCCAGGTTGCCATCTACTGGCTGCTCAGCTTTGCTGCCGCCGTGGAAGGCCACGGGAAAGAGTGGGGAAACTTCGTGCTGCTTAACCCGCGGAGTGGTGAGATAGTCACGATGACGTTCGATGCCTTCTTGTCCATCATCAGCAGCGGACGGACGAAAGTGGACATCCTTCAGCTTTTCTTATCTTTAGTGGGCTCAAGATTGACGAGATAGTTATTCAGAAAACGCCTCATCGCCAGCCGGCTCGTTATCAGCCTCGAATGAAGTTTACATCTGGTCGCGGTTGTTGAAGGAGTGTTGCTTTACCGTCTGCTTAGGCCAAGTTCCTTGCCCTGATGCCTAGGCTCGCAGGGTGCGGCAGGTTTTTCAGTACTGACTGGTTCGTCGTCCTCATCTAAGGTCCGCGTCTGCTCAAGTAGCAGGTTTAACGGGTCTAAGAAAAACGAAGCGAATCGGGTTGCAGGGGAGCACAGGCTAAATAAAGTAAACCTAAGTCATGTTATTAAGTTAAGAAAGCACCTGATGACATTCACCAATTTATCCAACAATCAGAGCGTCTATGATTGCCTGATTAATGGTCAAAAGCTGCCCCAAACTTGTCTTCTGTGCTCAGAAGGTGAGTTACACAAACTCGGCCATATCATTCCAAAATTTGTAATGCGCTGGCTGAAGTTTGCGAGCAAAAAAAGTAGCTTTTATCTAAACAATACAGAAACGGAGGTGTCCGACACCCTCGCCATAAGGATACTATGCGATAAGTGCGAAGATATTTTTTCTCGTCACGAAAAAGCATTTGTCGACAATTATTTTAAAAAATACTATAGAAAGACAAACCCAGGCGTAATTAGCGAAGATATTTATTATTTTTCGCTCTCAGTGGCCTGGAGAATTATGATTTCTACACCAATGATGCGAGGCGAAGAAATTGGTGATACATACTACAGGAAACTAAGAGATATTGTCGGGTCGTACCTGATTCAACCTAACAAAAGCATCGAAGTTGATGTGTACGTTTTTCTTGCCGACGAGATTGCTGCCAATTTGCCAATAAAATCTTGCAGAACAAACCTGCTTAACTTTTCCATTCGGCAGGGGATTTTTGTCCAAAACCTAATGTATAATGATTATTTTCGTGCAACGGTGGCACCGATTCCGCTGGTTCACTTCAAGCTAGGTGCTTACTACTTTATTGTTGCTTGCCAGGACTATTTGCAGAGATTGTCGTTCCACAAAATAATCGATTCCTCGAAAGAGAGCAAAGTCCATTTATTGAGATACTCAGATGATCTTGTAGGATTTCTGAACCACATATCGAATGGCGGTTTCTTAGAGGTCATCGAATCCGCAATCCCAAGGGATAGCAAATACGACAGGATTGCTTAAAAAATCAATGAGGCATAAGTAGCACTTCCTTCCTGGGCCGGAAGGAGGTGGTTGGGTGACAGGTAAATGCTTCATTCCAGACCATCATAGTTATCAGCTCAAACGGCCGTTTTGGCCGACCGGCGGCCTGCCCGCCCTGAGCAGAGGCCGATCGTTGGCCAATCGGTCCTCCGCAGGTGAAATGAAAAGTGGCTGTTTTCGCATAGGAATCAGCCCAAAAAGTATCTAGTAAACGAGGAGCGACTCATCCTCCTATGCTCAAATTATATGGCAGGATTGCCTACAGGAGTCGAGGCAGTCCATTCTGCACAGATATATGTCTAGTCAATTTGAAGCATCGTTCAGAACTTTGAACTCGGGAAAAGTCGTGGGATATTTGGCCAATTGGGCGGCGTGATGGGCTAAGTGCAGCAATTTGCGATGCAGTTGAACGAACAGTTCCAGAGCATCCCGCATCTGACCGTCCACAGATAGGGTATTCAGTTCCATGCATAAGGTGAACAACAAACCATGGGATGTTGCTCGTTCTACGAGGCTTAGCGCACTTGAACGACCTGCAGCCCCCAGTGGCTCACGGTGCAAGAATTGATTACGGTACTCTCCAAGATCAAACAGCCATCTGTCCTGGGCATTCTCGTGCCAAGCGCTGACCAGCGGCTGCACCAATGGGTGAGACTGATGCGCAATCCCGGAGCCGGCACTCACCCAATCCATCAGTCGTGCCAAGCTCTCAATTCGCTTGGGCGCATCGAGATGGCGGGCAGTGATCGAGGCAAGATAATCACGGGCGGCAGCCATCTCAGCCAGCAAGGAATGGATCGCCAAGTGCAGATCGCTTAGGGCTATGTTCTTGAACCACGTAGATGGCGTTTGGCCACGAAAAATCGCGGCACGAAGCTGCCGGTGGTATTCGTCCGAGACATCGCGCAGACGGATGTCGGCGGCCCGTAAACTTACCGCTAGGTTCTTGGATAGGCTGGCGTATTCGTTATCACCAGCAGTACGAGCGGCCGAGGCGATGGCGCCCCAACTATCAGCAGGCAAAACACCTCCTTTCGGTAGCCCAACGAGGGGACGCCAGATGCGCGATGGAAGATGCGGGTCATCGAGCAAGATTTCATCAGCCCCAAACACCCTTACGCCGAGCAGCCCCGCTAATGTTTGCACTTGAGTATCCGGTACCGGACCGAGCAAGGCTGGTTGGCCAGCATGCACAATTGGCCCAATTCGCCATCCCTCTTCCGCCCTATACCCCCTGATCCCTCCGGTAAAGTGGAGATTGTCAGTCCCCAGAACGGTGTTGCTGGAAAAGTTGGTCGCGATCATGCAGTCCAAACCCTCGGTTCAGGTCAAATTGTGGCAGCTAGGCGCTATTTTATCCTCCCCAACGTGCCATTGGCAGCCGGGTGGTTCATCGTCCTCCCGGACGCTTTTCACGTATTGCCCAGCATGACCAGCATCAGCACAAGCGCCTAGAATTGGCCTGCCACGACCGGCACGGCAGGCTAGGGGCACCGGAATCGGCACTGTCTCAACAGACGTATACCGCCGCCCTATTTTTATGGCTTTTGCCCAATACGGCGCCACTAGATACGCCGGACCCGGCGAGTTGGAGAAGTACACATCCAGCGGTTTGGATCCCACAAGGGAAGCTACGATCATTCCAGATCGTTTTCGATGAGAATTTTATCGTAAGTACCGCTTGCCATTGATGATGGCTAGTCCCTTATTGAACGCAACAACGATGGCCTGGTGCCGAGGGTTCCTCAAGCCGCTGGTGACATGCAATTCCTGAATGGTCAGGGGGTTCTGCGTGAATTCGATCTGTTGCTGCAGCTCCGGGGTATCCGAACCACAATTTCGTCACCAGCTAGTCAGTGGCTATAAGGCTATAACCTGCCCTCCCTCCGCACTGAACATTGACACACATGCTATCGAATCCTATGGCATACTGGATATGCAAGTAGCGCTCAACAGGCATCTCTGCAGGTTGCGCTGCACGTTACCAAGCGGCCAGATGGCGACAATGCGAGTGATCGCGTTAGCGTCATGGTCGGAACCGGCTTCTGTAACTCCTCGCAAGAGGCGCTCAGGTTGTCGCGCTCCGGCGTGTCGCTTGCTTCGCCTTCGACCTTGGGGATAGTCAAGGAGGCGAGTAGTAAGCGTGTGGGGCGGGCCGAGAGTGGGGACGCGGGCGCGCGAGCAACGCCGAGCGGTTGGTTGGCCGTTATTTCTAGGGCCTGGCGACTTTTCCGGATTGCTTTCGCTTTGTCACTGCTCCACTTTTACCCTTGTGGCTTAACTGGAATAGTGAAAACACAAATGAGAAGCATTCACATATCGGCGGCGGCTGAAGTAACTCGCTCCGCTCAACAGGCATCTCTGCAGGTTGCGCTGCACGTTACCAAGCGGCAATATGGCGACAATGCGAGTGATCGCGTTAGCGTCATGGTCGGAACCGGCTTCTGTAACTCCTCGCAAGAGGCGCTCAGGTTGTCGCGCTCCGGCGGGCTCTTGTATCGCTGGTCCCAAGGGTTTGACGCCAGCGTGTGCCCAAATGCCTAAACATAGTACCCTCCATACTCTCCTCTCCTATCCGCACCTTGAACAAAGTTGGCGAGGACTTTTTTCAAGCACTCGCCCCACTGCACGAAACACCATTGGCATCGACGGCATCTCCATTAATGATTTCTCAACAGATCCAATAGCTCATCTCCGCAATTTAAGTAACCACGTCAGATCGCCCAATTTTCAGTTTCAAAAACTGAAGCCTCACATCATCCCCAAAGTCAACGGAAAGTACCGATTAATTTGCGTGCCAACAGTGAACGACAGAATCGTTCAGCGGTCGCTCTTAATCTTCCTATCCGAAAAATACCAAAAGCAACTAGCAAACAATATCAGCTTTGGCTTTATTAAAGACAGAGGCATTCAAAAAGCTGCACGCACTGCCTGCTTCTATAGAACTAAAAAACAATGGGTATTAAAGACAGATATTCAGTCATTTTTTGACAACATTGATCGTAACATTTTAGCGGCATCAATCAAGCGATCAATAAAAGAAAAGTCCTTGCACAATATATTGATATCCGCATCTTCGTGTGAAATTTTCTCCACATCAAAATCAGAAAAATCAAAAATACTAGCACTTGGAATTATCGAGGGGCATGGCATAAGGCAAGGAATGCCTTTATCGCCGTTTTTCTCAAACCTGATTCTATCCCCCTTCGACCACATAATCATAAAAAAGAAAATACTTGCCGTTAGATATGCGGATGACTTGATTTTCTTCGCAACTTCAAGGTCAGAATGCGAAGATATTTTTCAACTATGCCAAGAGTCACTTTCCACACTGGGTTTGCATTTGCCTAGTATCAGCAGTTCGTCAAAGTCGATAATTTACGAGCCAGATCAGCCTGCAGAATTTCTTGGGCTAGGTTTGTGCAAAAAAACTGCCGAGTATAAAATTTCATTACTTCCTGAGCAACGTGAAAAAATTAGGCAGCGCATTCTGGATCTAGGCTCAATAAAAGAACTACTAGCACGAAAAATTAATTTATCCTCCCTAGGCAAGGCTATTGACAATCGAATATCTGGATATCTATCTGCATATGATTGCTGCGACAACATCGAAGATCTTGAGAGAGAACTGCACGACCTAGGAATGAAAGTAAAGAGAAGAGTACTATTTGATGAACTGAAGATTCCATATAGTTCATTGAGTTCGGAGGCAAGAAGATTTTTAGGTGTTTAATACAATGCTATTTGCCACCAGCATGTTTCGCACCACTAACGGCTCCTTTGGTGATGATGTGATCCTGGGATGCCATCACGGTAGCACAGCAAGGGCCTGGGCACTGGTTTGAAATAGCTTCGTTAGGCAGCCAGCGAGGCTGGTTTATCTGCACTAAACTAGCTTTTAAGGAACTTCAGCAACCTAAACTGATTTTTCAAAATGACAATACAAAACACCCTACTCGTCACACAACTAAACGAAATAATGACCCAAAGCCGTATTAATGAGCTATTCAAAAGAGACGGCGATACCTATCTAAAGTCAAAAAGAACACCCCATGCAAAATGGGAGTGCGTGGATCACGAATTAATATACAAGTTTGAGCTATATAACAGCCCTAGAGATGGACTATATTTCAGAATACTGCTAAGCAAAAGCAAATTAAACAGATCGCTAAAATCAGATTTAATAGAATTAAACAGCTTAAAAAGTGGGTCAGATTTCGTGGATTACTCAATAACCACCCCTACTTTCAAAGAGACAATCAAAAAAATCTATACAACCCTGAAAAGCTACACTCAAGAAAGTAAGGCCGACCATTTAGAATTGCTTTCTTGGTTCGAACAATATGCTGGTCAGGTGCTGACCTGGGAACAGCTGCAAACCGCGCCAGATACCGTCACTATTTCTGCCAAGGGTATCTACAAGCCCCAGTCCCTACCCTATGCCCTATCCATTCGCCAAACGCTAGACAGCCCGTACAGTGACCAAGAGCCCGAATACCAAGCCGATGGTAGTTGGCGCTACAAATACGCGCAAGAAGAAGAAAAAGGAGGTGACTCCGCCAGGCTGTTTACCAACCAAGGGCTGAAACGGTGCATGGAAGATGGCGTACCGGTGGCAGTACTACGGCAGCTCACGAAAAAACCGGATGTCACCCGATACCGTGTCATGGGCCTAGCCAATGTTGAGACATGGGAAAACGGCGTGTTCACGCTGCAAAGCACCACGCTAGCCAGCCTGGACCAGGAAGCTGAGCAACGCGAATCTGAATCTATCGGGCCAACAGCGCCGCACAGTGAGTTCGATCCGGAAGGCGTAGAAGATACGCGCAAGAAGACTCTACGTGAGATCACCAAGCGTCAGGGTCAACCGGCTTTCCGTAGTGGCTTACTCACCGCCTATGAAGGTCGCTGTGCCATAACAGACTGCGCGATTACCCAGGTACTGGAAGCCGCGCACATCACTCCCTACCTGGGACCGGAAACAAACAACATCAGAAATGGCCTGTTACTGCGCAGTGATCTGCACACACTGTGGGACAAGGGGATGATATTTTTGGACGATGCCTACACTCTGCGAATGCTGCCGAGCCTAGCATCAAGCGAATATGCCACTCTTGATGGAAAGACGATCTACTTACCCAACCAAGAGGCGCTGCGGCCATCGTTGGCAGCAATTCAAGCTCACCGCAGCTGGGCGCTGAAAGAGCACTAAGTGGATATACGCAAGCTACGCGGGATTCACGATGCATTTGGGTCAGTATCCGGGCCCGGTGCAGACAGGGGGAAAAGCTGCCGGAAACCGGCATTGCCACTTAGAGCAGCCCACGGGGACGGCTGGTGAAGGGAGCGCTGTTCGATTTTGCCCCTGCGATAGATGAATATCTGAAAACACACCCCTTTGGCGACGATTTGCGCGGAATAATCTGACGTGGCAAAGGCCGGAATTTGGTCAGCCTCGGAGTACTGGTTGCGATGACCTGAGTAGAATCGCAGTTGCAGTCACATATCCACATGGGCATGAATGCTGGGCAATGGGCGATAGAACACCACAGCTGGATCGCCAATCATAGGGCCGGATTGCCTACAGGAGCCGGGACAGTCCAACCTCTACTTCAAGACTTCGATTCATTGAAAATTTCTACTCGTTATATTTTGACTAATTTGAATACAACTACTTTATTGCCTAGAGACGCTTGTTCACGGGCTATGCTTGTATCTTTTATTATGAGTGCCGAGGAACAGGTGTCCATATCGTTCCTTCTGGTAGCTTTTCAAAAATGCCACTCTCATGAATGAGGCGATAAAGAAATACAGTCACATGATAGTGACTGTGCCGCCCAGAAAACACACTAAACGCCGTATCCTTTTCTGGAACAAAAAAGCCAACAGATGCATCTTTCCCAACATACAAGAAGGCCTCCACTTCTGGCTGTTGTTCGCGGAACAATTTCTCCCCCTCAGAAAGCTCATTCTGGATGTTGTCTGCTCGCTGAACAGCTCTAGTGGAAGACCCATCACCAGAAATTCCCAGGCCAGGACCCATGAATATTTTTCCATCAATTTCTATGGGCACATTAATCCCATTCTGTCTCAACTTGATGTAGTCGAAAGGTTGAACCTCCCCTTCTAAAGCTGAGGCCAGCAAGCCCTTAATTTCGTATTGCTCCAATATTTCCGGCCAATTACGGTACAAGATCTTTAGATAAGTCGTATTCCCCCATACATCAGGAAAACCCTTACCATGCGGCACTACATCCAGCAGATACGCATCTGATTCGGTTAGGTGAGCAATCAATACTCGGCGACTACGCATCACTCGCTTTCCCGTATTAGCGAGGTCGGCTCCAAGATGAAAATGGTGTAGCCCCCAATCTGAAAAAAATAGATCGTTTCGCTGCTTTGGGTTACGTTTCTCATCACGCCGATTTCGTATTGATGCTGTTCGCTCTCCAAGAAATGGACGAATATCACGACCACTTTCTAATTCGATACGAACACGGCGTATGCCATTCATTTCATAGGGAGTTAATATTTTACGGCCCCGAAGTATATCTGAAAGATAAGTTCTACGAGGATTTCTTGATGGAAGCCGATGAACCCACCCCACTAGATCGGTTAACTTTTCCTCGACTCCATCCGGGGCGATGGCTTCTATTTTTTTATAAATCTCCGCAAGAAAAATTGGCAGATCTCTAGCCCAGATTGGTTGTTCCATTGGCATCCCTTCCTATTTATCTTTCTGTACTACCCTTGCCCTTGCAGGCAACCAATACTTTATGATTTATTAATTTTTTGTGTGTGCCGACATCTCGGGAATCTACTGCAGCCATAGAATAGTCCAAACCGCCCATTTTTCTTTACAAGAAAACCATCTCGACAAACAGGACAGAGCTCGCTGTTAGCTTCATTCCCGTCGATACTGTATACATCTAGCTTATGGTCTTTAACAAGCTCGGCAATGAAAGAAGATGCTTTGTGTGCGAGCGTGACCAAAGTTACCGATGATCGAGCACGAGTTAAGGCCACATAGAACAAGCGACGCTCTTCAGCATATTCATAGGAATCACCACCTGGCATGGCTAACTGAAGTACAGGATCATCCTCGATACGACTGGGAAAACCTAACGTCTCAGCGGTCACTCTAGGTATGATGATGTGGTCTGCCTCCAACCCCTTGGATGAGTGAACAGTAACGAACTCGACCTCTATTTGGCTTGTATCATAATCCAATGGCACATATATTTTTTCTTTGTTATAGCGACCAAGAATATAGATTCTTATCTTCTTACCCTTGCTTGGTGACTCAGCTGAAATCTCATTGATTCGCTTACCAACTGCAGACCGAATCTGATTCTCATCTTCGACTTGAATAATTCGCACAGGGTCAGTGACATTAGGTTTGGATGACCGCACCTTCTTCTTAATTTGCTTTGGGTTCTTCTGAACAAAAGTACTACTGATATCACACAGTGACTGCGGGCACCGGAAAGTTGTTTCTAACTTTAACGTGACGGCTCGTCCAAATTTTTTCTCAAAATCCGTCATGACTGCCAGATCAGCCCCGGCAAAACGGTTGATACTCTGCCAGTCGTCACCGACGGCAAAGAGGCATTTCCCAGGCCCATTGAGCAGGCTAGCAATCAAGCGAGCACGCGCTTGGCTCGCATCCTGAAACTCGTCAACCATCACGAGTTGATAGTGGCTCTCCTCTTGCTGCTTTTCGACACAGTCGGCCGCAAGCACCAGCATATCGTCATAGTCGATGCATTGATCCCGCTTGAGCTTCGCTTCCCAAGCTGCCCACACCTTCTCAAAGAGGTTGATGAATATCTGGTGCCGGTACCGGAAGACTCCGGCTGAATCGCCCCTCCTTTCCTAGACACCTCAAGAGCCTCACACTAGGCCCTACAAGGAGGTGTCATGAGCAGGCAGCGTTTCC
>NZ_JBHRXN010000023.1:0-1295 GCF_042648525.1 Vogesella facilis
TACGCCAGGCCGGTTGCCAGGTTTCGTGGTGTTTGAGCCCGTGCTTGAGCAGGCTCCAGAAGGAGTAACGGTTTGCCATGGAGCGCCCCATATTGTTGCCAGATGTGACTAGATTGTTGGCCAAGCCGGCCGGAAAAGATGGGACAAAACGGACAAGCTACGTGCTTATTGCGTCGTGTCCGGGTGGCAGCCGCCAGGCGAGGGCGCGTGGCCGGCCGGCATGGTACGCAGGTATAAAAAAACCCCGCCGGGGGAATCGGCGGGGCAAGGGCACAAGTACCCACAGGGAAGCACCTACACAAACACGGCCAATAAATCCTTGTTGGCAATCCGCTTGCCGGACGCCACCAGCACCTGCTGGATCACGCCATCGCGCTCCGCCTTGATCGCCACCTCCATCTTCATCGCCTCGATGGTCAGCAGGGTGTCGCCCTGCTGCACCCGCTGCCCCGGCGCCACCAGTACGGTGCTGACCATGCCCGGCATCGGCGCGCCGACGTGGTGCGGGTTGTCCTCTTCCGCCTTGGGCTGTGCGCTGGCGGCGGCGGCACCGGCCTTGGCCACCTTGATCACCCGCGCCTGGCCGTTCAGCTCGAAGAACAGTTTGACGTGGCCATCGTCGGTGTCGGCGCGGCCCAGCAGTTGCACGATCAGCGTCTTGCCGCGTTCCAGTTCGATGCAGACTTCCTCGCCTTCCTTCAGGCCGTAGAAGAAGGCGCTGGTCGGCAGGATCGATACGTCACCGAAGCGGGCGCTATGGGCGGCGAAGTCCTTGAACACCTTGGGGTACATCAGGTGCGAGGCCAGTTCCTGTTCCGTGCATTCACGCCCAAGGCTGGCGGCCAACCTTTGTTGCTCGGCCGCCAGGTCCACCGCCGGCAGCAGCGCGCCGGCGCGCTGGGTGAGCGCGGGTGCGCCTTTCAGCACCTTGCGCTGCAAGGCCTCGGGGAAGCCGTGCGCCGGGTAGCCCAGCTCGCCCTTGAACAGCGACACCACCGAGTCCGGGAAGTCGATGGCCCGTTGCGGGTCGGCCACCTGTGCCGGGGTGAGGTCGTTGGAAACCATGAACAGCGCCATGTCGCCCACCACCTTGGAGGTGGGGGTGACCTTGACGATGTCGCCGAACAGCAGGTTGACCTGGGCATAGGCTGCCGCCACCTCCGGCCAGCGCGCTTCCAGCCCCAGCGAACGCGCCTGTTCGCGCAGGTTGGTGACCTGCCCGCCCGGCATTTCGTGGTGGTACACCGCGGCGGTGCCGGCGCGCATGTCGGCTTCGAACGGCGCGTAGCTGCGGC
>NZ_JBHRXN010000024.1:0-1232 GCF_042648525.1 Vogesella facilis
TGAATCGCCCCTCCTTTCCTAGACACCTCAAGAGCCTCACACTAGGCCCTACAAGGAGGTGTCATGAGCAGGCAGCGTTTCCCCGAAGAGTTCAAGATTGAAGCCGTCAAACAGGTCACTGAACGCGGCTATCCCGTCGCCGAAGTAGCCAGCCGTCTCGGCGTATCTGCCCACAGTCTGTATCAATGGCTGAAACGCTACGACCCCACGCGGGCCAAACCGGCCGAATCAGCTGACCAGCAAGCCGAAATCCGCCATCTCAAGGCAGAGCTGAAACGGGTGACCGAGGAACGCGACATCCTAAAAAAGGCCGCCGCATACTTTGCCAAGGAGTCCGGGTAAGGTATGCCTTCATCCGGGCCCACGAGCAGCAGTTTCCAGTCCGACGACTGTGTCGTGTCATGTCGGTGCACCCCAGTGGCTACTACGCCTGGAAAGCGTCCCCGCATTCACCCCGTGCCCGCGAAGACCAACGCTTGCTGGGGCAAATCAAACAGGCCTGGCTAGAGAGTGGCGGTGTCTATGGCTACCGCAAGGTGTATGACGACCTGCAGGCGCAAGGGGAGAACTGCGGCAAACATCGTGTGGCACGGCTGATGAAGCAGGAGGGGCTGCGTTCGCAGACGGGCTACCACCGACGCCCAGGGCATTACAGTGGCCGCCCGGCGGTGGTGGCGCCGAACCACCTGCAGCGCCAGTTCACCGTGGATGCACCGAATAAAGCCTGGGTGACCGACATCACATATATCCGCACGCATGAGGGATGGCTGTACCTGGCGGTGGTGCTCGACCTGTTCTCGCGGCAAGTCATTGGCTGGTCGATGCAGTCACGTATCGATAGAGAGCTGGTGCTGAATGCCCTGTTGATGGCGGTATGGCGGCGTCAACCCAAGCAGGAGGTGCTGGTGCATTCCGACCAGGGGAGTCAGTTCAGTAGTTACGACTGGCAGGACTTCTTGAAGGCCCATCGCTTGGTGCCGAGCATGAGTCGGCGCGGGAACTGCCACGACAATGCCGTGGCGGAGAGTTTCTTCCAGTTGCTGAAGCGGGAGCGCATCAAGCGAAAAACCTATCACGACAGAGAAGAAGCTCGGCGGGATATCTTCGATTACATCGAGATGTTCTACAACCCGAAACGTCGGCATGGTTCCGCAAACGGGCTATCGCCGGTAGAGTTTGAGAAGCAATATTTCCAACGGCTCAAGAGTGTCTAGAGAAGCTGGGGCGATTCA
>NZ_JBHRXN010000025.1:0-3975 GCF_042648525.1 Vogesella facilis
CCCCCCCCCCCCCGGTGTTTGCATGCGGCCAACCTGTGCCGCCCCGGGCCGCCGAGCAAGCCGGATGAGGAGAATCCGATGTTCCAACTGCACTGTCCGCACTGCGGGGCCACCCGCGAGGAAGAAGAATTCAGCTATGCCGGCGAGGCCTATATCGCCCGCCCGGCCAGCCCGGAAGACGCCAGCGACGCCGAATGGGGCGACTACCTGTTCATGCGCAAGAACACCCGCGGCTGGTTCTGGGAGCAATGGCAGCACACCGCCGGCTGCCGCAAGGTGTTTGCCGTCAAGCGGCACACCGCCAGTTATCAGATCGCCGGCAGCTGGACGCTGGCGGAAGGCAAAGCGCAATACCTGAAGGAGAGCGAAGCATGAGCGCCTACCGTGTCCATCGCCACAGCCAGCGCATCGATAGCCAGTCGCCGCTGCAGTTCACGTTCGACGGCAAGCGCCTGCAGGGCTTCGCCGGCGATACCCTGGCCTCCGCGCTGATCGCCAACGGCGTCAAGCTGATCGGCCGCAGCTTCAAATACGGCCGCCCGCGCGGCATCATCGGCCACGGTTCCGAGGAGCCGAACGCGCTGATCCAGCTGGAAACCGGCGCCTACACCGTGCCGGATCTGAAAGCCACCCAGGTGGAGCTGTACAACGGCCTGTCCGCCACCACCACCACCGGCTTCCCGTCGCTGAACTTCGACCTCAAGGGTCTGGCCGGCAGCTTTGCCCGCTTCATGCCGCCCGGCTTCTACTACAAGACCTTCATGGGCCCGGTGAAAGCCGCCTGGCCGATGTACGAGAAGCTGATCCGCATGGCCGCCGGCTATGGCCGCGCGCCGGTGGAAGCCGATCCGGAGTTCTACGACCACCTGCACCACCACGTCGACGTGCTGGTGGTGGGCGGCGGTGCCTGCGGCCTGTGGGCCGCCACCCTGGCCGGCCGCGCCGGCCTCAAGACCCTGCTGGTGGACGAACAGAACGAAGCCGGCGGCTGGATGCTGTCCGACGCCAGCGCGCAGATCGACGGCAAGCCGGCAATGCAGTGGGTGGGCGAGCGCCTGGCCGAGCTGGACAGCCTGGCCAATGTCACGGTATTGACCCGCACCACCGCCTTCGCGCTGCACGAGCAGAACCTGGTGCAGGCACTGGAACTGCGCCAGGACCACCTGCCGATCGGCAGCCGCGACCGCAGCCAGCCGCGCCAGCGCCTGCACAAGATCCGCGCCCACCACGTGGTGCTGGCCGCCGGCGCCATCGAGCGCCCGCTGGTCTACGGCAACAACGACCGCCCGGGGGTGATGACCGCCGCCGCCGGCCAGACCTACCTCAACCGCTACGGTGTGGCCGTTGGCCGCAACGTGCTGCTGATGACGCACAACGACGCCGCCTACGACGCCGCCCGCGACCTGGCCGCCGCCGGCAGCCAGGTTACCCTGATCGACACCCGCCTGCGCGGCGCCGCCGCCTGGCGCCAGCAGCAGGCCAAGCAGGCCGGCGTGGAGCTGATGCTGGGCTACGGCATTGCCGAAGTGCACGGCAAGACCGCCGCCAGCGGCGCGCAGCTGGTACAGCTGGACCCGTTCACCAACACCGTGCGTGGCAAAGGCCCGCGCCTGTCGGCCGACAGCATCCTGTCCTCCGGCGGCCTGACCTCCACCGTGCACCTGTTCTGCCACAACACCGGCCGCCCGTACTGGAAAGAGGACAGCCTGTCCTTCGTGGTACCGGACGAAGGCCGCCAGGGCATCAGCTGTGCCGGCGCCATCACCGGCCGCTGGGAACTGGACAGCGCCCTGGCGCAGACCCACGCCGCCACCAGCGCCATGCTGGCCGGCTTCGGCCGCAGCACCCACGGCGACTGCCCGCAGGGCGGCGCGCACGACGTGGCCGCCACCCGCCGCCTGTTCCGCGTGCCGGACGGTCTGGCCGAAGGCCACGGTGCCAAGGCCTTCGTCGACTTCCAGAACGACGTCTCCGCCGCCGACATCCACCTGGCAGTGCGTGAGAACTACCGCTCCATTGAACACGTCAAGCGCTACACCGCGCTGGGCTTCGGTACCGACCAGGGCAAGCTGTCCAACGTCAACGGCTTCGCCATCGCCGCCGAGGCACTGGGCAAACCGATCGCCGCGGTCGGCACCACCACCTACCGCCCGGCCTACACCCCGGTCACCTTCGGTGCGCTGGCCGGCAGCCACAAGGCCGACACCTTCGAGCCGCGCCGCTACACCGCGATGCAGGCCTCGCACCTCAAACGGGGCGCGCTGTTCGAGACCGTCGGCCAGTGGATGCGCCCGTGGTACTTCCCCAAGGGCAAGGAAACCCTGCATCAGGCCGTGGACCGCGAATGCCTGGCCACCCGTAACAGCGTGGGGGTGATGGATGCCTCCACCCTCGGCAAGATCGACGTGAAAGGCCCGGACGCGCGCGAATTCCTCAACCGCATCTACTCCAACGCCTGGAGCAAGCTCGACCCGGGCAAGTGCCGCTACGGCCTGATGCTGGACGAGAACGGCATGGTGATGGACGACGGCGTCACCGCCTGCATCGCCGACGACCACTTCCACATGACCACCACCACCGGCGGCGCCGCCCGGGTGCTGAACTGGCTGGAACGCTGGCACCAGACCGAATGGCCGGAGCTGAAAGTACGCTTCACCTCTACCACCGACCACTGGAGCACCACCGCGGTGGTGGGGCCGAAGAGCCGCGCCGTGCTGCAGAAACTGTGCAGCGACATCGACCTGTCCGCCGACAACTTCAAGTTCATGGACTGGCGCGAAGGCACCGTCGCCGGCGTACCGGCCAAGGTGTTCCGCATCTCCTTCTCCGGCGAACTGGCGTACGAGATCAACGTCGACGCCTGCTACGGCCACTACATCTGGGAACAGGTGATGGCCGCCGGTGAAGAATTCGGCATCACCCCGTACGGCACCGAAACCATGCACGTGCTGCGCGCCGAGAAGGGCTTCATCATCGTCGGCCAGGACACCGACGGCTCGATGACCCCGATCGACCTCGCCATGGGCTGGGCGGTGGGAATGAAGAAGCCGTTCAGCTTCCTCGGCAAGCGCTCGCTGTCGCGTTCCGACACCACCCGTTCCGACCGCAAGCAGCTGGTCGGCCTGTACACCGAAGACCCGAAAGTGGTGCTGGCCGAAGGCGCGCAGATCCTGTCCACCCCGGACGCCACGCCGCCGGCCAATATGCAGGGCCATGTCACCTCCAGCTACCACAGCGCCTTCCTCGGCCGCTCCATCGCCATGGCAGTGCTCAAAGGCGGCAGCCAGCGCGAAGGCGACACCGTCTACGTGTGGGCGCAGGGCAAGCTGCACCCGGCCAAAGTGGTTTCCTCCGTATTCGTCGATCAAGAAGGGGTGCGTCAACATGCCTAACTTCCAACCCTATCTGCAGTCCCCGCTGGTCAACTTCAACCTGCCGGCCGAGACCGTGCTGGTCGATAACAGCCAGCTGGCGCGTGCCAACGAACTGCCGCTGCTGGGCTACATCGCCATCCGGGGCGAGCTGGCCGACGGCGCCATCGCCGCCGCCATCGCCAAGGTCAGCGGTGCCGCACTGCCGGCGGCCGGCCAGTTCACCACCGGCGAGGCTGGCGTGCTGCTGTGGGTGTCGCCGGACGAGCTGCTACTGGTCACCCGCCGCGCCGAACTGGCGCAAAGGTTGGCCGCATTCGACGCCGCCTTCGCCGGGCTGTTCGCCCACGCGGTGGACAACAGCGGCGGGCTGACCTGCGTGTCGCTGTCCGGTGCCGAACACGTGACCGTGCTGCGCCACATGGGGGTGTACGACTTCGAATCGATCGGCGTGGGCCAGGCGGTGAGCACCGTGCTGGGCAAGGCTGGCGGCACGGTGTTGCGGCTGGAGGACGACGGCGTGTTCCTGATCATCCGCCGCAGCTTTGCCGACTACCTGTGGCTGTTGCTGCGCAAGGTGGCAGCGCCGTATCGCTTTGCGGTG
>NZ_JBHRXN010000026.1:0-136789 GCF_042648525.1 Vogesella facilis
AGATACCTGTGTGAAAGTAGGACACCGCCAGACTCCCCATATGAAGCCCAGCTTGAGAGATCAAGCTGGGCTTTGTGCTTTGGGGCGGGCGGCTGATCTGCACGTCGCCCGATTCCCATCTCATGCCATGCCCGTGCGGCCAACGTTGGCCGCCGGCCGGCCCTGGCCACGGCACCGACAAGCAAAAAGCCCGCGCAAGCGGGCTTTGGTGTTTGGGGAGTCGGGCGATGACCAGACGCTCAGTCGTCGTCACTTCAAATATTTCGGGCATGCATACGTGTGCTTGTCTTGCCGTTGTCCATGCGCCAACTGGTTTTGCGCTGTGATTGCCTCATTCCCTCATCATGATTCGCCGCGTGTTCGTGCCCAAAGTGTTGCAATTTCCATCCTTGCCAATGCTGGATGGGCTTCTAGACTGGATAGTCTCCGAAGAAGTCTTCACGTAGTTTATATTTTGTATACAATAGGCACGTACAAGCAGTTGGACCTATGGAGAAGCTACTCATGCAATTTCAGGCATTTGCGCGCGAGCAATCTGCGCTTCGTGATGCGATCACCGCAGCCTATCGTCGTGATGAACGCGAGTGTGTTGCTGTCATGATGGAACAGGCCGCGATGCCGGCAAACCAGATTGCCTCTATCAAGGCGCTGGCCAGCAAGCTGGTGACGCAGGTGCGCCGCGAACGTACCAAGTCCAGTGGTGTGGATGCGCTGATGCATGAGTTCACGCTGTCCAGTCAGGAGGGCATCGCGCTGATGTGCCTGGCCGAGGCACTGCTGCGTATTCCGGACCGCGTGACGGCCGACAAGCTGATCCGCGACAAGATTTCCGGTGGCGACTGGAAGGCGCACCTGGGTAACAGCTCGTCGCTGTTCGTCAACGCCGCCGCCTGGGGCCTGCTGGTCACCGGCAAACTGGTGTCCTCCCACAGCGCGCAAGGCCTGTCTTCGGCATTGACCCGCATTATCGCCAAGGGTGGCGAGCCGCTGATTCGCAAGGGTGTCGACCTGGCGATGCGCATGCTGGGCAAACAGTTCGTGACCGGCGAAACCATCGAGGAGGCGCTGGCCAACGGTCGTGAGCGTGAAGCCCGTGGCTATCGCTTCAGCTACGACATGCTGGGCGAAGCCGCCATGACCGAGGCCGATGCACAGCGCTACCTGAACGATTACGTGATGGCGATTCACGCCATCGGCAAAGAGTCCAATGGTCGCGGCATTTACAGCGGCCCGGGCATCTCGGTGAAGCTGTCCGCCATTCATCCGCGCTACGCCCGCATGAAGCACGAACGCATGATGGGCGAGCTGCTGCCGCGCCTGAAGCAGCTGTTCCTGCTGGCCAAGCAGTACAACATCGGCCTGAACATCGACGCCGAGGAAGCCGACCGCCTGGAAATTTCCATGGATCTGGTGGAGGCCTTGGCTAACGATCCGGATCTGGACGGCTTCGAAGGCATCGGTATCGTGGTGCAGGCTTACCAGAAGCGCTGCCCGTACGTGATCGACTACCTGATCGACCTGGCGCGTCGCAGCAAGCATCGCTTCATGGTGCGGCTGGTGAAGGGCGCCTACTGGGATGCCGAGATCAAGCGCGCCCAGGTGGATGGCCTGCCGGGCTACCCGGTGTACACCCGCAAGGTCTACACCGACGTGTCCTATATCGCCTGCGCCAAGCGCCTGTTGGCCGCACAGGACGCCATCTACCCGCAGTTTGCGTCGCATAACGCCTACACCCTGGCCGCGGTCTACCATCTGGCCGAAGGCAAGGACTACGAATTCCAGTGCCTGCACGGCATGGGCGAGACCCTGTACGACCAGGTGGTGGGCAAGGACAAGCTGGACAAGCCGTGCCGCATCTACGCGCCGGTGGGCTCGCACGAGACCCTGCTGGCCTACCTGGTACGCCGCCTGCTGGAAAACGGCGCCAACTCCTCGTTCGTGAACCGCATCGTGGATGAAAGCGTCTCCATCGACGAACTGGTGGAAGACCCGGTGGCCGAAGCCGGCCGTCACGGTGGCCTGCCGCACAGCAAGATCGCACTGCCGGTGGCGCTGTATGGCGCCGAGCGCAAGAACTCCAAGGGTATCGACCTGGCCAACGAGCATGTGCTGACCGCACTGCAAGGCTCGCTGCAGGCCTCCGAAGCGCAGCCATGGTTGGCCGCACCGCTGTTGGCCGATCGCGATGTCGAAGCGGGCAATGCACAGCCGGTGCGTAACCCGGCCAACCTGCAGGATGTGGTGGGGCAGGTGCAGGAAGCGACGCGTGACGACGTGGAAATCGCGCTGCAGGCCGCGGTGCGCGCGGCGCCGGCATGGGCAGCTACCGAGCCGGCCAAGCGTGCGCTGTGTCTGGAGCGCATGGCCGACCTGATGGAAGACAATATGGCCACCCTGATGGGCCTGGCGGTGCGCGAAGCCGGCAAGACGCTGAACAACGCGATTGCCGAAGTGCGCGAAGCGGTGGACTTCTGCCGCTACTACGCTGCCCGCGTGCGTGCCGAGTTCGACAACCAGCGCAACCCGGCGCTGGGGCCGGTGGTGTGCATCAGCCCGTGGAACTTCCCGCTGGCCATCTTCATCGGCGAAGTTACCGCCTCGCTGGCGGCCGGTAACGTGGTGCTGGCCAAGCCGGCCGAGCAGACCGCGCTGATCGCCGCCTACGCCATCCGCCTGCTGCATGAAGCCGGCGTGCCGCGCGACGTGCTGCAGTTCCTGCCGGGGCGCGGCGAAGTGGTCGGCTCTGCGCTGACCACCGACGCGCGCATCAAGGGCGTGATCTTCACCGGTTCCACCGAAGTGGCGCAGATCATCAACCGCGCGCTGTCCGGCCGTGGCGAAGAAGTACCGCTGATCGCCGAAACCGGCGGCCAGAACGCCATGATCGTCGACAGCTCGGCCCTGCCGGAGCAGGTGGTGACCGACGTGCTGTCTTCGGCCTTCGATTCCGCCGGCCAGCGTTGCTCGGCGCTGCGCGTGCTCTACCTGCAGAACGACATCGCCGACAAGGTGGTGACCATGATCAAGGGTGCGATGGACGAGCTGCGCGTGGGCAACCCGGCCAGCTTCCATACCGACATCGGCCCGGTGATCGACGCCGAAGCGCAGGGCAACCTGCTGCGCCATATCGACGGCCTGAAGGGCCGCGCTCGCGGCATGTATCAGGCCAAGCTGAGCGACGAATGCGCTGCCGGTACCTACGTGGCGCCGACGTTGTTCGAAATCGACAGCATCAAGCTGCTGGAGCGCGAAGTATTCGGCCCGGTGCTGCACGTGATCCGTTTCGACGCCAGCCAGATCGACCAGGTGGTGGCCGAGATCAACAGCACCGGCTACGGCCTGACGCACGGCATTCACAGCCGCATCGATGAAACCATCGACGCCATCACCAGCAATATCAAGGTGGGCAACGTCTACGTGAACCGCAATATCGTCGGCGCAGTAGTGGGTGTGCAGCCGTTCGGCGGCGAAGGCAAGTCCGGCACCGGCCCGAAAGCCGGCGGCCCGCTGTACCTGTACCGCCTGACGCGCGGCAGCTGGGACGCCAAGCTGGCGGCCAACCCGGAGGCGGCGGACTTCACCGCGCTGGAGCAGCTGCAAGGCGTGCTGCCGCAGCTGAAACTGGACGAGGGGGCGCGCCAGCACCTGCAGGCAGTGATCGCCGCGGCGCGCCGTCATTCGCCGCTGAACCACGCCGAGGCCCTGCCGGGCCCGACCGGCGAGATCAACACGCTGCTGTTCGCGCCGCGCGGCCTGGTGGCGTGCTCGGCCGACAATCTGGAAGCGCTGGTGATGCAGGTGGCGGCGGCGTTCGCCACCGGCAACCAGGTGTTGCTGCAGAATAGTGTGCCGGCGCAACAGTTGGCCGCAGTGCTGAAGAGCCGCGTGCAACTGGCCGACAAGGTGGAAGCCGCCGACGTAACGGCGTTGCTGTACGCCGGCCCGGATGCCGAGCTGCTGCGCCAGACCCTGGCGCGCCGCGACGGCGCTTTGATTCCGTTGCTGCTGGTCGAAGAGGGTGGTTACAACCTGCATCGACTGGTGGTGGAGCGCGCGATTAGCGTGAATACCACGGCAGCAGGCGGTAATGCGAGTCTGATGAGTATTGGTGACTGATTGGACTTGCGCGGGGCGGGCGGCATTGAAATAATGCGCCTGCCTTGTTGTAAACGTTCGCCAGTAGACAAAATCCATTGGCACGAGCAAACCCTGACACAAAAGAGAAGAGAAACGACATGCGACTGAACAAACTGACCAGCGTATCCCTTGCCGTTGCTGCCGCCCTGGCTATCGCCGGCTGCAGCCAGAAGCAGGATGCCCCGGCAGGCGAGGCCTCTGCTGCCAGCGCCGCTGCTGACGGCAACGTAGTGAAAATCGGCTTTGCCGCACCGCTGACCGGTCCGCAAGCCCACTACGGCGAGGAATACAAGAACGGCGTGACCCTGGCGATCGAAGATGCCAACGCCGAGAAACCGACCATCGACGGCAAGCCGGTAACCTTCGAACTGGTATCCGAAGATGACCAGGCCGACCCGAAAACCGCTACCCAGCTGGCGCAGAAGTTCGTCGACAACAAAGTGAACGGCATTGTCGGCCACTTCAACTCCGGCACTTCCATCCCGGCTTCCAAGATCTACTCCGATGCCGGTATCCCGATGATCGCCATGGCGACTTCGCCGGTATTCACCTCCCAAGGCTACAAGAACACCTTCCGCTCCATGACCTCCGATACCCAGCAGGGTTCGGTAATGGGCCAGTTCGTGGTACAGAAGCTGAACGCCAAGAAGATCGTTATCGTTGACGACCGCACTGCCTACGGTCAGGGTCTGGCCGACGAATTCGAGAAGGCTGTTAAAGCTGCCGGTGGTGAAGTGGTGAAGCGTGAGTTCACCAACGACAAGGCTACCGACTTTGCCGCCATTCTGACCTCCATCAAGGGTGTGTCCCCGGACGTGGTGTTCTACGGTGGCGCCGATGCGCAGTCCGCCCCGATGGCCAAGCAGATGAAGCGTCTGGGCCTGAAGGCGCCGCTGATCTCCGGCGAAATGACCAAGACCCCGACCTTCCTGAAGCTGGCTGGTCAGGAAGCCGAAGGCACCATCGCCTCGCTGGCCGGTCTGCCGCTGGACAAGATGCCGAAAGGTGCCGACTACGCCAGCCGTTACAAGGCCCGCTTCAACATGGACGTAGCGACCTACTCCCCGTACGGCTATGACGCTGCCCGCGCCATGATCGCCGCGATGAAGGAAGCCAACTCCGCCGACCCGGCGAAATACCTGCCGGTACTGGCCAAGGTACAGTACAAGGATGGCGTAACTTCCTCCAACTGGACCTACGACGACAAGGGCGACCTGAAAGACGGCGGCATCACCGTGTACAAGGTTGAAAAAGGCGAGTGGAAAGTACTGGAAACCGTTGGTGGCGGCGCTGCTGCCCCGGCCGCTGCTTCCGCAGCCCAGTAATTCCCGCGACATCGGTCGCACGCAAAAGCCCGGCAGCGATGCCGGGCTTTTTGTTTGCTTTCTGTGGTAGATGCCGTCTTGGCGCTCAAGCCGACAAAACATGCGGCCAACGTTGTGAGGCGCCAGGCCACCGAACGGGGAGCGTCGGGCGGAAGCGGCGACTTCAAGCCGCATCCGCGTAGCGGATAAATAGCCATGCGCGGTAAACCGCGGGCCTCGCTACGCTCGACACCAACCAGCATGTCCATGCAAAAACGCCCGCGGTTAGCGGGCGTTTGTCGTTGTTGCGGCCGGCGTTGGCCGCAATTTACATCAGCATTCCACGATGTTCACCGGCACCTCGATCACATTGATCGCCAGGCCACCGCGTGCGGTTTCCTTGTACTTGCTGTTCATGTCGCGGCCGGTGTCGCGCATGGTCTTGATCACCCGGTCCAGCGAGATGAAGTGCTGGCCGTCGCCGCGCAGCGCCATGCGCGCGGCATTGATCGCCTTTACCGACGCCATGGCATTGCGCTCGATGCACGGCACCTGCACCAGGCCGCCCACCGGGTCGCAGGTCAGGCCCAGGTTGTGTTCCATGCCGATCTCGGCGGCGTTCTCCACCTGTTCCGGTGTGCCGCCCAGCACTTCGGCCAGCGCGCCGGCCGCCATCGAGCAGGCGGAGCCGACCTCGCCCTGGCAGCCGACTTCGGCGCCGGAGATCGAGGCGTTGAGCTTGAACAGGATGCCGATGGCGCCGGCGGTGAGCAGGAAGCGCACCACGCCGTCTTCGCTGGCATTCGGCACGAAGCGGCTGTAGTAGTGCAGAACCGCCGGGATGATGCCAGCCGCGCCGTTGGTCGGCGCGGTCACCACGCGGCCGCCGCCGGCGTTTTCCTCGTTCACCGCCAGTGCGTACAGGTTGACCCAGTCCATCACCGTCAGCGGGTCACGCAGCGCGGCTTCCGGCGCATCGGTGAGCTTGCGGTACAGGTCGGCGGCGCGGCGCTTCACCTTCATGCCGCCGGGCAGGATGCCTTCGTGGGCGCAGCCGCGCTGTACGCAGCCCTGCATTACCTGCCAGATCTGCAGCAGGCCGGCGCGTACCTCGTCCTCGCTGCGCCAGGCCAGCTCGTTTTCCAGCATGATCTGGCTGATGCTCTTGCCGTGGCGCTGGCACAGCGCCAGCAGCTCGGCGCCGGTCTTGAACGGGTGCTTCAGCTCGGTAACGCCCGGCGGCACGAAGCCGGCATCGATGGCCGCCTCGTCCACCACGAAACCGCCGCCCACCGAGTAGTAGGCACGCTTGGACAGGCTGTTGCCATCGGCGTCGAAGGCTTCGAAGATCATGCCGTTGGGGTGGTAGGGCAGTGCCTTGCGCTTATATAGCAGCAGGTCTTCCGCCTCGTTGAAGGCGATGCGCTGCTGGCCGAGCAGGGTGATGGCCTTGTCGGCGCGAATGGTGGCCAGTATCTGCGGCACGGCGTCGGTATCGACCAGGTCCGGCTGTTCGCCGGCCAGGCCCAGCAGCACCGCGGTATCGGTGCCGTGGCCTTTGCCGGTGGCGCCCAGCGAGCCGAACATTTCCGATTTCACGCGCGCGGTGGCGCTCAGCTGGCCATCCTTTTCCAGCCGGGCGATGAACTGGCGCGCGGCGCGCATCGGGCCGACGGTATGGGAGCTGGACGGGCCGATGCCGATCTTGAACAGGTCGAAAACACTGATAGCCATGCTGCTTCTCTTGTCTGGTTGTGGCGCCGCCGTGGGTTGGCGGCGCCCGGTTTACAGGGGGTGGCCCCGTGGTATTGGATAACGCACCACGGCCAGGGTTGGCCGCAGCATGTTATGGCTTGTTTAACGATAGACCGGATACGCGGCGCAAAGCTCCGCTACCTGGCGTTTTACGCGTGCGCCCACTTCCGGGTTGTCGATGTCGTCCAGAATGTCGCACACCCAGTGCGCCACCTGGCGCGCTTCGGTCTCCTTGAAGCCACGGCTGGTGATGGCCGGGGTGCCGATGCGGATGCCGCTGGTCACGAACGGGCTTTGCGGATCGTTCGGCACCGCGTTCTTGTTCACTGTGATGTGGGCGGCGCCCAGCGCGGCATCGGCCGCCTTGCCGGTGAGGCCCTTGTCGATCAGGCTCAGCAGGAACAGGTGGTCGTCGGTCTTGCCGGACACGATGCTGTAGCCGCGGTCCTGGAACACCTTCACCATGGCGCGGGCGTTGGCCAGCACCTGCTTCTGGTAGTCGACGAACTCCGGCTGCAGCGCTTCCTGGAATGCCACTGCCTTGGCGGCGATCACGTGCATCAGCGGGCCGCCCTGGATGCCGGGGAATACCACCGAGTTCAGCTTCTTCTCCAGCTCCGGGTTGGCCGCCGCCAGGATCAGGCCGCCACGCGGGCCGCGCAGGGTCTTGTGGGTGGTGGTGGTCACCACGTGGGCGTGCGGAATCGGGTTCGGGTACAGCCCGGCCGCCACCAGGCCGGCCACATGGGCCATGTCCACGAACAAATAGGCGCCGATGCTGTCGGCGATCTCGCTCATGCGTTTCCAGTCGACGATCAGCGAGTAGGCGGAGAAGCCGGCCACGATCATCTTCGGCTGGTATTCGTTGGCCATGCGCTGCACTTCGTCGTAGTCGATCTCGCCGGTTTCCGGGTTCAGGCCGTACTGCACCGCGTGGTAGATCTTGCCGGAGAAGTTGACCTTGGCGCCGTGGGTGAGGTGGCCGCCGTGGGCCAGGCTCATGCCGAGCACGGTGTCGTGCGGCTCCAAGAGCGCCATGTACACCGCAGCATTGGCCTGGCTGCCGGAATGCGGCTGCACGTTGGCGTAGTCGGCGCCGAACAGCTGCTTGGCGCGGTCGATGGCCAGTTGCTCCACCACGTCCACGTGTTCGCAGCCGCCGTAGTAGCGCTTGCCGGGGTAGCCCTCTGCATATTTGTTGGTGAGCTGGCTGCCCTGGGCCTGCATCACGCGCGGGCTGGTGTAGTTCTCGGAGGCGATCAGCTCGATGTGGTCCTGCTGGCGTTGGTCTTCGGCCTGCATGGCGGCCCACAGGGCGTCGTCGAAACCGGCAATCTGCATATCCTGGGTAAACATCGCGTATCTCCTGGTCGCCGGCGCAGGCGGCAAAAGGTTGGCCGCACCGCGCCTTGAATAAAACGGGCGGTGACGGGCGGACGGTCTGCTGGATGCGGCAGACAGATGGATGGGCGTCCGCCCGGTATCACCGGACGATGCCCCCTCTGTCCCTTTGCCTGAGAGATTGCGGCGCAGTGTGCACTGGCCATGCTGCCTTCGGCGAGGCCGCGCGGTTGCGGGCCTACTCTCCAGAGTGCCTGACCAGTGCAGTTCTTTTGCCTGAGAGTTTCTGGGGCGATTCCCCTTCGGCGCTGCCGCTGGACGCTTGTCCGGGCAGTCTCTCCTGCGCTGGTGGCGGCCAACCTTGCAATCGGCCGCGTGGCTTGGCGCAATCTAGAGAAGCTGGCCGAGGCTGTCAACGCATGTCGGACAGTATTCGATGTGCAGCTGCAGCAAGTTGTGTGGCTGCAGACGCAAAACGCCCCGCCGGGCGTTTGCGGTACCGGCGGGGCGGGGGATGCTGCGTCGCGTCAGACGCTGGCGGCGGTAAAGCGGCGGCGGTGATGCTGCGGCGTTTCGGCCTCGTCGACGATGGCCACCGCCAGATCGGCCACGCTGATGCCGGCCGGGGCGTCGCCGGCCATCAGCAGCTGGTCGCCGCCCAGCCGGTACTGGCCGCTGCGCTCGCCCGGCGCCAGCAGCGCGGGCGGCGACACGAAGGCCCAGTCCAGCTGCTGCTCGTCCTGCAGCTGCAGCAGCGCCTGGCGCGCGCCTTCGGCGCCTTCCTTGTATTCGGCGGGAAAGTGCGGGGTGTCGATCAGTTGCAGACCGGGCGCCACGTACAGGCTGCCGGCGCCGCCCACCTCGATGAAGCGCGCCACGCCGGCGGCCTTGACCCCGGCCACGATGGCGGCATGGCCCTGCAGGAACAGCTGGCGGATGTCGGCCTTGTCCCAGCCGGGGTTGAAGGCGCTGATCACCACGTCGTGGCCGGCCACGGCTGCGGCGATGCTGTCGGCGTCATAGGCATTGGCCGCCAGCACGGCAAGGTTGGCCGCAGCGCTAATGCGCTCAGGGCGGCTGACAATGGCGCTGACTTGATGGCCGCGGGCCAGGGCTTCCTGCTGGATGGCGCTGCCGACAAAGCCGCTGGCGCCGATAAGGGCAATCTTCATGCTGAACTCCTTCACGGGGGATGGAACATGAGTACATGGTAGTAAACGGCGCCCTGCTTGATAATCCATGCTATTTTTCATTCATTGTGAAGCAGGGCTACATAAATGGATGAACTGCGCAGCATGGCGGTGTTTGCCACGGTGATCGAGCAGGGCTCGATGAACGGCGCGGCGCGCGCGCTGGAGATGACACCGTCGGCGGTGAGCCAGCACGTGCGGCGGCTGGAGCGGCAGCACGGCGTGACTCTGCTGCATCGCACCACCCGCAAACTCAGCCTGACCGAGGCCGGCAGCCTGTTCTACCAGGGCTGCGCGCAGATGCTGGCGGCGGCACGGCAGGCGGAAAGCCAGCTGACCGCCATGCGCGAGGCGCCCAGCGGCGAGCTGCGCATCTCCGCGCCCAGCGGCTTTGCCGGCGGTGTGCTGGGCGAGGCGCTGGCGCCGCTGCTGGCGGCCAACCCCGGGCTGAGCCTGCAACTGTTTTTTCACGATGAGCTGGTGGATCTGACTGACTTGCGCATCGACCTGGCCCTGCGTGCCGGCAATCTGCCGGACTCCACCCAGGTGGCGCGCTATCTGTGCGACTGGCCGCTGCTGCTGTGCGCCGCGCCGGGCTACCTGCTGGCGGCGGGGGCGCCGCAGCAGCCGGCCGAGCTGCACCGCCATGCGCTGATCGGCGTCAACCCGCGCGGCAGTGCGCAGTTTCCGCTGCAGCTGACGCGCGGCGAGGACGTGGTGCGGCTGAGGCTGCCGGCGCGCATCGCCAGCAACAGCATGCTGTCGGCGCGCGCGTTCGCGCTGGCCGGCATGGGCATTGCGCTGCAGCCGGCGCCGGAGATCCGCCGCGAGCTGGCCGCCGGGCTGCTGCTGCCGGTATTGCCGGAGTGGCGGGCACCGGCGCTGCCCATCTATCTGGTGACGCCGCGGCGCGATGCGCAGCCGGCCAAGGTGCGCCATGCGCTGGCCGCGTTGCAGGCGGCACTGGGGCAATGTGCAGATTGAATATTGTCTAAGAACGACTGGAATTTTCCGCTGTTTAAACCTAACATTGCGAAATTGTGAATTTGTTTTAAATCAATTTGATGTCATGGGAATGCCGGCTTTTTTGCCGAAAGTGCATGAAATTGTTTTCTGGCTATAACAGGAACGGGGCCAGGTCCCCGGTAGTACCATGCACCATCGCACAAACCAATAAACAGGGGAAAAACCAATCATGTCTTTGCGCACAAAATTGATGGCATTTGTGCTGCTGGTGATAGCAGCACTCGCCGTCGTGTTCTGTGGTGTGGCCTACTGGAAAATGAGTGACACGCTGGAGAGCCAGATTGAAGGCCAGATCAAGATGGCGGCCGACAACAAGGTGAGTTTTGTCTCCGAGTGGGTACAAGTGCGGCAGAGCATCGTGGCGGCGGTATTGCCGCGCTTCGGTACCGGCGAGCTCAAGCCCATCCTCGACCAGGCCCAGAATGCCGGCAAGTTTGACGATATGTATGTTGGCCAGCCGGACAAGACCATGACCCAGTTCAGCGGTGGCACCCCGGTACCGCCGGGTTACGACCCGACCGGCCGCCCGTGGTTCCTGGCCGCCAAGGATGCCAACGGCCCGATCGCCTCGCCGCCGTACATCGATGCCGCTACCAAGCGTCCGATCATCACCTTCGCCCAGGCGCGCAAGGATGGCGGCCAGCTGGTGGCCGTGGCCGGTGGTGACGTGACACTGGCGCGCGTGGTGGAAGAAGTGGTGTCCGCCAAGCTGCCGGGCGATGGCTATGCCTTCCTGATCACCGCCGACGGCGATGTGATCGCCCACCCGCAGAAAGATTCCGGCCTGAAGAAGATCAGCGACGTGGTGCCGGGCTTCGACCTGGGCGCGCTGAACAAGGACGGTCAGATCCAGTTTGCCGATATCGACGGCAGCAAGCAGATGGTGGCGCTGTTCCCGGTGCCGAAAACCAGCTGGCTGCTGGGTGTGATGGTGCCGCATGCGGCGGCCATGGCGCCGGCGCGCCAGCTGATGATGGTGATGGTGGCACTGGCGGTGGCCGGCATGCTGCTGGCCGGTGTCTTTGCCTACGTGGGAGTGACCCGCATGCTGTCCGGCCTGGGCACGCTGCACAAGGCGATGCAGGAAGTGGCCAGCGGCCATGGCGACCTCACCCGCACCCTGCCGGTGGGCAACCGTGACGAAGTGGGCCAGATCGCCGATGCCTTCAACCAGTTCCTGGCCAAGCTGCGCGAGATGTTCCTGACCGTGCGCGACGAGTCCGACGCGCTGGCGCGCGACGCCTCCGACCTGAGCCGTGTTGCCGAGCAGATCGGCCAGGATTCGCGCGTGCAGTCCACCGAGCTGTCCGCCACCGCGGCCACCATCGAAGAGATCACCGTCAGCATCAACCACATCGCCGACCACGTGGGCGAAACCGAGCAGCTGGTGGCGCAGTCGCGCACCAACTCGGTGGAGTCGCATCGCGCCATGGCCGAAGTGGAGCGCGAAGTCGCCTCTATCCAGGAAGCGGTGGCCTCGCTGCATAACGTGATGGGCAGCCTGTCCGGCCAGTCCGAGCAGATCAAGGGGATAGTCGGCGTGATCCGCGACATCGCCGACCAGACCAATCTGCTGGCGCTGAACGCGGCGATCGAAGCCGCCCGCGCCGGCGAATCCGGCCGCGGCTTTGCCGTGGTGGCCGACGAAGTGCGCAAGCTGGCCGAGCGTACCGCCACCGCCACCGTGCAGATCGCCGAGATGATCGACACCGTGATCCGCCGCACCGGCGAAGCCATCGAGCACGCCGACACCACCAACGAGAAGGTGTCTTCTGGTGTAGCATTGTCGCGCCAGGCGGCCGACAAGGTGGAAGTGATCAAGAGCAATGCCGAGGAAATCTCCTCGCGCATGGGCGAAATCACCTCCTCCACGGCAGAGCAGGGCGTGGCAACCAACGAGATGGCCCGCAGTGCCGAGCGTGTGAACGTGATGGCGCAGCAGACCGATACCAGCCTGCAAGAAGCGCTGAGCACCATCAATATGCTGGCGCAGCGCGGCGACGAGCTGAAGTCGCTGGTAGCCCGCTTCAAGCTCTGAGCGTTCCGCGTCGAATCCCGCCCCGGCCTGTGCCGGGGTTTTTTATTTGTGGAGCCAGAATTGCACAATCCTTTCAGTCAGTTTTCCCCGGATACCCCCATCGTGCTGGACGGCGCCATGGCGTCGGAGCTGGAGCGCCGCGGCTGCGATCTCAATGACGCGCTGTGGTCGGCGCGGGTGCTGATCGAGCAGCCGCAGCTGATTCAGGACGTGCACTACGACTACTTCCTGGCCGGTGCCGACGTGGCTACCACCGCCAGCTACCAGGCCAGCTTCCCCGGTTTTGCCAAGCGCGGCCTGAGCGCCGAGGAGTCGGCGCGGCTGATGCGGCTGTCCATCGAGCTGGCGCAGGCGGCGCGCGACGCGTTCTGGGCCGATGAGCACAACCGGGTTGGCCGCATCCGTCCGCTGGTGGCGGCCTCGGTCGGCCCGTATGGCGCCATGCTGGCCGATGGCTCGGAATACCGCGGCCACTATGGCCAGAGCGAGCAGCAGCTGATGGACTTCCACCGCCCGCGCATCGCCGCGCTGCTGGCGGCCGGGCCGGATCTGCTGGCCTGCGAGACCATTCCCTGCCAGCTGGAGGCGGTGGCGATTGCCCGCCTGCTGCAAGAGGAGTTTCCCGAGGCGGTGGCGTGGATCAGCTTCTCCTGCCGCGACGACGCCAACCTCAGCGAAGGCACGCCGCTGGCCGATGCCATCGCCGCGCTGGAGCCGTTTGCGCAGGTGGTGGCGGTGGGGGTGAACTGCACCGCGCCGCGGCATATCGCCCCGCTGCTGCAGGCGGCGGCGCAGGCCAGCGGCAAGCGGCTGCTGACCTACCCGAACTCCGGCGAAGCCTACGACCCACTGACCAAGACCTGGCATGGCAGCAGCGATCCGCAGGCCTTTGCCGACGCCGCCCGCCAGTGGCGCGCGGCCGGCGCCAGCTGCATTGGCGGCTGCTGCCGCACCACGCCGGACGACATCCGCGCACTGTCCGGCTGGCTGCGCGGCGGCTGATGCCCACCGGCTGCCGGCTATCGGCGTAGCTGCCGCTGTAAAATTGCGTATTGCCTGCCATTTTGTTGCTTAAGTGGCAGGCAATTGCGTTTTTGTAGATTATTGATCTGGATGCTGGAGGCGAACGGGGCGGAAACGTAAAATGGCGGCTTCTTTTGTTGCGCTGCAATATTCATCATGACCACGCTTAGCCAAACCACCATGCCAACCGCGGAAACCGCCATTGCCCACAGCCTGCTGGAAGACGTGCTCGCCATCCTAGTCGGCACCCTGCTGGTGGCCTTCGGCGTGGTGATGTTCAAGCAGGCCGGCCTGCTCACCGGCAGCACCGCCGGTATCGCCTTCCTGATCCACTACCGCACCGGCCTGCCGTTCGGTGCCATCTTCTTTACCATCAACCTGCCGTTCTACTGGCTGGCCTGGCGGCGCATGGGCTGGCGCTTCACGCTGAAAACCTTTATCGCGGTGAGCCTGCTGTCGCTGTTCACCAGCGTGCACGGCCAGTTCCTGCACCTGGGCGGCCTCAACCCGTTCTACACCGGGCTGGTGGGCGGGCTGATGATGGGCATGGGCTTCATCGCGCTGTTCCGCCACCAGGCCAGCCTGGGCGGCATCAACATCCTGGCGCTGTTCCTGCAGGAGCGCTACGGCATCCGCGCCGGCAAGCTGCAACTGGGGCTGGACGTGGTGATCCTGCTCAGTTCACTGTTGCTGGTGAGCTGGTCGGCGCTGCTGGGCTCCATCCTCGGCGCGGCGGCGCTGAACATGGTGATCGGCTTCAACCACCGTCCGGACCGCTACATCGCCATGTAGCGGCGTTGTCACACAAAAACCAAAAGGTTGGCCGCATGCGGCCAACCTTTTTTGTTTGCCGGCAGCGTGCGCGGCCGGGGCGGCGCTGGCGCCGGTCACACCTTGTGGGTGGACAGCAGGATGCTGGTCTCGGTGGCGGCAATGCCCGGAATCAGCCGGATGCGCCCCAGCACCCGGTCGAACTGCTCCAGCGTGTCGGCGCGCAGCTCGGTGACGATGTCCCAGCGGCCATTGGTGGAATGCAGCGCGTAGACATTGGGTTCGCCGCGCAGCGCCTGCAGCACCGCCGGCGCCTTGTTGCCCTCCACCGCAATACCCATCCAGGCGCGGATGCGGTGTTCCTCCGCCTCCGGCTTCAGCCGCACGGTGTAACCGATGATCACCCCGCTTTGTTCCAGCTTGTCGATGCGGTTCTGCACCGTGGCGCGCGACACGCGCAGCTTTTGCGCCAGCTCGGTGACGGACATGCGCGCGTTGTCGCGCAGCAGGGCCAGCAACTGTCGGTCGGTATCGTTCATTGACATATTGTTAGATCGCCTTGGCAATTTGTAAAGCTGCCCTTGAAAATTGCGCAGTTCTGCAACTTCATATTGGCAACTGCTGTAGGGAAAATAGCGTCCAGAGAAACACGACACCACGACACTATTTTCCGAAAGGCAGTGGCTATGACCCGCTATATCGACACCCGTGATATTCGCAATATCGTCAGCCGGATTGGCGTGGCCAATTTTATCGGCGAACTGGCCGATTATATCGAATCCGATTATCGGCGCTGGGAAAGTTTCGAGAAATGCGCCCGTGTTGCCAATCATTCGCGTGATGGCGTCATCGAATTGATGCCGACTTCCGACGAGCAATATTACGGCTTCAAATATGTGAATGGCCACCCGAAAAACACCCGCGATAATCTGCTCACCGTAATGGCGTTCGGCGCGCTGGCGGAGGTATCCACCGGCAGCCCGCTGCTGCTGAGCGAGCTGACCATCACCACCGCGCTGCGCACCGCCGCCACCTCGGCGCTGTTCGCCAGCGTGCTGGCGCGGCCGGATAGCCGCAGCATGGCCATCATCGGCAACGGCGCGCAAAGCGAGTTCCAGATCATCGCCTTTAACCGCCTGCTGGGTATCTCGCAGTTCTACCTGTACGACATCGACAGCGCCGCCACCCGCAAGCTGCAACAGAACCTGGAAGGCTTTGCCGGCATCCGTCTTGCCGCCTGCGCCAGCAGCCGTGAGGCCTGCCGCGACGCCGACATCATCACCACCGTCACCGCCGACAAGAACTACGCCACCATCCTCACCCCCGACATGGTGCGCCCCGGCGTACACATCAACGCGGTGGGTGGCGATTGCCCGGGCAAGACCGAGCTGCACGCCGACATCCTGCGCCTGGCGCGGGTGTTCGTGGAATTCGAGCCGCAGACGCGTATCGAGGGCGATATCCAGCAAATGCCGGCGGAGTTCCCAGTAACCGAATTCTGGCAGGTATTGAATGGCCAGAAACCGGGCCGAGAAACTGCCGACGATATTACCGTATTCGATTCGGTGGGTTTTGCGCTGGAGGATTTCTCCGCGCTGCGTTATGTGCTGGATAAAGCCACTGATTTGAATATCGGCCAGCACATCGATTTGATTCCGCGCCCGCAAAACCCGAAAAACCTTTTCGCGCTGCTGGCGTAATCGGCGAAGGAAAGCGCAGCATGAAACAGACTAGCCGCAATATCGTGATGATTCGCCCGGTGAATTTCTTTTCCAATCCGGAAACCAGCGAATCCAACCGTTTCCAGAAGCCGGAACAGCGGCCGGACTGCGCGCAGAGCGCGGCCCGCGCCGAGTTCGACGGCTATGTGGCGGCGCTGCGCGCCACCGGGGTGCAGGTGCTGGTGATCGAGGACCAGCAGCCGGGCGACACGCCGGACTCCATCTTCCCCAACAACTGGCTCAGCATGCACGCCGACGGCCGGGTGTTCCTGTACCCGATGGAGGCGCCCAACCGCCGCCGCGAGCGCCGCGACAGCACGCTGCAGCGCCTGCGCCAGGATTTCCACATCGAATCGGTGGTGGATCTGAGCGGCTTCGAGGCGCAGCAGCAGTTTCTGGAAGGCACCGGCTCCATCGTGTTCGACCACCCGGCGCGCGTTGCCTACGTCTGCCGCTCCTCGCGCAGCCACCCGGCGGTGCTGGCGGCGCTGCTGGCGCAGCTGGGTTACCGCGCCGAGCTGTTCGATGCCGTCGATCGCCACGGCGCGGCCATCTACCACACCAACGTGATGATGGCGGTGGGCAGCCGCCTGGCAGTGGTGTGCCTGGCATCCATCCGCGATGCGGCGCAGCGCGAGCAGCTGTGCAGCAGCCTGCGGCAGGCCGGCAAGCAAATCATCGATATCGACTACCGGCAGATGGAAAGCTTCTGCGGCAACGTGATCGAGCTGGCCGACGCCGACGGCAACGCGGTGTTCGCCATGTCCAGCCGCGCCTGGCACAGCTTCAGCCCGGCGCAGCAGGCGCAGCTGCAGGCCAACGGCCGCGTGGCGCATGCGCCGCTGGACACCATCGAGAACCTGGGCGGCGGCGGTGCGCGCTGCATGGTGGCCGAGAACTTCCTGCCGGAAAAAAGATAAGCCGGCCAGCCAGGCCGGTATTGCAAGGAGAAACGAGAAATGAAGAAAGCCCTGTTTGCGCTGTCGCTGGGCGGCCTGTCCGCACTAACGTTGGCCGCATCCGGCGACGTGCTGAAGTTCGGCACCAGCCCGGCGTATGCGCCGTTCGAGTACAAGACCGCCAGCGGCGTCGCCGGCTTCGATGTCGACCTGGGCAACGAGATCTGCCGCCGCCTGCAGGCCAAGTGCGTGTGGGTGGAAAACGATTTCGACGGCCTGATCCCGGCGCTGAAGGCGCGCAAGTTCGACGCCATCCTGGCGTCGATGAACATCACCGAGGCGCGCAAGAAGCAGATCGCCTTCAGCGACCGCACCTACAACTCGCCCACCCGCATGGTGGCGCGCAAGGGCAGCAAGCTGCAGCCGACGGCGGAAGCGCTGAAGGGCCTGCGCGTGGGCGTGCAGCAGGGCACGGTGCAGGAAAGCTACGCCAAGAAACGCTGGGAGCCGGCCGGGGTGATGGTGGTGTCGTACCAGAACCAGGAGCAGGTGTACCAGGATCTGACCTCCGGCCGCATCCAGGCCAGCCTGCAGGACGCGGTGGAAGCCGAGTACGGCCTGCTGAAGGGCAGCAAGGGCGCCAATTTCGAGTTTGCCGGCAGTGCGCTGAAAGACGCGGAAATCTTCGGCGTCGGCACCGGCATCGGCCTGCGCAAGGAAGACGAGGCGCTGCGCCTGCAGATCAACAAGGCGCTGGCCGCCATGCTGAAGGACGGCAGCTACCAGAAGCTGGCCGCCAAGTATTTCTCGTTCGACATCTACAGCGATTGAGCCGTCTCCCAGTTGCAACCCGTTCAGTTGCACTTTCCGCCATTGGTTCACTCTCGCCAATGGCGGTTTTTTTCGAAAGGAACTCCCGATGCTGTTCTATGGCTATGAAGCCCAGATCATCGCCGGCACCTGGATGACGGTGAAACTGTCGCTGCTGTCCTTGCTGCTGGCCATCGTGTTCGGCCTGGCGGGCGCGCTGTGCAAGCTGTCGCCGCAACCGCTGTTGCGGCGGCTGGCGCAGGGCTATTCCACGCTGATCCGCAGCGTGCCGGACCTGGTGCTGATGCTGCTGCTGTTCTACAGCCTGCAGATTGCGCTCAACCAGCTCACCGACGCGCTGGCGCTGCGGCAGATCGATATCGACCCGTTCGCCGCCGGCGTCATCACCATCGGTTTCATCTACGGCGCCTATTTCACCGAAACCTTCCGCGCCGCGTTTCTGGCGGTGCCGCGCGGCCAGCTGGAGGCGGCGGCGGCCTATGGCATGGGCCGGGTGCTGTTGTTCCGCCGCGTGCTGTTCCCGCAGATGATGCGCTTCGCGCTGCCCGGACTCGGCAACAACTGGCAGGTGCTGATCAAGGCCTCGGCGCTGGTGTCCATCATTGGCCTCGCCGACATCGTCAAGGTCACCCAGGACGCCGGGCGCAGCACCATGGCGATGTTCGAGTTCTGCTTCCTGGCCGCCTTCATCTACCTGGCCATCACCACGGTGTCCAGCGTGCTGCTGCACCGGCTGGAGCGGCGCTACAACCTGGGCGTGAAGGAGGGCAGGCTGTGATCGAAATCCTGCAACAGTACTGGCTGGCCTATCTGTGGACCGACGGCCAGCGCCTGTCCGGCCTCGGCATGACGCTGCTGCTCTTGCTGTGCACCATCGGCATCGGCTTCCCGCTGTCGGTGCTGCTGGCGGTGGCGCGGGTGTCGCAGCGGCGTGCGCTCAGCCTGCCGGTGTACCTGTACACCTATTTCTTCCGCGGCACGCCGCTGTACATCCAGCTGCTGATTCTCTATTCCGGCGTGTACAGCCTGCAGCTGGTGCAGCAGCAACCCAGCCTGAACCAGTTCTTCCAGGACGGTTTCAACTGTGCGCTGCTGGCCTTCGTGCTGAATACCAGCGCCTACACCACCGAGATCCTGGCCGGCGCCATCCGCAGCATTCCGCACGGCGAGATCGAGGCGGCCGAGTCCTTCGGCATGTCGCGCTGGAGCATGTACCGCCAGATCATCCTGCCGTCGGCGCTGCGCCGCGCGCTGCCCAACTACAGCAACGAGGTGATCCTGATCCTGCACGCCACGCCCATCGCCTTTACCGCCACGGTACCGGAGCTGCTGAAGGTGGCGCGCGACGTCAATTCGGCCACCTATGCCTCGTTCGAAGCCTTCGGCACCGCGGCGCTGATCTACGCCGCGGTGTCCTTCCTCATCGTCTGGATCTTCCGGCAGATGGAACGGCGCTGGCTGGCCTTCCTGCACACCGGCAGCCATTGAACCCGGCACGGAGACAAACATGTACACACTGATCGTGGACGACATCCACAAGAAATTCGGCGCGCACGAGGTGCTGAAAGGCATCTCGCTCAAGGCCCGGCAGGGCGATGTGATCAGCATCATCGGCTCGTCCGGCTCCGGCAAGAGCACCTTCCTGCGCTGTATCAACTTCCTGGAAACGCCGTGCGCCGGCAGCGTCACCCTCGGTACGCACGTGCTGCACGCTCCGCGCGACGGCAAGGCCGGCGGCCGGCAGCCGCGCGAGCTGGCCACCATGCGCAGCCGGCTGGCGATGGTGTTCCAGCACTTCAATCTGTGGAGCCACATGACGGTGCTGGAAAACATCATCCAGGCGCCGCTGTCGGTGCTGGGCATCAGCCGCGACGAGGCGCTGCAGCGCGCCCGCAAATACCTGGCCAAGGTGGGGCTGAACAGCGGGGTGGAGGCCAAGTACCCGTCGCAGCTGTCCGGCGGCCAGCAGCAGCGCGTGGCGATTGCCCGCGCGCTGGCGATGGAGCCGGAGGTGCTGCTGTTCGACGAGCCGACCTCGGCGCTGGACCCGGAGCTGGTGGGCGAGGTGCTGAAGGTGATGCGCGCGCTGGCGGAGGAGGGGCGCACCATGGTGGTGGTCACCCATGAAATGGGCTTCGCCCGCGAGGTGTCCAGCCAGGTGATCTTCCTGCACCAGGGCCGCATCGAGGAGCAGGGGCCGCCGCAGCGGCTGTTCCAGCAGCCGGCCAGCGAGCGGCTGCAGCAGTTCCTGCGCGGCAGCCTGAAGTAAGCGTTGCAGGCCGGGCCGCAGTCAGGGGGCGGCCCGGCCCGCGGCCGCGCGCGCGACAAGGTTGGCCGCGGCCGTAAAAAGCCCGGCGCACGGCCGGGTGGGGTCAGTTCTTCTGGTGGCCGTTCTCGTGGTAGGCCAGGCTGTAGCCGGCGCCATCGTCCACCGCCAGCGCGTCCTGCAGCCACGGCAGCACGGCTTCCAGTTCGCGTTGCAGCGTCCACGGCGGGTTGACCACGAACATGCCGCTGCCGTGCATGCCGAAGCCATCCTGCGACGGCTTGCGCACGCTGAGGGTAACGTCCAGCCAGCTGTGGCAGGGCAGCTTCTTCAGCTCGCGCACCATGTCGCCCACATCCTTGCGCTGCAGCAGCGGGTACCAGATGGCGTAGCTGCCGGTGGCGAAGCGCTTCAGCGCCTCTTTCATCGCCCGCACCACGTGCTGGTAGTCGCCCTTGTCCTCGTACGGCGGGTCGATCAGCGTCAGCGCGCGGCGCGGCGGCGGCGGCAGGATGGCCTTGATGGCCTCGAAGCCGTTGGCCTTGTCCACTTTCACGCGGCGGCCGCCGTCGGCAAAGCAGTGCGACAGCAGCTCGAAATCGCTGGGGTGCAGCTCGAACAGCCGCAGCTTGTCGCTGCTGGCCATCACCTCGGCGGCGAACCACGGCGAGCCGGGGTAGTGGCGCAGCTCGCCGTCCGCGTTCATGCCGCGTACCACCTCGAGATAACGCTGTACCAGCGCCGGCGCATCGTCGCGCTGCCATAGCCGCGCCACGCCATCGACGTATTCGGCGGTCTTGGTGGCATAGCCTTCGGTGAGGCTGTAGGCACCGGCGCCGGCGTGGGTGTCGATGTACCAGAAAGCGCCTTTCTGGCCGAGATAATCAAGAATCTGCACCTCTACCAGGTGCTTGAGGACGTCGGCGTGGTTGCCGGCGTGAAAGGCGTGGCGATAACTGAGCATGGGCGTGGGCAATCAAAAACAGCCCGCCATTGTAGCGCAAGGCGGGGTCGGGAGCTGCGGCGCTGCGGCGCTGCGGCGTTTTTCCGGCCGTTTTCGCCCGCTGTCGTGCTAGTTCGCCGGATCGCGCCCGGCGGCCGTCTCGCCTAGCCATGCCGCCGGCAGCGCGGCGCGCCAGCCCAGCTCGCCGATGAGGCGGGCGAAGTCGCCAGTGAGCGGTGCGGTCAGGCACAGCGCCTCGCCCGTTACCGGGTGCGGCAGGCGCAGCTCCACCGCGTGCAGCAGCATGCGGCCAACGTTGAACTGCTGCTGGAAGAAGCGGTTGTGCACGCCCTTGCCGTGGGTGGCGTCGCCGATGATCGGGTGGGCGATGTGCTTGAGGTGGCGGCGCAGCTGGTGGCGGCGGCCAGTTTCCGGCTGCAGCTCCACCAGCGCGTAGCGGCTTTGCGGGTAGCGCTCCACCGCGAACGGCAGCTCGCAGCGCGCCAGCGTGCGGTAGCGGGTGAACGCCGGCTGGGCGTTGAGCTGCGCGTCGCCGTGCACGTATTCGCGTTCGTCCGGCTGGCGGGTGATGGCGTGGTCGATATCGCCGCTGTCGGCCGGATGGCCGCGCACCACTGCCAGGTAGGTCTTGCCGGGCTGGCGTGTGGCAAAGCCGTCGTTGAGCAGCCGCGCGGTGGCGGCGTCCAGCGCGAACAGCAGCACGCCGCTGGTGCCGCGATCCAGCCGGTGCACCGGAAACACCTGGCGGCCGATCTGGTCGCGCAGCAGCTGCACCGCGAAGCGGGTTTCGCGGCGATCGATCTCGCTGCGGTGTACCAGCAGGCCGGAGGGCTTGTCGATGGCGATCAGGTAGTCGTCGCGGTAGAGAACGGTGAGCATGCGGTGGGCCGGCGGCAAAAGCGCGCATTCTACCGCAAGCCGGCGCGCGGGTTGGCCGCATGGCGGCGGCCGCGCTTGTAGCCGGCGGGATGGCTGCCGCCGGTGAGGCTGCCTGCCGCGGCCATGTCGCCGCGACGACGGCTTTTTCGGTGGTGCCGCTCCGCGCCGCGAGGGTGGTGATGGGCGACTGATGCCGCCTGGCATGACCAAGCCCTTGCACAGTGTGCAAGGGCTTGGTCATGGGGCAGGGCAGTTGCCGCGGCCCTGTCTTGCCGGCTGGTTCAGTCGTCCCAGGCCGGCGCCAGGCCGTCCGGGTTGACCTGGCGCTCGCCGCGTTCCAGCGCGTCGATGGCGGCCATATCGTCCGCGCCCAGCTGCAGCTGGCGGGCAGCTAGGTTGCCCAGCAGGTTGTCGCGGCGGGTGGAGGAGGGAATCACCGCGTAACCGTGCTGCAGCGCCCAGGCCAGCGTCACCTGCGCTGGTGTGGCGCCAAGGCGGTCGGCAATGGCTTGGATCACCGGCTCCTGCAGCAGCTTGCCGTAGCCCAGGGTCATGTAGGAGGTGACGGCGATGCCCTGCTGCTGCAGGAAGCTCACCAGCCGGCGGTTCTGCAGATAGGGACTCAGCTCGATCTGGTTGGTGGCGATCTCGCCGGCGCCCACTACCGCGATGGCGCGCCGGGTCAGTTCGATATTGAAGTTGGAGATGCCGATCTGCCGTGTCAGCCCCTGCGCCTTGGCCTCGGCCAGCGCCGCCATGTATTCCTCCAGCGGCGTGGCGCCGCCCGGCGCCGGCCAGTGGATCAGCGTCAGGTCCACCGCCTCGGTGCGCAGCTTGTCCAGGCTGGCGCGCAGGCTGGGGATCAGCTTGTCGGCGGCGTAGTTGGCGGTCCAGATCTTGGTGGTGACGAACAGCTCGCTGCGCGCCACGCCGGATTCGGCAATCGCCTGGCCCACGTCGGCCTCGTTGTCGTAGATCTGCGCGGTGTCGACGGCGCGGTAGCCCAGCTGCAGTGCGGTGCGCACCGAGTCGATGACGGTCTGGCCCTGCAGGCGGAAGGTGCCGACGCCGAATGCCGGAATGCTCATGATGTGTCCTTGGGTGAATTGATGAGTCAAAAAGGTTGGCCGCAGGCCGTGCCGGCGGCCAGGTCTATCAGTGTGCCGTCAGCGGGCTGGCCGGGCGGGCCAGCGGGTGGTGCCCGGCGCGGCGATCCAGCCGGCCGGACCAGCCGGTGAGCAGCCAGGCGGCCAGCACGATCAGCGCGCCTATCCACGGGGTGTGCATGATGCCGAGGCTGGCCACGATGTGGCCGCCGGCCCAGGCGCCGAAGGCGATGCCCACATTGAAGGCGGCGATGTTCAGGCCGGAGGCTACGTCCACCGCCTGCGGGGCGGCGCGCTCCGCCTGCTGCACCACGTACAGCTGCAGCCCGGCCACGTTGCCGAACGCCACCGCGCCCCACAGCAGCACGGTCAGCACCACCAGCCATTTCGACGCCGCGGTCAGCGTCAGCAACAGCAGCACCGCCGCCAGGCCGGCAAAGATGATCTGCAGCGCGCGCACCGGGCCGAGGCGGTCGGCCAGCCGGCCGCCCCATACATTGCCCACCGCCACGCTCAGGCCGTAGGCCAGCATCACCAGGCTCACCGCCGGGGCGGGGAAGCCGCTGACCTGTTGCAGCATCGGCGCCAGGTAGGTAAAGGCGGTGAAGGAGCCGCCGTAGCCCAGCGCGGTCATGGCGTAGACCAGCAGCAGCCGCGGTTTGGCCAGCACCGCCAGCTGGCTGGCCAGCGCGGCGGGCGCCGGGCGGGCGATATTGCGCGGCACCAGCAGCAGGCTGCCGATGAAGGCCACCACCCCCAGCAGCGACACCGCCAGGAAGGTGCTCTGCCAGCCGAACAGCTGGCCGATCCAGGTGCCCAGCGGCACGCCGCTGACCAGCGCCACGGTCAGGCCGGAGAACATCATGGCAATGGCGCTGGCCGCTTTTTCGCGCGGCACCAGGCCGGTGGCGATGGTGGAGCCGATGGAGAAAAACACGCCGTGCGCCAGGCCGGTGAGGATGCGCGCCATGATCAGCGCCTGGTAGCCGGGCGCCTGCCAGGCCACCAGGTTGCCGAGGGTGAACAGCGCCATCAGGCTCAGCAGCAGCGCCTTGCGCGGCATGCGGCCGCTGAGCGCGGTGAGCAGCGGTGCGCCCACCGCCACACCCATGGCGTACAGGCTGACCAGCAGCCCGGCGGAAGGCAGCGACACGTGCAGGTCGGCGGCAATGGTGGGAATCAGACCGACAATCACGAATTCCGTGGTGCCGATGGCGAAGGCGCTCAGGGTCAGCGCCCAGAGGGCAAGAGGCATGGCTCGCTCCTTGAATGAACTGGAGTGGCGATTATCTGTGCTTGCACTGCCGGGAAAAATGGCGGTAAATGGCAAAATCATGTGACTGGAAATCAACAATGCTATCCAGCGATACCCTGGGCGTGTTCGTGGCGGTGATAGAGGCCGGTTCGTTTACCGCCGCGGCCGAGCGGCTGGGGCTGACGCCATCCGGCATCAGCCGCAGCATCGCCAAGCTGGAGAAGCAGCTGGGCGTGCGGCTGATCACCCGCACTACGCGGCGGCTGGATCTCACCGAGGAAGGGCAGTGGCTGCTGGCCAGCGCGCGCGACATTCTGGCGCGCATGGAGGAAACCGCGCTCACCCTGCAATCGGCGGCGGAGCACCCGTCCGGGCTGCTGCGCGTCAATGCCGCCACCCCGGTGTTCAACCACCTGCTGGCGCCGCTGCTGCCGGAGTTCCAGCGCCGCTACCCGCGCATCCGCCTGGAGCTGGTGAGTGGCGAGACCATCATCGACCTGATAGAAGAACGCGCCGACGTGGCGATACGGGTGGGGCAGCTGCAGGATTCCACGCTCAGTGCCCGGTTGCTGTGTGAAAGCCGCCTGCGGCTGCTGGCGGCGCCGGGCTATCTGCAGCGTTGCGGCCAACCCGACACGGTAGAGGCGTTGGCCGCACACAGCCTGCTGGGCTTCACCCAGCCGGCGTCGCTGAATATCTGGCCGCTGCGCCATGCCGGCGGCGACGGCTACCCGGCAGCGGCGGCGATCAGCACTTCCAACGGCGAAACGCTGCGCCACCTGGCGCTGCACGGCAGCGGCATCGCCTGCCTGTCGGATTTCATGACTGCCGAGGATGTGCGCGCCGGGCGGCTGGTGCCGGTGCTGCCGGCACAGACGCTGGACTGGCGGCAGCCGATATGGGCGGTGTACTACCGGCAGGGCTTTCTGGCGGCGCGGGTGTCGCACTTCGTCGCCTTTCTGGCCGAGCAGCTGCAGGGCCGGCTGCCGGGGTAGCCAGCCCGTCGCGGCATGAAAAATGCGGCCCTGCCGCGAGGCAGAGCCGCATGCTTGCGTTGCCGGCGGCCAAAGGTTGGCCGCAAGCCGTTTACGCTGCGCTGCGCTTGGCGCTATGGTCTGCTGCCCCGGCCTGGCTGGCCGGCTCCGGAATCGGCTCGATGCGGCCGAGCAGGAACACGAAGGCGGCCATGCCGATCAGCAGCATCACGCCCGCCACCAGGAAGGCATTGCTGAACGAGTGGGTGCTGCCGACGATGATGCCGGTAACGATAGGGGCGATGGCGCCCATCATGTTGTTGGCGAAGTTCATGATGCCGCCCACGGTACCGGTGCCGCCCTGCGGCGCGATCAGCGACGGCAGCGACCAGCCCACCGGCGCGGCGGCGGCCAGGCCGCTCAGCGCGATGGTGATCCAGATGATGGCGATGTACGGATCCTGGGTGGTGGTGGTGCCGAACACCGCCAGCCCCAGCAGCATGCCGCCCAGCAGCACGCCCTTGCGCACGCGGGTTTCATCGTGGCCGCGGGCGATCAGGTGGTCGATCAGCCAGCCGCCCACCAGCAGGTCGGACAGGGTGGCGAACATCCACGGAATGGCGGAGAACCAGGCGGATTTCAGGATGCTCATGTGCATGCTCTGCACCAGGTAGCCCGGCAGCCAGGTCAGGAACAGGTAGAACACATAGCCGTAGGCGGCAAAGCCGATGGACAGCCCCCACACCTTGCGCTGGCGCAGCAGGTAGCCCAGCATCTGCAGCGAGCCGCCCTGGGCGCCGCCTTCCGGCGTGGCGCCACCGTCCACGATGTGGCGGTATTCCTCGGCCGACAGCTTGCTGTCCTTGCTCGGGTCGCGGTAGATCGCCCAGAAGGCGATGAAGTACAGCAGGCTCAGCACCGCGGTGAGGCCGAAGCCCCAGCGCCAGCCCAGATGCACTACCGCCAGCGCCACCAGTGGCACGCCGATCACGTTGGAGAACTTGGCAGCGGCATCGAAGATGGCGGTGGCCATGGCGCGCTCACGGCGCGGGAACCAGTAGCCGGTGGCCTTGGAGCTGGCCGGGAAGCCCGGCGCCTCGGCCACGCCCAGCAGCGCGCGGGCGGCGAAGATGCCGCCAAAACCGCCGGCCAGCGCGGTAAGGGTGGCGGCCACGCCCCACAGGAAGGCGCCCCAGCGGCCCACCTTGCTCACCCCGAAGCGGTCCAGGATCATGCCGGTGGGAATCTGCAGCAGCGCGTAAGTCCAGAAGAAGGCGCTGAACAGCAGGCCCAGGTCGCTGTTGTCGAGGTGGAACTCGCTTTGCAGCTGCGGTGCGGCCACCGACAGGCTGATGCGGTCGAAGTAGTTCACCAGGATGCCGATGCCCAGCAGGGTACCGATCTGCCAGCGGCGGCCGCCGCGTGGTGTGCTTGCAGTCATGGATGTGTCTCCTCTGATTCTCTGGTTGTGTGTGTTGTTACTGCCGGGTTGACCGCAGGGAGAGGCGGTCGAGAATGCGTTGCGTGATGGCTTCCGGCGCTTCGCCCACGTTCACGGTGAGCGCGTTCTCGTCGGCGGCCGGCGGCTCCAGGTCGGCGAACTGGCTGGCCAGCAGGCTGCTGGGCATGAAGTGGGCGCTGCGCTGCTGCATGCGCGGCGCGATCTGCTCCGGACTGCCGGCCAGGTGCACGAACAGGATGTCCGGGTCGGCGGCGCGCAGGATGTCGCGGTAGCGGCGCTTCAGCGCCGAGCAGGCCAGCACGCTGCCGCTGCCGGCACGGCTGGCGGCCAACCTTGCCGCCAGCGCTTCCAGCCAGCCCTGGCGGTGGCTGTCGTCCAGCGGCGTGCCGGCGCTCATCAGCGCGATGTTTTCCGGCGGGTGGAAGCTGTCGCCTTCGATGAAGGCGGTGCCCAGTACGGCGGCCAGCGCCTGGCCGATATGGCTCTTGCCACAGCCGGCCACGCCCATGATCACGATATTGTTTGCTGTCATGTTAGCGCTAACATTGTGAGGTGAAAAAAGTTGGCCGCATCCGGGCCAACACGCTGGCGCAATGTTAGCGCTAACAATTTTTCACGCGCAATGCCCGGCGAGGGCGTTATCGCGGCAGGGCAACTCAGCTGCTTTTTCTATGTTGCAGCGCAAAACCCAGGTCGATACAGGCCGGGCGCGTGGTTTCCCCGCGCAGTCGCGCCAGCAGTTGCTGCGCTGCAATGCGGCCAATGTCATGGCGGGGTGTGGCAATTGTGGTCAATGGCGGGGTAGTCCAGGCGGCGGGGGCCAGGTCGTTGAAGCCGGCCACCGCCAGTTGGCCGGGCACGGCGATGCCGCGTTGCTGGCAGCGCGCCAGCAGGCCGATGGCCAGGTCATCGTTGCAGCAGAACACCGCGTCGCAGTCCAGCTGTGCGGCCAACAGCGCATCCAGCATGTCGGCGCCCATCTGCATGCTGGAAGGCCGCGGGTCCAGCAGCTCGCGTGCCGGCTGGTGGCAGCCGGCGGCGGCCAGCGCGGCGCGGTAGCCGTCCAGGCGCTTCTGCACCCGCTCGTCCAGCTGCGCGCCGAGGAAGGCGATGCGGCGCCGGCCGCGCGCCAGCAGGTGTTCGCACATCGCCCGCCCGGCGTCTTCCTGCGAAAAGCCGACGCAGTCGCGGCCGTCGGCGGTGAGATCCATCATGTGCACCGCCGGCAGCCGGTGGCGCGCCAGTAGCTGGCTGAACTCGGCGCTTTGTGCCAGCCCGGTAAGCAGCAGGCCGTCCGGGCTGTGCTCCAGGTAGGCGCGCAGCAGCTGCAGTTCCTGCGCGGCGTCGTAGTGGGTATTGCCGATCAGCATCTGGTAGCCGGCCGGCTGCAGCACTTCCTCGATGCCGGCCAGGGTGTCGATGAACACGGTGTTGCTCAGCGAGGGAATCAGCACCAGCACGGTGTGCGAGCGGGCGGAGGCCAGGTGGCGCGCGGCGCGGTTGGGCACGTAACCCAGCTGTTCCACCACCGCCAGCACCTTTTCTCGCAGCGCTTCCGACACCTTGTCCGGGGTGTGCAGCACGCGCGACACGGTGATGGCGCTGACGCCGGCGGCCTGGCCGACGTCGTGCAGGGTGACGCCGCTGCCGGCGCGGATGCGGGACTTTCTGGGCATGGTGGATGCTTGCAGGCTGGAAACAGCGCCGATTCTAGCGCAGCGCCGGCGTTTGATCAGCCGGCCTTCTTGCGGAACGCCCACACCCCGGCCAGTGCGGTGAAGCCGGCGACGAAGGCCAGCAGCAGCCAGAAGCCGTGCGGGTGGCCGGCCAGCGGGATGCCGCCGACGTTCATGCCGAACAAGCCGGCGACGATGTTGATCGGCAGCGCCAGCACCGTCACCACCGTCAGCGTGAACAGCGTCTTGTTGCTCTGCTCGTTGAGCATGGCGGCCAGTTCTTCCTGCAGCAGCTTGATGCGCTCCACCAGCGTGGCCAGGTCGTTGAGCACCAGCGAGAACTCCTCGGTGGATTCGCGCAGCGCCTGCACGTCTTCTTCCAGCAGCCAGGCCGGCGGGCGGTTGAGCAGGCGGAACAGCGCGCCGGGCTCCGGCGCCAGCAGGCGCTGCAGCCGCACCAGCGCGCGGCGCATGGCGGCCAGCTCGGCGCGGTTGTCCTGCAGGCGCTGGGCCAGCAGCTTGTCCTCGATGCCGTCCACCTCCGCCGTGGTGTCGCGCACGATGCGCGCCAGCACCTCGGCCTGGTCCTGCAGCAGGTGCACCAGCAGCGCCTGCGGCGAGTGGAAGCGCCCGCCGCGTTTCACCGCCGCCCGCAGCTGGTCCACCGAGCGTAGCGGCCGGGCGCGCGCGGTGATCAGCAGCCGCTGGCCGGCGTAGACCAGCATGCTGGCGATATCGCTGGACTGCAGGTTGAAGTGGAAGCTGACGTCGTTGATCACCGCCAGCAGCGCCTGCTCGGCCGGTTCAATGCGGGTAGCGCTGCTGCCGGCGCGCAGCATGTCGAAGAAATCGTCCGGCAGCGCGAGATTGCCGCGCAGCCAGCGCTCGCAGGCGGCATGCGCCAGGTTGAAGTGCAGCCACAGAAAGCCTTCGCTCTGCGGCTGCTGCAGCCAGTGCAGCGCGGCGGCGGAGTCGATCTCCCGGCCGGCCTGGCGGGCGTCGAAGTGAAAGCCGCAGATCAGCCCGATCTCGTCCGCGCCGTAGGTGGCAAGCCTGGTGGTCACATGCATGGCAGGGGGCGGCTCCGCGCGGGCTGGGCAAGAACCCGGGCAGGCCGGGACAATCAGCCCGGCATGCTAGCGCCGGCAGGTGACAAGCGCGTGTCAGCGGCGCCAAAGGTTGGCCGCAGGCCGGTTACACGCCATCCACATTGCTCTGCACGTCGCTTTCGGTCAGTACTTCCTGCGCCCACACCACCGCATCCAGATACAGGCCGGTAACCTGTTCCAGGCTGACGCGCTGCGCGGCGCACAGGCTGGCGATGGCCGCGCTGTCGTCGTCCTCGCAGGCCAGCGCCAGCTGCAGCGGCGCGGCGAACAGGCCCTTGTCGTGCAGCAGCGCATCGGCAATGGTGCTTGGCAGCTCCAGCGGCGCCAGCGCCTCGGCCTGGCTGCTGTGCAGCAGCGCGCCCAGCAGCGAGAACATGCCGGTGAGGAACAGGTGTTCGGCCTCCAGCTTGTTGCCGTGGCGCAGCCCCAGCTGCTCCATGAAGCGGCCGCGGATCAGCGATTTCTCCATCAGCGTCAGCGCGGCGCCGTTGTCGCGCTCGGCAGTGAACAGCAGCAGCGACAGCCATTTGAACAGCGTGTCGCGGCCCAGCAGCATGATGCTTTCCTCGATGCTCTGTATCTTGCGCGCCAGGCCGTTCACCGGCGAGTTGACGTAGCGCAGCAGCTTGAACAGCAGCAGCGAATCCAGCTTGAACTGCGCCTCGATGCTGGCCGGCGACGCGCCGGCGCGCAGCAGGCGCATGATCTCCAGCACCCGGCCCTGGTTGGGCGCCTCTTGCTTGCGGCTGCCGCCGGGCTGCGCCACCCCCAGGTAGGAGCCGTGGAACAGCGCAAAATGCTGGCTGCCCGGCGCATGCTGGCACAGCGCCAGCTCTTCGGCGGAATTGATATTGCGCGCCAGCCAGCGCAGCTGGCTGAAGCGCTGCGGCAGCTGTTCCAGCAGCGGGAACAGCGCGCGGGTGTTGGGGGCGGCAAAGTCCAGCACCAGGTAGTCCATGCGCTGGTACAGCGCCAGCGCGCGCGCCTGGCTGCCAAAGCGGGCCGGTTCGGCGGCAAAGCGCCAGCCGGCCTGGCGCAGCATGTCCAGCCGCGCCAGCAGCACGTCGTCCAGCGCATCGCCTTCCTGCGCTTCCAGCACGAAGATGCAGCTGGTCAGCGGCAGCTGCTGCGTGGCGAGGTCATCCAGCGACGCCAGCGACAGGTGGATGAAGGCGCGGCGGTAGGCCAGCAGGCGGAACACATTCATATTGCGCAGCGTGCTCAGCAGCAGCTGGTCGAAGGTGCGCTGGTGCGCGCGCGAGCGGGCCGCCTGGCTGCCCTTGACCACGAACTCGTAGGCCACCACCCGTTGCGCCTTGTCCTGCAACGGCTGGTGGGCGACGAAGCCCAGCGACTGCACCTGATCCAGCGGCGCGGCGTGATCGGCGGCACTGGCGGCGGCCACGGGGGCGGGCGGCGTGGAGCGGGTTTCGGCGGCGGGGGTGGCGGTTTTGCCCAGCAGGCCGCCCAACAGTTTTTTCAGCATCGGTGGTTTCCGGCGCAACAGCGATGGCTGAGTTTTAGCGTAAAAGCGCAGGCGGCGCCAAGCGCGCCGGGCCGGTCTGGTGGTCGGCTGCGCGGCGTTGCGGCCCGCGTTACGCCAGCCCCAAACGCGCTGCGGCCAACCTTGGCGCCAAGGTTGGCCGCAGGCCAGGCGGTGTCGGCGCGGCTTACTTGACGACGGCCTTGCTGAAATCCACCCGCCCGAACGGGCTGACCTGGTAGCCGCTGACCGTGCTGCTGGTGAGCGTGGCGGCGGTGGGGTGCGCCAGCGGCAGCCACAGCGCCTGTTCCTTGATCAGCTGCTGCGCACGGGCGTAGTTGGCGGCGCGCAGTTTCGGGTTGGCCACGTGGCGGGCGTCGGTGATCAGCTTGTCCAGCGCCGGGTCGCAGTAGCGGGCGAAGTTGGTGCCGGACTGCACCGCGGCGCAGCTGAACTGCGGGGTGAGGAAGTTGTCGGCGTCGCCGTTGTCGCCGGCCCAGCCCATGAACAGCAGGTCGTGCTCGCCGGCTTTGCCGCGCTTGATCAGCTCGCCCCATTCCAGCACCTTGATCTCGGCGCGGATGCCGATCTTGGCCAGGTCGGCCTGCAGCACTTCGGCGCCGGCTTTCGGGTTCGGGTTCAGCGTGCTGCCGGTGGGGCGCACCCAGATGCTGGTGTCGAAGCCGTTGCCGTAGCCGGCGTCGGCCAGCAGCTTCTTGGCGCGAGCGAGGTCCTGCGGGTAGTCCTTCACTGCCTTGTTGTAGCCGAAGGTGGACGGCGGGAACGGGTTGTTGGCGGCCACGGCGCTGCCGACGAATACCACTTTCAGGTAGTTGGCCTTGTCGAACGCCAGGTTCACCGCCTGGCGCACGCGCTTGTCGTCAAATGGCTTGTGCTGGCTGTTCAGCGCCACGAAGGCGGTGGAGAACATCGGCGTGCTCAGCACTTTCACCCGTGCATCGCCGGCCACGTCGTTGATGTCCTGCGGTTTGGGGCTGAGCGCGATCTGGCATTCGCCGGCCTTCAGCTTTTGCGCGCGCACCGCGCTGTCCGGGGTGATGGCGTAGATCAGGCGCTCGGCCGGCGGCTTGCCGCCGAAGTAGGCCGGGTTGGCCGCATAGCGCACCGCGCTGTCCTTGGCCAGGCTCTGGAACACGAACGGCCCGGTGCCCACCGGCAGGCTGTTCAGCTGGTCGAAGTTGCCGGCCTTGGCCAGCTGCTCGGCATATTCGGCGGAGTAGATGCTGGCAAAGCCCATGCTCAGCAGTGGCAGCAGGGTGGCGTCCGGCTGGTTCAGTTCGAAGCGCACGGTACGCGCATCCACTTTCACCACCGCCTTGATCAGCTTGTCCAGCTGGAACGATTTGGCGTGCGGGTAGCCGGTGGGCGCACTCTTGTACCACGGGTGCGTCGGGTCCAGCATGCGCTGGAAGCTGAACACCACGTCGTCGGCGTTCAGTGGGCGGCTGGGCTTGAACCAGGCGGTCTTGTGGAAGCCGACGCCGGGGCGCAGGCTGAAGGTGATGCTCTGGCCGTCGGCGGCCACCTGCCAGCTGCTGGCCAGGCTGGGCACCAGCTTGCCGGCGCGGGCGTCGTAGTCCACCAGGCGGTTGAACAGCACGTCGGCGCTGGCATTGGTGGTGGTCAGCGAGTTGTAGCGCACCACGTCGAAGCCTTCCGGGCTGGCTTCGGTACACACGGTCAGGGGTTTGGCGTAGGCGGTGGTGCCGCAGGCCAGCACGGCGGCCAGCAGGGTCAGTCGGGTGCGCATGCAATCTCTCCACAAGGCAAAACGGCGCAGGGCTGCGCCGTTACGGTGTCAAAGGCAAAAAACAATGGCGCAAGCATAACCCGGGAGCCGGCCGTGCGGCCAAGCAGAAAATCCGCTAAGCATATGCCGCTTTCACCAAAGGACAGGGGCTAGCCGTAGCGCTGCAGCAGGGGCGTGGCGGTGTTGTGCAGCAGCGCCGCCAGCGTGGACAGCGCCAGCTGCTGGCGCTTGCCCAGGTGGCGCGCATACACCGCGCTGTATTCCAGCTGCGGCTCGCCGCCGCGATGGCGCTTGAACGAGCCGGCGCCGGCGCTGTAGTGCAGCCGCAGCCCGCGCTGGCGCGCCTCGCGCAGTAGCAGCGCCATCAGCCGGCGGTACAGCCCCAGCGCCGCCGGCAGCCGGGTGTCGTAGCCCAGCATCGGCGTGGTCAGCCAGCCGTGGCGTTGGTACAGGCCGATGCAGCCCACCACATTGCCGCCCAGCTCCAGCGCGTACAGCTCCAGGAAGCGCTGCTCGTGGCACAGGCGGAAGAAGCGGCTACTGAAATCCGGGTTCAGCGCCGAGTGTTTGTCGATGAACAGGTCACGAAAGCAGTACTGCAGCTGCGGCAGCTGCTCGGCGCGGATGTCGTCCGGCCCCAGCAGGCGCAGGTCCGGCTGCTCCAGCAACGCCTGGTCGCGTTTCACATTGCTGCGCCGCCACAGTGCCGGCGCTTGCGGATCGCACAGGTAGACCAGCCGCGCCGGCAGCAGGCTCCAGCCCTGCTCAGTCAGCAGCTGCGGCAGCCCGGGGTTGGCCGCGGCGCAGACATTGCGCAGCAGCAGCGGCTGTTCCGGCTGCTGCGCCAGCAGGCTGTCGCGCAGTGCGGCCAGATCGGGCGCTTGCCAGTCCGGCTGCAGATTGGTGGACAGCAGCCAGTTGCCCGGCAACAGCGCACTGTCCAGCCGCGCGGCGCTGATCAGCCCGGACAGCGGCGATGCGGCCAACGTGGCCAGCGCCTGCACGCGGCTGCCGTGGCGGCGTGCCTCGGCCTGCGGGTAGCGCAGCCAGGCCGAGCGCGGGCTGGCCACGTAGCTGTCCTGCGCGGAAAACTGCGCCAGCTGCGTTACCGGCAGCGGGCCGTGGCGGCTGGCACACACCTCGATCTGGCATGGCGCATTGCTCACCCAGTGCTGGCCGCCGTGCTGCCGCGCCAGTTGCAGCCAGCTGGCATCGGCGGCCGGCGCCAGCGGCTGATGCAGCCGGATCATGTGCGCTTGCTGTACACGTGCACGCCGCCGTAGATGGCGGAGCGGTCGCGGGCATGCAGGCTGCGGTTGGTAGCCGGGTCGGTGTGCCAGCAGGCCATCAGCTGCGGCGCCAGCCGGCCTTCCAGCGGCGAGCGGCTGCCGCCGGTGCGGAACACCACGCGCGCGCCCGGCGCGGCGGTGCGGGTGATCTGCCGCCACAGCGCGTTGAGCTGGGCATCGTCCATCCAGTCCTGCGCGTCCAGCAGCAGGTAGCCGTCCAGCGACTGCGGCGCGCAGCCATCGAGGAAATCGGTCAGCGAGCCGTGGTGGCTGAGCAGGCGCGACAGGTTGTGGCGGATGGTTTCGTAGTGGCGCGACTGCAGATACATCGGCAGCGCGTCCTGCTGCGTCAGGTCGTAGCGGCGGGCAAACGCCTGCTGCGCAAACGGGTTGCCGGCCAGCGGAAAGTCGCAGGCCAGCCGCTGCAGCCGCTCGCGGAACAGCGCGGCCAGATCGCCGCCGGCATCGGCGCGCAGCGCGGCAAACTGTGCCGGCGGAATGCCCATGCTGTACAGCAGGCTCTCGCGGCGGGCGAGGAAGCGCAGCAACGGGTGGCGGAATACCGGCGCCAGGTGGCGCTCGAACAGCTCGCGCTGCTCGGCCAGGTTGGCCGCATCCGCCAGCCGCGCCAGGTTGCCGCCCAGCAGCCGTGTAACCAGGTGACCAAAGCCGATGAAGCGCCCCAGCAGGCCGTGGCGATAGCCGTGGCGGGCAAACTGCTGGTAGCGCTGGCGGCCGCGCCAGTCCTTGCCTTCCCAGTACTGGCGCGCCGCCACCGGCAGCTGCGGCGCCACGTAGCGGCGAAAACGCTGCGGGTTGTGCTTGCGGTCGGCGCTGCCGAGGAAATCCAGCAGCGTCTGGTAGTCGGGCAGGGTGGCGAAGGCGGCCTTCTTCAGCGCCAGCATCGCCAGATGGCTGTGGTTGAGATCCACCGCGTGCACCACCGCCGGCTGCTGGCTGAGGTAGGCCAGCGCATTGCAGCCGCCGGAGGCGATGGTGAGCAGGCGCGCGCCCGGTTGCAGCTGCAGCGCCTCGATGTCGATCTGCGGGTCTTCCCAGATCTGCGCATACACCAGCTGGCTGAACCAGCGCGCAAACAGCCGGTCGCCCAGCGCTTTCAGCCCGGTGGTGGTGGAATTGTTGACGGCTTGGTGAACCAGGGTATGCGTGCTCATGCTGACTCCCGCGGTGGCGTTTGTCGCATGGTGCCGGCAGTGCATGGCAGTGGTGTGACGGCGGGATGTGGGATTTATGTCAGCCGGCCAGGCTGGCGGCCTGCCGGGCAGGATGGCCGCGGCACTGGCGGCAACTTGAAAGCGGCCGGTATCAAACCGGGCAACGGCTTGTTATCGCTACTGCAATGCATTGAACAGGTTGCAAATTATTGTTGTTTCGCGCGGCGATCTTTCCCAATATGAATGGAGTTTGGCTCATGACGAATCATTGATTTGCCGTGGCCGCGCCGCGACAGCTGCATTGCCGCCGCCGGCCGGCACGGCAGTCGTTAGCAGCGGCAGCCGCTCGCAGGCCGGATGGCCGCTGCGCATTTTGAAAGAGGCATTATTTTGTGGCTCAGTTTTGAATCCAGACTGCTGGCGGCCATCTCGGCCGCCGTGCTGGTGGTGGCGGCGCTGTCGCTCACCATCTGGAAAATCGCCGAGGACGCCACCCGCTCGGCGCAATGGGTTTCCCATACCCATGAGCTGCTGCATCTACTGGCCCGCTCCCGCGGCTATACCCTGCAGGTGGAGCTGACCATGCAGGGCTTCCGCCTGAGCGGCGACCCGGCGTATCTGCAGGAACGCGATGCGGCCATTTCCTCGCGTGCGGATTCGCTGCAACAGATCCAGCGCCTGATCGCCGACAACCCGCAGCAGCTGCAGCGGCTGGCGCAATTGCGCCAGGTGCTTGCCCAGCGGCTGGCCATTGCCCGCCAGGTGGAGCACTTGCGTATCGCCGAGGGCGAGGCGGCGGCCAACGCCTACCTGACGCTGGCGCCGCTGCGGCAAACGCGCGCCATCACCTACGGCCTGCTCAGCGCCATGGACAAGGAGGAGCGGCGGCTACTGGCGCTGCGTGACGCGGCGTATGCCGGTGCGCGGCAGACGCTGGTGCGCACCGGCACCCTGGTGGGCGGCATGCTGGTGCTGCTGTTGCTGGCCACCTATTTGCTGGTGCGCCGGCAGATGCGGCTCACCGAGGAACACCGGCGTGAGCTGGCCGACAGCGAGGAAAGCCTGTCCACCACGCTGCATTCGATCGGCGATGCGGTGCTGGCCACCGACAACGTTGGCCGCATCACCCGCATGAACCCGGTGGCCGAGCTGCTTACCGGCTGGACGCTGGCGCAGGCCCGCGGCCGGCCGGTGCAGGAGGTGTTCTGCATCGTCAACGAGCAGACCCGCGCCCCAGCGGTGGACCCGGTGGCGGCGGTGCTGGTCAGCGGCCGCACCCAGGCGCTGGCCAACCATACCGCGCTGATCGCCCGCGACGGCAGCGAATGCCCGATCGCCGACAGCGCGGCGCCGATCCGCGATGGCAGCGGCGAGCTGCACGGCGTGGTGCTGGTGTTCCGCGATGTCAGCGACGACCGCCGCGCCGAGCGGATCATCCGCGAGCAAAACTCCCTGCTGGCGTCGCACGTGCGCGAGCGCACCGCGCAGTGGCAGGCCAGCGAGGACCACCTGCGCAGCGTCATCCGCGCGGTGCCGGCGCTGATCGCCTACGTGGACGCCGAGCGCCGCTATGTCTATGTCAACGAGCAGTACCAGCAGCGCTTTGCGCCGGAGGTGGCCGACCTGGCCGGCTGCACGGTGGCGGAGATTCTGGGCGAGCAGCGCTATGCGATCGCGCGGCCGTTGATCGACAAGGTGCTGCGGGGCGAGCCGCAAGGCTATGACTGGCAACCGTTTGCCGGCGTGTGGCAGAGCATCCGCTATGTGCCGAAGCAGGATGCCAACGGCGCGGTGGTCGGCTACTACGTGCTGGGCACCGACATCACCGAGCGCAAGCAGTCCGAAGAAAAGATCGTGTCGCTCAACACCGAGCTGGGGCTGCGGGTGCGCGAGCTGGAGCACGTCACCCGCGCCTTGCGCACGCTCAGCGCCGGCAACCGCGCCATGCTGCGCGCCGACAACGAGCAGCAGCTGCTGGACAGCATGTGCCAGGCCATCGTGCAGGCCGGCGGCTACAGCATGGCGGTGATCTGGTACCAGCTGGACGGCAGCCAGATGCCGCTGCGGCCGATGGCGCACGAGGGCTACCCGGGCGGGCTGGCGGCGCTGATGGAGCTGGGGCTGAGCGCAGTCGATGACGAGCGCGGCCAGAGCGTCTCGCCCAGCGCGATCCGCAGCGGCGAGGTGCAGCTGGTGCGCGACATGCAGCTCGACCCGCACCATGCGCCGTGGCGCGACCAGCTGGACGGCCCGACCTCGGGGCTGGCCTGCCCGTTGTGGGTGGGCGGCCGGGTCATCGGCGCGCTGACCATCTACGATGCCGAGGCCGACACCTTCGACGCCGACGAGATCGCGCTGCTCACCGAATCCAGCGAAGACCTGGCCTTCGGCATCGCCACGCTGCGCACCCAGGCGGAGCAGGAGCAGACCCGCGCCACCATGCACCACATGATGCGTTACGACGCGCTGACCGGGCTGCCCAACGCGCTGCAGTTCGAGGAGGTGCTGGCCGCCGCCATCGCCGCCTGCGCGCAGAGCGGCCAGCAGCTGGCGACGCTGCAGTTCAATATCGAGCGGCTGGGCGAGATCAACGACGCGCTGGGCTTCATCTACGGCGACCAGATCCTGTGCGACTTCGGCACCCGGCTGCAGAACAGCGTGCCGGCGCCGGCGCTGGTGGCGCGGGTGCGCGGCGACGAGTTTGCCATCCTGCTGCCCGGCTGCGATGCCATGGCGGCGCTGGCGGTGGTCGACGACATCGAAACCAACCTGCTGCGGCCGTTCCCGGTGGCGGACATCGCGCTCGATGTCACCGCCCGCGCCGGCATCGCCATGTTCCCGGACCACGGCACCACGCCGCACAACCTGCTGCGGCGCATGGACAAGGCGGTGCACCAGGCCAAGAAACAGGGCCTGAGCCATGTGATTTTCGATCCGGGGCAGGCGCACGCCCAGGCCGAGCGGCTGATCATGGTGGGCGAGCTGCGCCGCGCCATCGAGGGCGGCGAGCTGCGGCTGCATCTGCAGCCCAAGGTGGCGTTCGCCTCCGGGCGCATCTGCGGTGCCGAGGCGCTGGTGCGCTGGCAGCACCCGCGGCGCGGGCTGCTGTTCCCCGGCGTGTTCATCGCGCTGGCCGAGCAGACCGGGCTGATCCGCCCGCTGACCGAGTGGGTGATCAGCGCGGCGCTGGACCAGTTGCAGCGCTGGCAGGCGCAGGGCGCGCTGCTGCCGATCGCCGTCAACCTGTCGGCACGCAATCTGCGCGACGAGGGCTTGCAGGACAAGATTCGCCAGTGGCAGGCGGCGCGGGGGCTGCCGGCCGGCTGGCTGGAGCTGGAAATCACCGAAAGCTCGGTGATGGAAGACCCGGAGCTGGCGCTGAACCTGCTGCATGCGCTGCGCGCGGACGGCATTCCGCTGTACGTCGACGATTTCGGCACCGGCTATTCCTCGCTCAGCTATCTGCAAAAGCTGCCGGTGGACTACATCAAGATCGACCAGTCGTTCGTGGCCAAAATGTCCAGCAGCAACGATTCGGCCATGATCGTGCGTTCCACCATCGATCTGGTGCGCGACCTGGGGCGCAAGACGGTGGCCGAGGGGGTGGAGTCGCTGGCGCACTGGCAGCAGCTGGCCGCGCTGGGCTGCGATTTCGCCCAGGGCTACTTCATCGCCAAGCCGATGCCGGCGGAGACCTTCCTCGACTGGGCCGCCAGCTACACCCCGCCTGCCACGGTGCCGGATGCGGCCAACTAGGCGCGCTTGCCGGCCTAGTCGCGGTAGCTGATGCCGTTGGGGCCGGCGCCCACCGGGTAGCTGGCCACCACCTTGTGCTGCGCGCTGTCGATCACCGCCACGGTGGCGGATTCGATATTGCTGACAAACACATACTGGCCGTCGCTACTGATGGCCACGCCGTGCGCGCCGGGGCCGGTGCTGACTTCGGCAATCACGCTGCCGGCGCGGGGGTCGACCACGGTGACACGGTCATCCGGCTGCTGGCGGCTGCCCTGGTTGGCGACAAACACCTGCCGCCCGTCCGGGGTGGCCATCATCTGGATTGGCGTGCGGCCAACCTTTACCGTGCCGCTGAGCGTGCGCCGGGCGGTATCGATCAGCCCCAGCGCATTGTCGGCGCTGAGCGACACATAGGCCTGCTTGCCATCCGGCGCAAAACCCACCTGCACCGGCGCCTTGCCCACGGCGATGCGCGCCACCTCGCGCCGCGCCGCCACATCCAGTACCGATACCGAGTTGTCCTGCATATTGGCGACGTAGATCGACTTGCCGTCCGGGCTCAGCCGCAGGCCATGCGGATAGGCGCCGGTGCGGATGCTGGCGGTGTGCCGGCGGCTGGCCAGGTCGTACACCTGCACGGCGTTGTTGCTGGCATCGCTGACAAACGCGGTGTTGCTGGCGGCGTCGGTAATCACATGCCCCGGATGGCCGGCCACCGGCAGGCGGAACGTTGGCCGCGCGCCGAGCGGCAGCTCGAAGACCAGCAGTTCGCCCGCCGCCTGTCCGTCGCCGTGGTGGCCGGCATGCGGGTTCATGCCCACCGCCAGCAGGCGCTTGCCATCCGGCGTTACCTGCACATTGTGCGGGGCGATGTCGACGGCGACCGTGGCGACGCTGCCGGCGGCCAGGTCGAGCTGGCTGATGGAGTTGCCACGCTCGTTGGCGGTAAACACCGTGCCGGACGGCGCGGCCTGCGCGCTGGCGGCCAAGAGCGAACAGGCCAGTAACAGTGGGGCGGAAAGCAGGGTACGCATGGGGAAATCCTTGTCGAAACCGCCGGCACAGGCCGGCGGCGCGGGGAGGGGAGCGGCCAGCTTGCCGCAGCGCGACCCCGCTTTCCTTGTTCTGGGTAAAGACAATCGCCTTGGCGCGGCGCCAGCTTGGCCGCCGGCACGATCAAGCAGCGCGCGGTGCCGCTTGCACGGTGTTCCGGCGCGGCTGGCGGCCATTGCCACGGCGGCGCCTGCTCTTTTACCCGTCGGGAATAAAGCCGGCGTTTTGTTGTGTGTGTGGCTGCCTGCCATCAATAAAAAGGCGCGCGCTTTTGCGGGGCCGCCGGCTGGCTGGCTACCCAGGGTGCGGTGGCTGCCATTACTGGCTGACAAAATAGAAGAGATAGGCCGGCACTTCCCTGAGCAGCGCATACAGGTCGTGGCGTTCGAAATAGTGGGCATGCAGGTTGCCGGTGACGCGGATATTGTGGCGCGCCAGCGCCAGCCGGAGGCGCGCGACATGGTAGAACTGGGTGGCCAGCATCGCGCGCTGGCGCTGCTGTTGTTGCAGGTATTGCGCGGCATGGGCGGCGGTGGCGGCGGTGTCCGTGCCATGCGGATCGCGCACGATGGCGGCGGCCGGGATGTCTTGCTCCAGCAGGTAATCGGCCATGATGGTTACGGTATCGTGGCCGGCCTGGTCCATGCTGGCGCTGACATAAATCTCCGGCGCCCGCTCGGCGCGGTACAGCTTGACGGCGGCATCGAGGCGGGCCTGCAGCGGTGCGCCCGGGGTGCCGTCCGCCGCCACGGCGCTGCCCGGTACCACGATGAGGTCGGCAGTATCCGCGGTGTGATCATTGAGGCCGACCACGGCGATGGCCACTGCCGCCAGCAGGTAACTGCCCACGGCGATGGCGGCGATCTTGCTGCTGCGCTTCATGGCAATGGCGGCCCAGGGGTGTGGTTTATTCACCGGCCGCATTGCCGACGGCAACCCGGCCTTGCTCCCCTGTCGCACCATCCGACGATGCGCTCTTGTTCAAAGCGTGCGTTTTAGTTGTCGGCAATATTCCCTGTGCGTGACGGTGGCAGCCATAAACCGACAATATTTATCTGCCTGCCAATAGTGTAGTTAGTTTATTGGCCAGCCGCTGCCGGCTGAATGCAGGCCGCCGCGGGGGCGTAATCCAGCGGCGCAGCCATCCCGGCCGCCGTGGGTTTTAGCGGCCGGGCGCTATGGTGAAGCCCGCTGGCGGCTGGTTATAATGACTACAGTCCCCCTCTCCGCGGGGCGCCTGTGGACTCCTCCCATCGCCAGACGAAAGCGCATATGGAACGCATCCTCACCCAGCTGACTTCTTCGCTGAATACCGCCAGAACCATAGATCAGCTGATTCGCCCAGTGCTGGAAATGCTCAGTACCATCACCGGCATGGAGTCCACCTATCTCACCAGCATCGACCTGCAGCACAGCACGCAGCATGTGCGCTTTGCCCGTAATTGCGGGCAGATGACCATTCCCGAAGGCCTGACCGTGCCGTGGGGCGACACGCTGTGCAAGCGGGCGCTGGACATGGGGCGGCCCTCCACCAACGAGGTGCTGGCGCTGTGGGGCGATTCGGACGCCGCGCGCCAGCTGGGCATCCAGACCTATGTCAGCGCGCCCATCCTCAATGGCGAGGGCGCCTTGCTGGGCACCCTGTGCGCGGCCAGCGCCGCCAAGCAGAACATTCCGTCGAACATCGACGCGCTGTTCCAGCTGTTTGCCAATATCGTGGCCAACTTCATCGAGCGGGAAATGCTGGTGGAAAAGCTGCAGGTGGCGAACGACCAGCTGGCCGCCTATGCGCTGACGGATGCCCTGACCGGTTTGCCCAACCGCCGCGCCATGTTCGAGGAGCTGGAGCGCTTGCTGGCGCAGGCCGAGCGCAGCCAGAGCAGCGTGCTGGTCGGCGTCATCGACCTGGATGGCTTCAAGCAAATCAACGACAGCTTCGGCCATCAGGCCGGGGACGACTTCCTGAAAGCGGTGTCGCAGCGCCTGCAGGCCAGCCTGCGCAGCAGCGACCGGCTGGGACGGCTGGGCGGCGACGAGTTCCTGTTCATCGGCCCCGGTCCGGCGCTGGACGAGCAGGACGCCGGCAGCGCGACGATCACCAGCGGCGAAGCCGGCAAGGTGGCGGCCACGCTGCAGCAGCGGCTCACCAGCGCCACCATCGGCCCCTACACGCTGGCCGGCGACACCGTACCCTACGCCGGTGCCAGCGTTGGCGTAGTGGCGGTGCCGGCGGCGGCACAAAGCCCGGATGCTGCCATCCAGCTGGCGGATGTGGAAATGTACGTGGTCAAGCGCGCGCGCAAAGCCCCCTGAGCATTGGCCGCTGCCGCGATGCTGCGGGTGGCATCGCCGGTCGCCGGCCAGGCTTGCATTCGCGGCGCCAGGCCGGCGCTGCCCGGCAGATACATGTTGCCCGCCCTTGCCGGCGCCGCCCGGCGCAAACTGTTCAACCCGCTACCAACCTGCCCGCGCAAACCGTTCCACCAGAAAATCCAGCAGTGCCCGCACCGCCGGCGACAGATGGCGGCGCGACGGGTACAGCGCGTAGATGCTCATCTGCGGCGGCTGCCAGTCCGGCAGCACCTGTTGCAGCTGGCCATCCTGCAGCAAGGCGCTGGCCAGGTAGGTCGGCTGCAGGCTGATGCCGCCATCGGCCAGTGCCGCGTGCAGCAGCACGGTGGCGTCGTTGGCGGTGAGGCGGGTGGCCACGCTCACCGTCGCCCGCAGCGCGCCACGTTGAAACTGCCAGCTGCTGCGGCCAACGTTGCTGTGGCCCAGGCAGCGGTGGCCGGCCAGCTCCGCCGGTGTCTGCGGCGTGCCGGCCCGCGTCAGGTAGGCGGGGCTGGCCACCAGTACCGAGTCGCATACCGCCAGCGGGCGGGCGATCAGCGCCGGGTCCGGCTCACTGCTGATGCGTATCGCCAGGTCGATGCGCGCCTCCACCAGGTTGAGGGTGGCGTCGCCCACGTTGAGGTCGATTTTCAGCTGCGGGTGTCGTGCCAGGAACTCCGCCAGCGCCGCCGCCAGGTGGGCATGGCCGAAGGACATGCTGCTGGTGAGCCGCAGCTGGCCGCGCAGCCCGCCGCCGGCCGGCGCCACTTCGTCCTCCACCTCCGCCACCAGCGCCAGCATCTGCAGGCAACGGCGCAGCGCCTGTTCGCCGGCGTCGGTGAGCGTCACGCTGCGGGTGGTACGTTGCAGCAGCCGCGCCCCCAGCCATTGCTCCATCTCGGCCACGTAGCGCGTGACCATGGCGCGCGACATCTCTAGCCGCCCGGCACTGGCGCTGAAGCTGCCACTGCTGGCTACGTCGGCGAAGACCCGCATGGCGGTGACACGGTCCATATTATCTGCTCGATTAGTGCAACAAATATGCGCAGTCTAGCCGCTTTATCTGGCCGAATTGGGAAATTATAGTGGCGTCCATCAAGCACGCGGCCCCCGCCGCCATGAAAGGACACATCATGCTTCGCCAAACCGTCATTGCCACTTCGATCGTACTGGCCAGCACCGCCGCTCACGCCGCCCAGCCGCTGCAACTCAAGGTCTACAACGCCGGCGAGGGCAGCTTTCACGCCAATGCCGTGGTGGTGAGCGGCGAGCACGAGGCAATGGTGATCGACAGCGGCTTCACCCGCGCCGATGCCTATCGCATTGCGGCCAACGTGCTGGACAGCGGCAAGACGCTGAAGACCATCCTGATCAGCAATGCCGACCCGGATTATTATTTCGGCGCCGAGGTGCTCAAGGAGCTGTTTCCGCAGGCGGCGGTAGTGGCCACGCCTGCGGTGGCGGACAAGATCCAGGCCAAGCTGGCCGGCAAGCTGGCATTCTGGGGGCCGAAGATGGGTGCCAACGCACCGCAACAGCCCATCGTGCCCAGCGCGCTGCGTGTGGACAGCCTGAGCGTGGATGGCGAGAAGATCGAGCTGCGCGGCACCCGCGGCGTGCTGGCGAGTCGACCCTATGTGTGGATTCCGGCGCTGCGCGCCATCGCCGGCAACGTGGCGCTGTTCAGCGGCCTGCACGTGTGGACCGCCGACACCCAACAGCCGGCTGAGCGCCAGGCCTGGCTGGCACAGCTGGACGAGATGGCGGCGCTCAAGCCTGCCATCGTGGTGCCGGGGCACATGGCCGCCGGCAGCAAGCTGGACTCTACGGCCATCAGCTACACCCGCAACTATCTGCAGCGTTTTGACAGTGAGGCGGGCAAGGCGGGCAATGCCGCTGAACTGATTGCCGCCATGCAGCGCGCCTACCCGCAGGCCGGCATGGGGCTGGCGCTGGATATCGGCGCCAAGGTGAACAAAGGGGAAATGAAATGGTAACCACCACCCTGCATTACTACTACGACCCGCTGTGTGGCTGGTGTTACGGCGCCGCGCCGCTGCTGGCCGCTGCGGCCAACGTTGCCGGCCTCGCCATCGCACTGCACGCCGGGGCGATGATGAGCGGGCCGAACCGCCAGCAGGTAAGCCCGCAGCTGCGCCAGTACGTGATGGGCCACGACCAACGCATCCGGCAACTGACCGGCCAGCCGTTCGGCGATGGCTACTTCAACGGACTGCTGCTGGATAACAGCGCGGTATTCGACAGCACGCCGCCGACGCTGGCGATCCTGGCGGCCGAGGCGCTGGGGCTGGACGGGCTGGCCATGCTGCATCGCCTGCAGCAGGTGCATTACGTGGACGGGCGGCGTATCGCCGATGTCACGGTACTGCAGCAGCTGGCGCAGGAGCTGGGGCTGGATGGCGCCGCCTTCGCCGCCGAATACCAGCGCCAGCAGGGCGAATTCGCCGCCCACGTTGGCCGCAGCCATCGCGACATGGCCGCGCACGGCCTGCGCGGCTTCCCCTCGCTGCTGCTGGAAGTGGATGGCCGCCTGCAGCGGCTGGAGCTGTCACCGTTCCTGGGCAAGCCGCAGGTGTTTGCCGGCTATCTGCAAGGCTTGCTGGCCGGGGCTGCCAGCCAGGGCACGGACGACGCGCCGTTCTGCACGCCGGACGGTTGCCAGTAAGCGAGGTCGCTGCGCCAAAACAAAACCGCCAACCGGGCGCCGGCTGGCGGTTTTTTTTGCGGCCAACGTTGGCCGCGGCCTACCGCGCCACCGCCTGCAGATGCGAGCCCAGCACGCCTTCGCTGGCGGCCAGCGGCTGGCTGGCTGCTACTGCCGCGATCCAGTCGTCGGTGCTCGCCACTGCGGCAAAGCCGGTCTGCATCACCACGCTGAACACGCGGTGGATCTCCTCGGCGCTGGCGCTGCCGGCGCGGTTGCGGTAGGGCAGCGAGCCGCTGGCGTCGGCCAGCAGCTCCACCTGCCAGCCGTCGTGGCTGGCGTGCAGCACGGTGGCGGCATCGCAGTTGTGGGTCATGTAGCCGACGATGCTCAGGGTGTCGATGTCACGCGCACGCAGCCAGGCGGCCAGATCGGTGCCGGTAAAGCAGCTGGCCTGCTGCTTGCTGATCAGGTGGTCGTGCGGGCGCCCGGCGATGCTGGGGTGCAGCGCGGCGCCGTGGCTGCCTTCGGCAAAGATCGGCGTGCCGGGCGGGGTGATGTGCTGCACCACCACTACCGGAATGCCGGCGGCGTTGGCCGCATCCATGGCGCGGCCAACGTTGGGCAGGGTGATGGCCGGGTCCGGGTAGCTGATGCCCAGCTTGCCGCTGAAGTATTCGTTTTGGACGTCGATGACGATCAGTGCGCGTTTCGGGGTGCTCATGCTGCTCTCCTGGTGTTGGCTGGCGATGTCGGCAGTGTGCCGCGGCCCCTCCGCCGCCACGAGTGGCCCGAATGACAATTTGCGTTAAGATCGGGCCATCGTAGCGGAGGCCTGCTCATGTCCGAGATTCGCGTTGCCGTAGTGGCGTTCGACCACATCAGCCCGTTTCATCTGTCGGTGCCGTGCGTGGTATTCGGCGAGAACCGGCTGCAGGCGCCGGCCTACCGGGTAGAGGTGTGCGCTGCCGAGGCCGGGCCGCTGGCTACCTCCGCCGGTTTCGGCCTGACGCTGGCGGCCGGGCTGGAGGCGCTGCAGCAGGCCGAGGTGGTGATCGTGCCCAGCTGGCGCGACCACACCGAAACCGCACCGGTGCCGCTGCTGGCGGCCCTGCGCGCGGCGCATGCTCGCGGCGCGCGCATTGTCGGGCTGTGCCTGGGCGCTTACGTGCTGGCGCAGGCCGGCCTGCTGGATGGCCGCCGCGCCACCACGCACTGGGCCTATGCCGACGATTTCGCCCGCCGTTTTCCGCAGGTGGCGGTGGATGCCGATGTGCTGTATCTGGACGATGGCCCGCTGCTGACTTCGGCCGGCACCGCCGCCGGGCTGGATTGCTGCCTGCACCTGCTGCGCCAGCTCAGTGGTGCCGAGGCGGCCAACAGCGTGGCGCGGCGGCTGGTGACGCCGCCGCATCGCCAGGGCGGGCAGGCGCAGTACATCGAGCAGCCGCTGCCGGCAGGGGCCGGCGGCGGTCGGCTGGCCGGCCTGCTGGACTGGATGCGTGGCAATCTTGCGCAGCCGCACAGCCTGGACAGTCTGGCCGCGCGTGCGTTGATGAGCCGGCGCAGCTTTACCCGCCATTTCCGCCAGCTTACCGGCGGCACGGTGCATACCTGGCTGCTGGCCGAGCGGCTGGCACTGAGCCAGCGGCTGCTGGAGGCGGGGGCGCTGCCGGTGGAGCACATCGCGCAGCAGGCCGGTTTCGGCTCGGCGGCTTCACTGCGGCTGCACTTTCGCAAGGCCTTCGGCGTGGCGCCCAGCGAGTGGCGACAGACCTTTCAGGGCGTGCGCGGCTGATCCGGCCGGCAGCGGAATCGCCGCGCCGTTGTGGCGCAATGCGATGCGCTGCGGCCCGCAGCGCATCTGCGGGCGCTGTGCCGGCCGACCGTCAGTGCGCCCCGCGCCGGCTGCCGTCGCGCTCCAGTTGGCCGCAGGCTTGCGGGGCACGCTCGCCGCTGCGTGCTTGGCGACGGCCAGAAAAAAAGCCAGCGCGTGGCTGGCCAAAATCTTGCATCAGGGGAATGCAACTTTATCGGCGGCGTGGCCGCTCAGGCGCCACCCACGGTGGACACCACCTGCCACTTGCCGTTCTTGACCTGGTACACCGTGACCGCGCCGTTGTTGATGTCGCCCTTGGCGTCAAACGACACCTTGCCGGTGACGCCGGTGTAGTTGGTCTTGCCCACCTCGGCCAGGTACTTCTTCGGGTCGCTGGAGCCGGCGCGCTTCATCGCTTCCACCAGCACGTGCACGGCATCGTATTCATATGGCGAGAACACCTGGATCTCGGTGTTGAACTTGCTCTGGAACTTGCTGTGGAAGGCGGCAAAGCCCGGCATCTTGTCGCGCGGCAGGCCGCAGGCGGAGGCGTACAGGCTTTCGGCGGCATCGCCGGCCAGCTTGATGAATTCCGGGGTCTGCATGCTGTCGCCGCCCAGCAGCTTGGCCTTGATGCCCAGCCGTTTCATCTGCTTGGCCAGCGGGCCGGCCTGGGCGTCCATGCCGCCGTAGAACACCACGTCCGGCTGCACGCCCTTGATGGCGGTGAGGATGGCGTTGAAGTCGGTGGCGGTATTGGTGGTGAATTCGCGCTTCAGCACCGTGCCGCCCTTGGCGGTGACGGCCTTGGCGAATTCATCGGCCAGGCCCTGGCCGTAGGCGGTGCGGTCATCCACCACCGCCACGGTTTTTGCCTTCAGCGTGTCGACGGCAAACTGCCCCAGCGCCGTGCCTTGCTGCACGTCGTTGGCGATCATGCGGAAGGTGGTCTTGTAGCCTTGCCGGGTGTAGTCGGGGTTGGTGGCGGACGGCGAAATCTGCGGGATGCCGGCATCGGCGTAGATGCGCGAGGCCGGAATGGTGGTGCCGGAGTTCAGGTGCCCAACCACGCCCACCACGCCGGCGTCGATCAGGCGCTGCGCCACCTGGGTGCCGATCTTGGGGTCGCCCTGGTCGTCTTCCGATACCAGTTCGAAGCGCACCTTCTTGCCGCCGATCGCCACGCCTGTGGCGTTGAGGTCGTCGATCGCCAGCTTGGCGCCGAATTCGACATCCTTGCCCAGGTGCGAGATCGGGCCGGTCAGAGGCGACACCTGGCCGATCTTGATGGTTTCGACGCCGTCCGCGGCGGCGCTGGCCGCCTGCTGTTGGCCGCAGGCGGCGAGGGAGAGCGCCGCAGCGGCGAAAAGACTCAGTTGCGCAAAGTTTCTCATATGATTTCCTGGCTGTAGAACGGGGTTGCCGTGGTACCGGCCGCAGGCGGCGTCTATGCGCGCGGTTTCTGCTGCGGCCCGGCGGTGGGGGAAACGCTTGATTGCAAACGGCGGCCTGAGGCGCGTCAGCGCTGGCCCTCGAAGCCACGCAGCACGTTCACCGCGTTGACGCCGATGTCGTCCACCATGTAGCCGCCTTCCATCACGAACAGGGTGGGGCGGCCGATGCCGGCGATGGTCTGGCCGATCTTGAGGAAGTCGGCGCTTTCCAGCTGGAAGTGGCTGATCGGGTCGTCCTTGAAGGTATCCACCCCCAGCGAGATCACCACCACGTCCGGCGCGTAGGCGGCGATGGCGTCGCAGGCGTGCTGCAGCGCCGCCGCGTAGCCGTCCCAGCCGGTGCCGTGCGGCAGCGGGTAGTTGTGGTTGAAGCCCAGGCCGGCGCCGGCGCCGGTCTCGTCGCGGTGGCCGAGGAAGTAGGGGTAGGAGTCCCGTGGGTCGCCATGCAGCGAGCTGAACAGTACGTCGGCGCGGTCATAGAAGATGCTCTGCGTACCGTTGCCGTGGTGGTAGTCCACGTCCAGCACCGCCACCCGTTTGGCGCCGTTGTCCAGCGCGTGCTGGGCGGCAATGGCGGCGTTGTTCAGGTAGCAGTAGCCGCCCATGTATTCGGCGGCGGCGTGGTGGCCGGGCGGGCGGCACAGCGCGAAGGCGCTGGGTGTGCCCTGCAGCAGCGCCGCCATGCCGGTCAGCGCCAGGTCGGCGCTGCTCTTCACCGCCTGCCAGGTGCCGGCGGTAATCGCCACGCCGGCATCCATGGCGTAGAAGCCCAGCTTGCCATCGATATGCTGCGGCTCGATATCGCTGCGCAGGTCGCGCACCGGCCAGATCAGCGGCAGCGCGTCGTGCTGGCGGCCCAGCGCCTGCCATTCGTGCCACGCCTGTTCCAGAAAGCGCACATAGCGTTCGCTGTGCACGCGGGCATAGCTGGCGCTGCCGAACTCGCGCGGGGCGATGACCTCGCCGAGGCCGACGGCCTGTACCCGCGCCAGAATGGTGTCGGCGCGGCTCGGCATCTCGAAACAGGGTTTCAGGACGCCATCCTTCAGCTCGGTGGCGTGGTGCAGACGGTGGGCATTGCTGTAGATGGTAAGCATGAGGCGGTGCCGTACAGGGGTAGGTGACGGCAATCAGTATGTGGCGGCGGCACGGGATTTACTTTGCTTTAATCGCGCGCCATTCGCTATGCTGCGATAGGAATAGACTCTTTGAGTGGCAAAAATGAGTATGAATAAACCAAGAAACGAACTGGACGCCACGGATCGCACTATTCTGCGCCTGCTGCAGCAGGACGGCACGCTGTCCAACCCCAAGCTGGCGGAACAGCTGTCGCTGAGCGTAACGCCGTGCTGGCGGCGGCTGAAGCGGCTGGAGGACGACGGCTACATCACCGGCTACCAGGCCAATCTGGACCGGCGCAAGCTGGGGCTGGATGTGCTGGCCTTCGTGCAGGTAAGTTTCGGCGCGCACGGCGGCGAGCTGCCTAACCAGTTCGAGGCGGCGATGCTGGCGCAGCCGCAGGTGCTGAGCTGTCACAAGATCACCGGCGATGCCGACTACCTGCTGCAGGTGGTGGCGCAGTCGCTGGACGACTACAGCCAGTTTGTCGAGCAGGTGCTGCGCCGGCTGCCGGGGGTGTCGGCCATCCACTCCAGCCTGGCGCTGCGCGAGATCAAGGCCGGCAGCCGGTTGCCGCTGCCCTAGCGCTCAGCCCTCGTTGGTCGCCGGGCGCGCCAGGGCGGCACCGGCATGCGGGTGCAGGCGGCGGAACTGCAGCGTGGACAGCATCGCCAGCAGGCCCATGAGCAGGAACGCCCAGGAGAAATCGCTGGCCTGTAGCGTGGCGTGGCCCTGCCACTGCGCCACGCCCTGCAGCGCGAATGCGGCCAACGTTACCCCCACGCCGGATGCCAGCTGCATCGCCACGCTGGACAGCGTCGAGGCATGGCTCATGCCGGCGGGGCCGATGTCGGCAAAGCCGATGGCGTTCAGGCTGGTGAACTGCAGCGAGCGCAGGCAGCCGCCCAGCAGGAAGGTGGCCAGCATCAGCCAGTGTGGGCTGTGGGCATCGAACAGGCCATAGCCGGCAAACGACAGCCCGCACAGCACGCTGTTCACCAGCAGCACGCGGCGAAAGCCGAAGCGCTGCAGGATGCGGCTGACGATGGTCTTCATGAACATGGCGCCCAGCGCGGTGGAGCAGGTAAGCAGCCCGGACTGGAACGGCGTCAGGCCGAAGCCCAGCTGCAGCATCAGCGGCAGCAGGAACGGGGTGGAGCCCATGCCGGCGCGAAACAGGAAGCCGCCGACAATGCTGACGTGAAAGGTGGGCAGCCGCAGCAGCGACAGGTCCAGCAGCGGGTGGGGGCGGCGGCGCGCATGCCACGGGTACAGCGCCAGCAGCAGCAGGCCCAGCAGGGTGAGCGTGGTGGAAACGCCGGCCGACAGCAGGTGCTTGCCTTCGCTGGCCAGCCCCAGCATCGCCAGCGACAGCCCCAGCCCTACCAGCACGAAGCCGCGGCCATCCAGCGGCGGCACCTTGTCGTCGCGCAGGTTGGCGATATAGCGGCCGGCCAGCAGCAGCCCCAACAGGCCGATGGGCAGATTGATCAGGAAAATCCAGCGCCAGTGAAAATAGGTGCTGATGAAGCCGCCTAGCGGCGGCCCCACCACCGGGCCCAGCAGCGCCGGAATGGTGAGGTAGCTCATCGCCCGCACCAGCTGGCTTTTCTCGGTGGTGCGCAGGATCACCAGCTTGCCCACCGGCACCATCATCGCCCCGCCGATACCCTGGATGAAACGCGCCAGCACAAAGCCGGCCAGGCTGCCGCTGGCGGCGCACAGCAGCGAGCCGGCGCTGAACACCACGATGGCGGCGCGGAAAATGCGGCGGGCGCCGAAGCGGTCGGCCATCCAGCCGCTGAGCGGAATGAACACCGCCAGGCTGACCAGATAGGAGGTGAGCGCCAGCTTGAGGGCGATCGGGTCGACGCCCAGATCGACGGCGATGGCCGGCAGCGAGGTGGCAATCACCGTGGCGTCCATGTTTTCCATGAACAGGGCGGTGGCGATGATCAGCGGGGTGAGCATGCTGCGGGACAGGCGGAACGGCATGGTGGCTATGGCGGACAGTCAGGGTGGCAATTTAGCAGATATTAAGTTGGTTTATTGTCACGCCGGGTAATAGTTTCCTGTCCGCCGGGACAGTTGGCCGCGGCCTGCCGGGCAAGCCCGTACCGGCATATTGCACACCGGCAGGGGCTGCCAGCAGCAATACCTCAGTACGGCGTCCTGCCGCTGCATTCCCGGCAAGGCAGCGGGCAAGGCCGGGTGACGGCACCAAAGGTTGGCCGCAAGCCTGCGGCCAACCTTTGCGCGTTACAGCATCATGCCGCCGGACACCTCGATGCGCTGCGCGTTCACCCAGCGGTTGTCGTCCGACAGCAGCGCGGCGATGGCGCCGCCGATGTCGTCCGCCTCGCCCACCCGCCCCAGCGCGGTCTGGCTGGCCACGAAGCGGTTCACCTCCGGGTTGTCGCGCACCGTGCCGCCGCCGAAATCGGTGGCGATGGCGCCGGGGGCGATGGTGTTGACGGCAATGCCGCGCGGCCCCAGCTCCTTGGCCAGGTAGCGGGTCAGCACCTCTACCGCACCCTTCATCGCCGCATAGGCGGCATAACCCGGCAGTGCGAAGCGGGCCAGGCCGCTGGACAGGTTCACGATGCGGCCGCCGTCCGCCAGCAGCGGCAGCAGCGCCTGGGTGAGGAAGAACATGCCCTTGAAGTGGGTGTTCAGCAGCAGGTCGAACTGCGCCTCGCTGGTATCGGCAAAGGCGGCATGCACCCCCATGCCGGCGTTGTTGACCAGAAAATCGAAACTGTCGCGCTGCCAGTGCTCGCGCAGTGCGGCGCGCACCGCGTCGGCAAAGCCGGCATGGCTGGCCACCTGGCCCACGTCCAGCTGCAGCGCCAGTGCCTTGCCACCCAGCGCCTCGATGGCGGCCACCACCTCGTCGGCGGCGGCAAGGTTGCTGTGGTAGGTGAAGATGATGTCGATGTGGCGGGCGGCCAGTTTCAGGGCAGTGTTGCGGCCCAGGCCACGGCTGGCCCCGGTGATGATGGCGATCTTGCGCATGATGAGTCTCCTGCTGGCGGTAGGGAAACGGCGGCTGCCGTCATGCTGTGCAGTCTATTGCCGGCATCCGGCGCGATAAACCGGGTGATTCTGGTTAGACTGTGCGCATCATCCGGACAATGGGGCGGGGTATGGAGCAACTGGACACGATGCGCGTATTCCTGCGGGTGGCGGAGCTGGGCAGCTTCGTGCGCGCCAGCGAAAGCCTGGGCCTGCCGCGCGCCACGGTATCGGACGCGGTGCAGCAGCTGGAAAACCGGCTGGGCACCCGGCTGCTGCATCGCACCACGCGGCGGGTGCAGCTGACCCAGGACGGGCAGCTGTTTCTGGAGCGCAGCCGCGATCTGCTGGCGGATTTCGACGAGCTGGGTGCGCTGTTCCAGCAACAGCAGGCGGCGGTCAGCGGCCGGCTGCGGGTGGATATGTCCAGCGGCATCGCCCGCAATATGGTGCTGCCGCGGCTGCCGGACTTTCTCGCCGCCCACCCTGGCCTGCAGCTGGAGCTGTCCAGCACCGACCGCCGCGTGGACCTGGTGCGTGAAGGCTTCGACTGCGTGGTGCGGGTGGGCGAGGTGCGCGACGCCAGCCTGATCTGCCGGCCGTTGGGGCGCTTCGAGCTGGTGAACTGCGCCAGCCCGGCCTACCTGGCGGCACATGGCACGCCGCAGACGCCGGACGATCTGGCCAGCCACCGGCTGGTGCATTACCTGCCACAGCTGGGCGGCAAGCCGGACGGCTTCGAATACCTGGATGCGGCCGGGCAGCGCTGCTTTGTGGCGGTGGCCGGCCAGCTGGTGGTGAATAGCGCCGACGCTTATCTCGCGGCCTGTCTGGCCGGCCTCGGCATCATCCAGCTACCGCGCATGGCGGTGGCGGCAGCGTTGGCCGCCGGCCAGCTGTGCGAGGTGCTGCCGCCGTGGCAGGCGGCGCCGATGCCGGTGAGCCTGCTGTACGCCAACCGCCGCCACCAGCCACGGCGGGTGCAGCTGTTCATGAACTGGCTGGACGAGGTGATCCGCCCGCATCTGCTGCCGGCGATGGGGCAATGAGCAGGCCCGGCGCAGTGGCCGGGCCTGTTGCTGGAAGGCGGCGGGGCGGCTGGCTCAGTCTATCTGCAGCCGGGTGCCGCCGGCGCTGCCGCGGCGCTTGGGCAGGGTGAGCGTCAGCACGCCGTTTTCATACCTGGCGCTGGCCAGTTCGCGGTCGATGTCGGCCGGCAGCTGGAAGCTGCGCGACACCATGCCGTAGTAGCGTTCGCTGCGCAGCGTGCGTTCGTCCTTGTCCTGGCTGTCGAACTGTTTCACTTCCGCCTTGATGGTGATCTGCGGGCCGTCGATTTCCACCTGGATGTCGTCCTTGCTGACACCCGGAACCTCGGCCAGCACGGTGTAGCCGCTGTCGGACTCGCTCACGTCCAGCTTGATCTGCGACGGCAGGGTGTCGCCGTGCAGCGGCCGGATGAAAAAGCCGGGGCTGGTGAAATCACGGAACAGTTCGTCGAGCAGGCCGCTGCGGGAGGGCAGGATGTTCATGGCTTCTCCTTGTTCATCAGTGGGTTATAGCGGTTTAGAGCCGCTTGCCATGGATATAGTGCCGCAGTGGGAGCTACTCAAGTCTTGGGGGCGGGGTGGGTTGATCTGTGGCAAATGCTGACGCGCCGTAGGGCGGGTTGGCCGCAGGCCATACCCGCACAACGTTGGCGGCAAATGGCAACAAAAAGGCCACGCAGCAGCGTGGCCTTTGGCACAGCGGCGGGAGCGTTACTGCAGCTCCAGCGCCAGCAGTTCTTCCACCGTCTGGCGGCGGCGGATCAGGCGGTCGGCGTCGCCGTCCACCAGCACCTCGGCGATCAGCGGGCGGGTGTTGTAGTTGCTGGACATCGACGCACCGTAGGCGCCGGTATCGTGGAAGATCAGCAGGTCGCCCACGTTGGCCGCCGGCAGCGGCCGCGGCAGCACCACGCCGCCATCGCCCTGGGTGAATACGTCGCCGGATTCGCACAACGGGCCGGCCACCACGCAGTCTTTCTCCGCCTGCTGCACGCCGTTCTGCGGCACCACGCTGATGTGGTGGTAGCTGCCGTACATCGACGGGCGCATCAGCTCGTTGAAGCCGGCGTCCACCAGCACGAAGTGGTTGCGGCCAACGTCCTTGGTGGCGCGCACCTCGGCCAGCAGGTTGCCGGATTCGGCCACCAGGTAGCGGCCCGGCTCGATCTCCAGCGCCAGCGGGTGGCCGATCAGCGCAGCGGCCTGCTGGCGCGCGGCGTCCCACAGCCCGAAGTAGTGGCCGGTGTCCACCGTGGCGTCGCCGTCGCGGTAGGGAATCGACAGCCCGCCGCCGGCGGAGATGGCGTGCAGGTCGTGGCCGGCGTTTTTCACCAGTTGCACCAGGTCCACCATGGCGCCGCACACTTCCTGCAGGTGGCTGTAGTCCACGCCGGAGCCGATGTGCATGTGCAGGCCCACCAGCTGCAGGCCGTGCTGGCGGATCACATCCAGTGCCGCCGGCAGGTCGCTGTGCCAGATGCCGTGCTTGCTGTGCTCGCCGCCGGTGTTGGTCTTGTTGCTGTGGCCGTGGCCGAAGCCGGGGTTGATGCGCAGCCATACGCGGTGGCCGGGCGAGGCTGCACCCAGCTGGTGCAGCATGTCGATGGAGCCGGCATTCACCGGAATGCCGTGTTCCACCACCAGCGCCAGGGTGGGGCGGTCGATCAGGTCGGCGGTGAACACGATACCGGACGGCTCGCCGGCAGCGTCGTAGCCGGCGGCCAGCGCGCGCAGGATCTCGCCGCGCGACACCGCATCCACCTTCACCCCCTGCTCGCGCATCAGCCGCAGGATGTGCACATTGCTGCATGCCTTCTGCGCGAAGCGGATGGTGTCGAACTGGCGCAGCGCGGCGATGCGCTCGCGGATCACCGCGGCGTCGTAGGTCCACAGCGGGGTGCCGTAGTGCTGGGCCAGCGCGGTGAGGCGGGCGGTGTCCGGAGTCTGCATGCTTTTTATCCTGATCTGGTGTCTGTTGCCCTGCATCATGCGGGCGGCTGGTGATTCAGTAAAATGCTAATATTTTGCCTGTCGATTCAATTTTGATATGGAGTAGCCATGAACATCAGCCACCGGCACATCGAGGTGTTCCGCGCGGTGATGACCAGCGGCAGCGTTACCGCCGCCGCGGCGCTGCTGCATACCTCGCAGCCCACCGTCAGCCGCGAGCTGGCGCGGCTGGAGCAGCTGCTGGGCTACGGGCTGTTCGACCGCATCAAGGGCCGCTTGTTGCCCACCGCGCCGGCGCTGGCGCTGTACGAGGAGGTGCAGCGTTCCTATATCGGCCTGGAGCGCATCGTGGAGGCTGCGGCCAACCTGGCGCGGCCGGACGGTGGCCAGCTGGCGGTGGCCTGCCTGCCGGCCTTCGCCCACGCGCTGCTGCCGGCGGTGTGCCGCCGCCTGCACGCGGAGGCCGGCATGGTGCGGGTGGCGATCACGCCGCAGGAGTCGCCGTTGCTGGAGGAGTGGCTGTCGGCGCAGCGTTTCGACCTCGGCCTCACCGAGTCGGTGGAAGCGCCGCCGGGCACCACGCTCACGCCGCTGCTCAGTGCCGACGAGGTATGCGTGCTGCCGGACGGCCACCCGCTGCTGGCCCGCGCGGTGCTGACGCCGCAGGATTTCGCCGGCCAGCCTTTTGTGAGCCTGTCGCCGCAGGATGCCTACCGCCTGCAGCTGGACGCGGTGTTCGCCGCCGCCGGCGTGGCGCGGCAGCTGGTGTGGGAGACGCACAGCGCGGTGTCGGTGTGTGCGCTGGTGCGCGAGGGGCTGGGGGTGGCCATCGTCAACCCGCTCACCGCGCTGGCCATGGCCGGGCAGGGGCTGCAGCTGCGGCGCTTCGCGGTGTCGGTGCCGTTTGCCGTCAGTGTGCTGCTGCCGCAGTTCCGCCCGTCGACACCGTTGGCCGCACGCTTCGTCGCGCTGCTGCGGCAGGAGGCGGCGGCGCTGCAGCAGCGGCTGGCGCGGCTGTAGCGCCGCAGTTTGCACTAGGGTTTCTTTGCCGGTTTGTTTAAAATTACAGCCGGAGAGCGCTGTTATGACGGCACAATCCGCGGATTGTGCCGTTTGGCATTAAACAAGAATTTAAAATATTGCGAGAACACCATGCGACACCTGCTTCTGCTGGTCTGCAGCCTGCTGCTGTGCGGCCTGGCCCAGGCCATGTCGGTTACCTTCATCAACCCCGGCAAGCATGACGAGGTCTACTGGCTGACCGCCAGCCGCGCGATGCAGGCGGCGGCCGATGACCTGGGCATCCAGCTGGAGGTGTTGTACGCCGAGCGCAACCACCCGCGCGCGCTGGAGTTCGCCCGCCAGATCATTGCCCGCCCCAAGCCGCAGCGCCCGGACTACGTGCTGTTCTCCAATGATTACGCCACCGCGCCGGAGATGCTCAAGCTGTTCGACGGCGCCGGCATCCGTACTTTCCTGGCCTTCAGCGGTCGCGGCGACGACAAGGGGGCGGAGCCGCTGGGGCCGCCGCGCGGGCAGTACAAACTGTGGCTGGGCTCGCTGGAGCCGCATGCCGAGGATGCCGGCTACCAGTCGGCGCAGGCGCTGATCCGCCAGGGGCGCAGGGCCGGTCTGCCGCGGGTGAACGGCAAGCTGCAGCTGATCGCCATCGGCGGCGACCGCTCCACCCCCACCTCCATCCTGCGTGACAGCGGCCTGCGCCGCGCGGTGGCCGAGGCCGGCGACGTGGAGCTGGTGCAGCAGGTGTACGCCGCCTGGAACCGCGAGCGCGGCGCCGAGCAGAGCGAGTGGCTGTACCAGCGCTACCCGCAGGCGCGCATGGTGTGGGCCGGCAACGATCTGATGGCGTTCGGCGCCATGGACAGCTGGCGCAAGCGCGGCGGCCAACCCGGCAAGGACGCGCTGTTCAGCGGCATCAATACCTCGGCCGAGGCGATGCAGGCCCTGCGCGACGGCAATCTGGCGGCGCTGTCCGGCGGCCATTTCATTGCCGGCGCCTGGGCGCTGGTGATGCTGTACGACTACCAGCGCGGCGTCGATTTCGCCGCGGAAGGGCTGGAGCTGGACCGGCCGATGTTCACGCTGTTCAACGCCGCTCGCGCCGAGCGCTTCATGCGCTACTACGGCGCGCTGGATTTTTCGCGCGTGGATTTTCGCCGCTACAGCAAGGCGCTCAACCCGCGGCTGAAGCGCTACGACTTTGGTTTCCAGCAACTGCTCAAGTAAGAAAGACGTATTTTGCCGCGTAATTTCCGTCCGCTCGCCGTTGCGCTGATCCGTCGCCTGGCCTGGCTGGCGCTGGGCTGCACCCTGCTGTTCAGCGCCGTGCAGGGGGTGTGGATCTACCATTCGGTGCAGCAGCAGCTGCTGGGCAATATCCAGTATGTGGCCGCCAGCAACGTGCCGCTGCTGTCGGTGGCGTTATGGGATATCGAGCCGGAGGTGGTGCAGCGCCAGCTGGCGGTGATCGCCGCGCGGCCGGGGGTGGGCTTTGTGCGCGTCAACGTGGTGACCGGGCAGATGTTCGAGGCCGGCGATGCCTCGCTGCTGTACCGCAACCAGGTGTCGCGCTTCGTCATCCCGATGCCCGCAGGTGGCGGCAAGCCGCTGGGCGAGCTGCTGATCGTGGTGAAGGACGGTTACATCTACCAGCAGGTGGCGCTGTCGCTGGCCGGCATGTCGCTGGGCTATCTGCTGCTGACCGGGCTGATCTGCGCGCTGGTGGTGTATGTGCTGCGACGCGACCTGGAGCGGCCGATGCGCGCGATGGCGGCCTTCGCCGGCCGGCTGGGGCCGCACACGCTGACGGCGCCGCTGCGGCTGCAGCGCGGGCCGCGCGCCACGCAGGACGAAATCGACCTGGTGGCGGCCGGCTTCGTCACCCTGCAGAACGCGCTGACCGAGCACATCGACTCGCTGGACCAGCAGGTGGAGGAGCGCACCCAGCAGCTGGAAAACGCGCTGGCGGAGATTCGCGCGCTGCTGACCCACGACACGCTGACCGGCTGCTACAACCGTGCCTTTCTCAGCGAGCGGCTGCCGCAGGAAACCACCCGCGCGCAGCGCAGCGGCCAACCTTTGGCGCTGGTGTTCTGCGACATCGACCACTTCAAGCAGATCAACGATGAGTACGGCCACCTGATCGGCGACGAAGTGCTGCGCGAAGCCGCATCGCGGCTGCGCAGCCAGCTGCGCAACGACATCGACTGGGTGGTGCGCTATGGCGGCGAGGAGTTCGTGGTGGTGCTGCCGGACATCGGCGGCGAGCACGCGCGCCAGGTGGCCGAACGGCTGCGCGAAGCCATCGCCACCTCGCTGCGGCTGGCCGACGGCCGCCGGCTGCTGATCACCGCCAGCCTGGGGCTGGCCGTGTGGCAGCCGGGCGAATGCATGGATGACTGGCTGAAGCGGGCGGATGCCCTGCTGTACCAGGCCAAGATGAATGGCCGCAACCGGGTGGAAAGCTGAGCGGCGTTACAGCCGGCTGCGCCGCGGCGACGACCAGATGCCCTTGCCCTGGCTCTGCGCCTCGCGTTCGAACGGCACATAGTAATAGGCGCCGAATTGCGCCCGGTCCACGCGGCCCAGCCCGCGCCTGAGCAGCGCCTCGGTGACATCCGCCTTGTACAGCCGCACCCGCCCCAGATCCCGGCCGTGCTTGTCCACGGCAAACACATCCACCCGCACTTGCTGGTACAGCAGGATATTGCCGAGCGCAGTGTGCGCCTGGGCGGCCAGCGGGTGGTTGTCCGGCGGCGGCTGGTAGCCCAGCAGGCTCACCCGCACGCTGCTGGGCAGGCCGTAGTCGCTGCCGGGCAGCGAGCGGTGGCGCTGGCAGCTGAAGCCGCTGGCGGATTCCACCGACTGCACCACGCAGAAAAAACTGGCGAGCGGGCCTTCGGCACGGACGGGTAGCGGCAGGGCAAGCAGCAGGCACAGCAGCCGTTGCCAGAGGCGGAATCGGGACATGGGCGCTCTTCGGGTGAGTCGCCCCATTGTCGCCGCCGGAGAGTGCGCGGATTTGTCTGCCGTGTATCGGCTTTGCCACATTGGCCGGCGCCGGCCCGCGCGGTCCGGAGCAGAAAAACCTTGCGGCCAACCTGTTAGCAGGTTGGCCGCAAGGTTTTGGGCGGTGGCTGCCGCTCTAGAACGCGTCGCCCGGCACCCGCACCCAGCCTTCCATCAGCACGCGGGCGCTGCGGCTCATGATCGCCTTGGTCACGCGCCACTGGCCGTTCTCCAGCACCGCCTCGGCGCCCACGCGCAGGGTGCCGGACGGGTGGCCGAAGCGCACCGCGCTGCGTGAGCCGCCGCCGGCCGCCAGGTTCACCAGCGTGCCGGGAATGGCAGCGGCGGTGCCGATGGCCACCGCGGCGGTGCCCATCATCGCGTGGTGCAACTTGCCCATCGACAGCGCCCGCACCAGCAGGTCGATGTCGCCGGCCTGGATCTGCTTGCCGCTGGAGGCGGTGTAGTCGGCCGGCGGCGCCACGAAGGCGATCTTCGGCGTGTGCTGGCGGGTGGCGGCTTCTTCCGGGTGCTTGATCAGCCCCATGCGCAGCGCGCCGGCCACACGGATGGCCTCGAAGCGCGCCAGCGCCGCCGGGTCGCTGTTGATGGCGTCGCGCAGCTCGGTGCCGCTGTAGCCGATGTCGGTGGCGTTGACGAATATGGTGGGGATGCCGGCACTGATCATGGTGGCCGGGAAGGTGCCGACACCGGGAACCTCCAGCTGGTCCACCAGCTTGCCGGTGGGGAACATGGCGCCGCCTTCGTCACCGTCATCGGACGGGTCGAGGAACTCCAGCACGATCTCGGCGGCCGGGAAGGTGACGCCGTCCAGCTCGAAATCGCCGGTTTCCTGTACCTGGCCGTTGCTGATGGGCACGTGGGCGATGATGGTCTTGTGGATATTGGCCTGCCAGATGCGCACCACGCACACGCCGTTGTGCGGGATGCGCGCCGGGTCCACCAGGCCGGCGTGGATGGCGAAGGCGCCGGCGGCGGCGGACAGGTTGCCGCAGTTGCCGCTCCAGTCGACGAAGGCCTTGTCGATGGCCACCTGGCCGTACAGGTAGTCCACGTCGTGCTCGGGCTGCGTGCTTTGCGACAGGATCACGCACTTGCTGGTGCTGGAGGTGGCGCCGCCCATGCCGTCGATGTGGGCGGAGTAGGGGTCCGGGCTGCCGATCACGCGCATGAACAGCGCATCGCGCGCCGCGCCGGGCTGCTGGCAGCTGGCGGGCAGGTCCTGCAGGCGGAAGAACACGCCCTTGCTGGTGCCGCCACGGATATAGGTGGCGGGGATTTTGATTTGTGGCAGATGGGACATGTCTGGCCTGTTCCTTGTTTGGGTTTCCCTGCTTGCGGCAAGGGCGGTCTGTCTGTTTTGCGCTTGCGCTATAACAGCCGCAGCTGCGCATACGGGTAGCCGGGTGTGGCCAGTGGCCAGCGCTCCAGCGTGCGGTAGTGGTACGGCTGGCTGTCGCCGGCAAGCACCAGCTGGACTTCGTCGATGCTCCAGTCGATGGGGGTGATCACCCTTGTCGATAACGGCATTGGCGCCCGGTAGCTGATGGTGACGTGCGGGCTGTGCGCGTGTTCTTCATTCACCCCTGCGGCACTCAGGGCGGTGCGAACGGCGCGCAGCAACTCGCGGAAACCCTGCGGTTGGCCGCGCGCCCGGAACGCCCAATGTATCCCGCGCGCCGTAGCGGGCAGACTGCTGATGCGATTCAGCGTCAGCACGCAGCAGTTCGCGGCGATCCGGCTGCCGGCTTGCAGCAGCTGCTCGTAGCGCCCTGGCTCATCGCGGTAAGGGCCGGACAGCGACTGGTGCCAGTTCTCCGGCGCGAACAGCGCGGCCCCCAGCTGGGTGTGCAGCCGGTGCTGGCTGACTTCCTGCACCATGGCTGCCAACACCTCCGGCTGGGGTCTGGCCATTAACAACAGCCGCCGCTCGCGCATGGCCGCCTTACGCCGTCTGCGCCGACTCTAGGAAGTCCTTGGCAAAGCGCTGCAGCACGCCGCCGGCTGCGTACACCGACACTTCCTCGTCCGAGTCCAGACGGCAGGTCACCGGCACGGTCAGGCTGTCACCGTTGCGACGGTGGATGACCAGCGTCAGCTCGGCACGCGGGGTGAGCTTGCCCTGCACATCGTAGGTTTCGGTGCCGTCGAGGCCCAGCGTCTTGCGGGTGGTGCCCGGCTGGAACTCCAGCGGCAGCACGCCCATGCCGATCAGGTTGGTGCGGTGGATGCGCTCGAAGCCTTCGGCCACGATCGCCTCCACCCCGGCCAGACGCACGCCCTTGGCGGCCCAGTCACGCGAACTGCCCTGGCCGTAGTCGGCGCCGGCCACGATGATCAGCGGCTGCTTGCGGTTCATATAGGTTTCGATCGCTTCCCACATGCGCATCACCTTGCCTTCCGGTTCCACGCGCGCCAGCGAGCCTTTCTGCACTTCGCCGTCCACCACCGCCATTTCGTTCACCAGCTGCGGGTTGGCGAAGGTGGCGCGCTGCGCGGTGAGGTGGTCGCCGCGGTGGGTGGCGTAGGAGTTGAAGTCCTCCTCCGGCAAGCCCATCTTGTGCAGGTATTCGCCAGCCGCCGAGTTCATCAGGATGGCGTTGGACGGCGACAGGTGGTCGGTGGTGATGTTGTCCGGCAGCAGCGCCAGCGGGCGCATGCCCTTGAGCGTGCGCTCCCCGGCCAGCGCGCCTTCCCAGTACGGCGGGCGGCGGATGTAGGTGGACATCTCGCGCCAGTCGTACAGTGGCGAGGCGGCTTTCTCGGTAGCGTGCTTCTCGAACATCGGGATGTAGACGCGGTTGAACTGCTCCGGCTTCACCGCGCGCGCCACGATGGCGTCGATTTCCTCGTCGCTCGGCCAGATGTCCTTGAGGCGGACTTCCTTGCCGTCCACCACGGTCAGCACGTCCTGCTCGATATCGAAGCGCACGGTGCCGGCGATGGCGTAGGCCACCACCAGCGGCGGCGAGGCCAGGAAGGCCTGCTTGGCATACGGGTGGATGCGGCCGTCGAAGTTACGGTTGCCGGACAGCACCGCGGTGGCATACAGGTCGCGATCAATGATTTCCTGCTGGATTTTCGGGTCCAGCGCGCCGGACATGCCGTTACAGGAGGTGCAGGCGTAGGCGACGATGCCGAAGCCCAGTGCTTCCAGATCGTCCAGCAGACCGGCCTCTTCCAGGTACAGCTTCACTACCTTGGAGCCAGGGGCCAGCGAGGTCTTCACCCACGGCTTGCGGGTGAGGCCGAGCTTGCGGGCATTGCGCGCCAGCAGGCCGGCGGCGATCACGTTGCGCGGGTTCGACGTATTGGTGCAGCTGGTGATGGCGGCGATGATTACCGCGCCATCCGGCATCTGGCCCTGTGCTTCCTGCTCGCGGGCGGCGGCAAGGTTGGCCGCAATGCCGCGCTCGGCCAAGGCGGAGGTCGGCAGGCGCTTGTGCGGGTTGGACGGGCCGGCCATGTTGCGGGTAACGCTGGACAGGTCAAAGCGCAGCACACGCTCGTACTGCACCTCGCGCAGGCTGTCGGCCCACAGGCCGGCTTCCCTGGCGTAGGTTCCCACCAGCTTTACCTGCTCGTCGCTGCGGCCAGTCAGGCGCAGGTAGTCCAGCGTCTGGCCGTCGATGGCGAACATGGCGGCGGTGGCGCCGTATTCCGGGGCCATATTGGAAATCGTCGCGCGGTCGCCGATGGTCAGGCTGGCGGCGCCGGCACCATAGAATTCCAGGTAGGCACCGACTACCTTTTCCTTGCGCAGGAATTCGGTGAGTGCCAATACCACGTCGGTGGCGGTGATGCCGGGCTGGCGCTTGCCGCTCAACTCCACGCCGACGATGTCCGGCAGCCGCATCCACGAGGCGCGGCCCAGCATCACGTTCTCCGCTTCCAGGCCGCCCACGCCCACCGCGATCACCCCCAGCGCGTCCACGTGTGGGGTGTGGCTGTCGGTGCCGACGCAGGTGTCCGGGTAGGCCACGCCGTGCTCGGCGTGAATCACCGGCGACATTTTCTCCAGGTTGATCTGGTGCATGATGCCGTTGCCGGCCGGGATCACGTCCACGTTGTCGAACGCGGTCTTGGTCCACTCGATAAAGTGGAAGCGGTCTTCGTTGCGGCGATCTTCGATGTCGCGGTTCTTCTGGAACGCATCCGGGTCGAAACCGCCGCATTCCACTGCCAGCGAGTGGTCGACGATCAGCTGCACCGGAACGACAGGATTCACTTTGGCCGGGTCGCCGCCCTGGTCGGCAATGGCGTCACGCAGGCCGGCCAGGTCCACCAGCGCGGTCTGGCCGAGGATGTCGTGGCACACCACGCGCGCCGGGAACCACGGGAAATCGCGCTCGCGCTTGCGCTCGATCAGCTGCAGCAGGCAGTCGTTGATGATGGCCGGGTCGGCGCGGCGCACGATGTTCTCGGCGTGTACGCGGGCGGTGTAGGGCAGGCCGGCCCAGGCGCCGGGTTTGAGGGCGTCAACGGCGGCACGGGCGTCGAAGTAGTCGAGGGCGGTGCCGGGCAGGGCTTTGCGGTATTGGCTGTTCATGGCATGGGCACGAGGGTGAGGTTGCTGATCACCTTGCGGCCAACGTTGGCCGCAAGGTGCCGGTGCAGTTTATTGTTGTTGGGCCACGCGGACGTGGCCTGCTGGCTGGTGCGCTGTCTAGGTTCTCTCAGCGCTGGGCCAGCGGTACGAAGGTCTGGTCTTCCGGGCCGGTGTAGTTGGCCGACGGGCGGATGATCTTGCCGTCGATGCGCTGCTCGATCACGTGCGCGCTCCAGCCGCTGGTGCGGGCAATCACGAACAGCGGGGTGAACATGGCGGTCGGCACGCCCATCATGTGGTAGCTCACGGCCGAAAACCAGTCTAGGTTGGGGAACATCTTCTTGATGTCCCACATCACGCTTTCCAGACGCGCGGCGATGTCGAACATCTTGCTGTCGCCGGCGGTCTGCGACAGTTCGCGCGCCACTTCCTTGATGACCTTGTTGCGCGGGTCGCTAATGGTGTACACCGGGTGGCCAAAGCCGATTACCACTTCCTTGCGCTCGACGCGGGCCTTGATGTTGGCCTCGGCTTCGTCCGGCGTTTCGTAGCGCTTCTGCACTTCGAATGCCACTTCGTTGGCGCCGCCGTGTTTCGGGCCGCGCAGCGCGCCGATGGCGCCGGTGATGGCGCTGTACATGTCGGAACCGGTGCCGGCGATGACGCGGGCGGTGAAGGTGGAAGCGTTGAACTCGTGCTCGGCGTACAGGTTGAGCGAGGTATGCATGGCGCGTACCCACTGCTCGGATGGCTGTTGGCCGTGCAGCAGGTGCAGGAAGTGGCCGCCGATGGAATCGTCATCGGTTTCCACCTCGATACGCTTGCCGTTGTGGCTGAAGTGGTACCAGTACAGCAGCATCGAACCCAGGCTGGCCATTAGACGATCGGCGATGTCGCGGGCACCCGGTGCGTTGTGGTCATCCTTCTCCGGCAGCGTGCAGCCCAGCGCGGACACGCCGCTGCGCATCACGTCCATCGGGTGCGATGCCGCCGGCAGCGCTTCCAGCGTGGCTTTCACCGCTGCCGGCAGGCCGCGCAGGCTCTTCAGTTTTTTCTTGTAGCCGGTCAGTTCGGCCTGGTTCGGCAGCTTGCCGTGCACCAGCAGGTAGGCGACTTCTTCGAATTCGCAGTGCGCGGCCAGATCCAGAATGTCGTAGCCGCGGTAGTGCAGGTCGTTGCCGCTGCGGCCAACGGTGCACAGCTCGGTGTTGCCGGCGGCCACGCCGGACAGGGCTACGGATTTCTTGGCTTTGGGAAGCACTTGGAGGGTCTCGCTCATCTTTACTTCTCCTGCTGCTGGTGTTGATTGGGGTTGTGTTGTGTTCGGGTCAGTCGGCGTCGTGGAAGATCGCCAGCCACACGGTGTCGCTATCGGCTGCGGTGGCAGCGACGCGGTGCCGGCGGTGTGCTGGGATCAGCACCGTGTCGCCGGGGTGCAGGGTTTGTCGTGCCGCCGGCGCGTCGTATTCCAGCTCGGCCTGGCCGGCCAGCAGCAGCACCCATTCATGCTGCGGCTGGTCGTACCAGTAGCCGGGCGGCGAGGCGTGGCCGCGCGACACGATGCGCTCGACACGGAAACCGCGCCTGCCACTCAGCAGCGTGTCGAACAGCTCCTGTGGCAGCGCGGCCGGAATGTCGGCCAGCAAGTTGCGCGGCGCGGTCATCGCTTATTTTTCCTGGCGAAACAGTGCGTCCAGCTTCTGCTCGTAATCGTGATAGCCCAGGTGGTCGTACAGCTCCATGCGGGTCTGCATCTTGCCGATCACGTTCTGCTGGCTGCCGTCCTGGCGGATGGCGCCGTAGACTTCCAGCGCCGCCTTGCTCATGGCGCGGAAGGCGGACAGCGGGTACAGCACCAGGCTCACGCCGTGCTCGCCCAGTTCTTGGGTGGTGTACAGCGGGGTGGCGCCGAATTCGGTGATGTTGGCCAGTACCGGCACCTTCACTGCCTCGGCAAACTGCTTGTACATCGCCAGATCGGTCATGGCTTCCGGGAAGATCATATCGGCGCCGGCTTCCACGCAGGCCACCGCGCGTTCGATGGCGGCATCCAGGCCTTCCACCGCCAGCGCGTCGGTGCGGGCCATGATCACCATATCACCCTTGCGCGCGTCCACCGCGGCCTTGACGCGATCCACCATCTCGTCCTGACCGACGATGGCCTTGTTCGGGCGGTGGCCGCAGCGCTTCTGCTGCACCTGGTCTTCGATATGCACCGCGGCCGCGCCGGCCTTCTCCAGGCTGCGGATGGCGCGGGCGATATTGAAGGCGCCACCCCAGCCGGTATCGATGTCTACCAAGAGCGGCAGCTCGGTCACATCGGTGATGCGACGCACGTCGATCAGCACGTCTTCCAGCGTGGTGATGCCGAGGTCGGGAATGCCGCAGGAGCAGGCGGCCACGCCGCCGCCGGACAGGTACAGCGCCTTGAAGCCGCTGTGCTCGGCCAGGCGGGCGGCGTAGGCGTTGACGGCGCCCACTACCTGCAGGGGTTTTTCTTGGGCGACTGCGTCGCGGAAACGTTGGCCGGGTGTCGTCATCGGGATCTCCTGTCCTTGTTCTGGGGTATTGGTCAAAATTCTAGCAAGTGCTTGGTTTTTTGGAAACCGACTTTTTGTCGTGGGGCTTGTTACCTGTGGTCACAAGCTGGCTTGGCACGCAGCTGCCGTGGTTCAATGCGCCATTCAGGGTGATGTCACATTTCAGTGTGAACTAAAGCGGAGGGCCTCCGGTCATAAGTTGTGCCCTGCGCCGGTGCAAGCCGGCAACAAACAAAGAACAGCAGGGCGAATCAGGGAGTGAATGACAACGATGAGTGATCGAGAACTCGATCAGCAACTGGTGGAGCGTGCCCAGCGCGGCGAAAAACGAGCGTTCGACTTGCTGGTCAGCAAGTATCAGCGCCGTCTGTCGCGGCTGCTGTCGCGGTTTATCCGCGACAGCGCCGACATTGAAGACGTGACGCAGGAAGCCTTTGTAAAGGCCTACCGCGCCTTGCCATCGTTTCGTGGCGAAAGCGCGTTTTATACCTGGCTGTACCGTATTGGCATCAATACGGCCAAGAATTTTCTGACCTCGGCCGGGCGGCGGCCAGTGGTGAGTGCGGAGTTCGAGGACGAGGACGGCGATACGCTGGACATGGCCTCGCAAGTGCCGGACTACCACACGCCCGAGGCGGAAATGATGAACCAGCAGATCTTGGCGGCGGTCAATGCGGCCGTCGAACGTCTGCCGGAAGAATTGCGTACGGCGATCTCCCTCCGCGAAATGGAGGGCCTCAGTTACGAGGAGATCGCCGAGGCAATGAATTGTCCGATCGGCACCGTGCGCTCGCGTATCTTCCGCGCACGCGAAGCGATTGCGACAGAGTTGCGTCCGTTGCTGGATACGGCAAAGAACAAAAGATGGTGAGCAGATGATGAAAGAAAACCTTTCCGCCCTGATGGATGGGGAGCTGGCCGACGAGGACGCCGCGCCGCTCATTAAACGCCTGGCTGGCGATGCCGAGCTGCAGACTGCCTGGCAGGAGTTTCACCTGATCGGTGATGCCATGCGCGGTGCGTCGCTGCTGTCGGTCGATGTGCGTGCCGAGGTGAGCGACAGGTTGGCCGCAGAGCCGACCGTGCTGGCGCCGCGCCCGCTGCAGCGCCGGGCCTCGCGCCCGGCCGCCCGCTTTGCCGTTGCCGCGTCGGTGGCGCTGGCCGGCGTGGTGGGCTGGTACAACTGGCAGAGCCAGCCGGCGGATGCCGGGCTGGTGGCCGAGGCAGTACCGGCACCGGCGGCGCTGGTGCAGGTGGCGGCGGACGGTCGTCAATCGTATCTCGACGCGCATCAGGATGGCGCCGTCGGGGAAGGGTTGACGCGCGTCGGCCTGACTCAGCCTGCCGCCCAGGGGGTGCGTTGATGCGTCGGCTTGCCGCCTGTGTGTTGCTGTCCCTGCCTCTGGTGGCGCTGGCCGATGATGACTGGTCGCTGCTGCGCCGCGCCGCAGTGGCGGGGCAGTCGCTGTCGTTCAGTGCCATCTACACCCACCAGCTGGGGGGCGAGCTGGAAACCTTCCGTATTTACCGTAGCCATGACGACGGCCAGCTGCGCGAGCGGCGCGAATCGCTGGACGGCCTGCCGCGCGAAATCGTCCGCCAGGGCAATGAGCTGACCTGCTACGCGCCGGACGCCAAATCGCTGAGCGCCGCCAAGCTGAGTGCGATGAAGATGTTCCCGGCGGTGTTGCCGGATCTGCCGTCCGAACTGGCGGTGGCCTACAGTATCAGCCGCGGCGGTATGGACCGCGTGGCGGAGCGCGATTGCCAGTGGCTGCTGCTCAAGCCGCGCGAGGCCAACTCGCGCTACAGCCAGCGCTTGTGCATCGATCCGACCACGGCTTTGCCGCTGAAGGCGGTGACCTATGGCGTGCGCGGCGAGGTGATCGAGCAGTTTGCCTTCACCGAGCTGGACATGGGCGCCGAGCGCGACAAGAGCAAGCTGCGACCGCGCTACAAGCAGTCGCTGCCGCTGGGCAAGGCGGGGGTGACGACGCCGAGCGCCACGCCGCCGCTGGAGGTGAAGGGCATGCCGGCCGGTTTCCGCCTGGTGCGCTACATGAGCCGGCCGCTGCCGGGGCACGAGCAGGCGGTGCAGCATTATGTGTACTCGGATGGCTTTGCCCGCCTGTCGCTGTTTGTCGAAACCTCCGACGCCGAAGTGCCGCAGCACCCGGTGGTGGTGGCGCCCAATGGCATCGGCGTCGCGTCCCGCCGCATGGGCGAGCAGCTGCTGACCGTGGTCGGCGACTTGCCGGAAAGCGGCCTGCAGACGGTGCTGAAGAATATCCGCCTGATCCAGAAATAACATGATCGAAACCGAAGCCCGGGTTCTGCAGGTGGAGCCCGGTTTTGCCTGGGTGGAGCCACGCCCGCATTCGCCCTGTGGCCAGTGCGATCCGGTCAACGGTTGCCGTTCGCTGCAACTTGCCCGCATGTTCAGCCTGCGCCAGCCGCGCTTCCGTGTGCTGGACCCGTTGGGAGTATTGCCGGGCGAGCAGGTAAATATCGCGGTGCCGGAAGCCGGCATGCTGCGCAGTGCTGCGCTGCTGTACGCACTGCCGTTGCTGGCGCTGCTGGCCGGCGCCATGTTGGCCGCAGCGGCCGGCGAGACGGCGGCGGTGGCCGGCGGCACGCTGGCCTTGCTGCTGACCCTGTGGGCGGTGCGTGGTTACAGCCGCCGTCTGGCCGGCGATGTGCGCTTTCAGCCGCATGTCGCCAGCCGTGTTTCTCCTCACCAACTTTCCATGGAGTTTGTCGGAACATGCCGCTCAAGAAGCTGATTGCCGCCTCTATGCTGATGGCCGGACTGCTGGCCAGCCCGCATTCCCTCGCCGCACCGCTGTCGTCGCTGCCGGATTTCACCCAGCTAGTGGAAGAGCAGGGCAAGGCGGTGGTGAACATCCGCACCGTGCAGACCGTGCGCCAGGTGGTGCGCGAATTGCCGCAGGGTATGGAAAACGATCCGTTCGCCGAATTCTTCCGCCGCTTTGCCCCGCCGCAGCTGCGCGAGTACCGCACCGGCGGCATGGGCTCCGGTTTCATCCTGTCTGCCGATGGCTACGTGCTGACTAATGCGCACGTGATTGCCGAGGCCGACGAGATGATCGTCACCCTGGGCGATCGCCGCGAGTTCAAGGCCAAGGTGGTGGGCGCGGATGCGCGCACCGACGTGGCGCTGCTGAAGATCGATGCCAAGGGCCTGCCGTTTGTGCGCCTGGGCAAGCCGGATGCGCTGAAGGTGGGTGAGTGGGTGCTGGCCATCGGCTCGCCGTTCGGCTTCGAGAACACCGTGACCGCCGGCATCGTCTCGGCTAAGGGCCGGCATCTGCCGGACGAGAGCTATGTGCCGTTCATCCAGACCGACGCCGCGGTCAATCCGGGTAATTCCGGTGGCCCGCTGTTCAACCTGAATGGCGAAGTGGTGGGCATCAATTCGCAGATCTACAGCCGCTCCGGCGGCTTCATGGGCATTTCCTTCGCCATTCCGGTGGACGTGGCGCTGACGGTGGCCGAGCAGCTGAAGAAGGACGGCAAGGTAAGCCGCAGCCGCATCGGCGTGGTGTCGCAGCCGATGACGCCGACGTTGGCCGCATCCTTTGGCCTGAACGATAGCAAGGGCACGCTGATTGCCTCGGTGGAGAAGAACGGCCCGGCGGAAAAGGCGGGCCTCAAGTCCGGCGACGTGGTGCTGGCGCTGGATGGCCAGCTGCTGGACGGCAGTGATGACCTGCCGCGCCTGCTGGGAGGGATTCGTCCCGGTAGCAAGGTCGAGCTGCAGGTGTGGCGCAACCGCAAGCTGCAGAAGCTGAACGTGGTGACCGCCGAACTGCAGGAGGAGGATCCGCGCACCGCCGAGCGCGCCTATCGCGGCAAATCGCCGGAGCAGCAAGGCGAGGAGAGCATGAGCAACCGTAGCGGCCTGGCGGTGCAGCAGCTGGCACCGGCCCAGCTGCAGAAGCTGGGGGTGAAGTTCGGCCTGCTGGTGCGCGCCGCGCAGGGGCCGGCGGCCGATGCCGGTGTGCAGGCTGGAGACGTGGTGGTAGGCGTGGCCGGCGAGGAGCTGGGCAGCGTGCGCCAGCTGCAGCAGGCCATCAACGCAGTGCCGGCCGGCGGCAGCGTGGCACTGCGCATCCTGCGCCAGGGCGAGCCGCTGTTCATCGCACTGAAACCGGAAAAGGTGAAATCTTGATCACGCTGACCCTGTACTTCCGCGAGTATTGCAGCCTGTGCCACGACATGCTGGCGCGGCTGCGGCCGTGGCAGCAGCGGCATGGCTTCGCCATCGACGTGGTGGATGTCGACGCCGACCCGGTGCTGGAAGAGCGCTTCAACGAACTGGTGCCGGTACTGATGCACGGCGAGCTGGAAATCTGTCACTGGCACCTGGACGAAGCAAGGTTGGCCGCACATCTGGCTGCACAGCCGGCTGCACAGGGCAGCGAAATCGGCTAGAATCCGCGCCAGTGTTTATAAAGGGCACCCGTGTGCCCTGAAGATTGTTGACAAAGCCCTTGCGCATAGCGGAAGGGCTTTGTGATGCAAACAGGAAGGCTGCACGCGCAATCACTTGGCCGATGCCACCCGGCGTTGCCGGGGCCGGCAGCACGTGAACCAGGTACTTTGTCGGCAGCCTGAGGGCACTTTGGGTGCCCTTAATTTTTGCTGGATTCAGATGAAACATATCCGTAATTTCTCGATCATTGCCCATATTGACCACGGCAAATCGACCTTGGCCGACCGCTTCATCCAGTTTTGTGGCGGTCTGGAACAGCGTGAAATGAGCGCGCAGGTGCTGGACTCGATGGACATCGAGAAAGAGCGCGGCATCACCATCAAGGCGCAAACCGCCGCGCTGCAGTACAAGGCGCGCGACGGCCAGGTCTACAACCTGAACCTGATCGACACCCCCGGTCACGTCGACTTCTCCTACGAGGTTTCGCGCTCGCTGTCCGCTTGCGAAGGCGCGCTCCTGGTGGTGGATGCCTCGCAGGGCGTGGAAGCGCAGACCGTGGCCAACTGCTACACCGCCATCGAGCTGGGGGTGGAAGTGGTGCCGGTGCTGAACAAGATCGACCTGCCGGCGGCCGACCCGGAGCGCGTGAGCCAGGAAATCGAGGACATCATCGGCATCGAGGCCATCGACGCGGTGCGCGCCTCGGCCAAGTCCGGCATCGGCATCGAGGACATCCTGGAGACCGTGGTCAGCAAGATTCCGCCGCCAGAAGGCAATCCGGACGGCCCGCTGAAGGCGCTGATCATCGACTCCTGGTTCGACAACTACGTCGGCGTGGTGATGCTGGTGCGCGTGATCGACGGCAAGCTCAAGCCCAAGGACAAGATCAAGTTCATGGCCACCCAGGCCGAGCACCTGTGCGAGCAGGTGGGCGTGTTCACGCCGAAATCGGAGCAGCGCGAGACGCTGAGCGCTGGTGAAGTGGGCTTCGTCATCGCCGGCATCAAGGAGCTGAAATCCGCCAAGGTGGGCGACACCATCACCCTGGTGAACAACCAGGCCGCCGAGCCGCTGCCCGGCTTCAAGGAGGTGCAGTCGCAGGTGTTTGCCGGCCTGTACCCGGTGGAAAGCCACGATTACGAATCGCTGCGCGATGCGCTGGAAAAGCTGCAGCTGAACGATGCCTCGCTGAAGTACGAGCCGGAGGTGTCGCAGGCGCTGGGCTTCGGCTTCCGTTGCGGCTTCCTCGGCCTGTTGCACCTGGAGATCGTGCAGGAACGTCTCGAACGCGAGTTCGACATGGACCTGATCACCACCGCGCCGACCGTGATCTACGAAGTGGTGATGAAGGACGGTAGCATCAGCGAAGTCTCCAACCCGTCCAGAATGCCGGAAGCGGGCAAGTACGACGAGCTGCGCGAACCGATCATCACCGCCACCATCCTGGTGCCGCAGGATTATGTCGGTTCGGTGATGACCCTGTGCAACCAGAAGCGCGGTGTGCAGCGCAATATGCAGTACATGGGCCGCCAGGTGATGCTGAAGTACGACCTGCCGATGAACGAAGTGGTGATGGACTTCTTCGACAAGCTCAAGTCCACCAGCCGTGGCTATGCCTCGCTGGACTACGAGTTCAAGGAGTTCCAGGCCGCCGATCTGGTGAAGCTGGACGTGCTGGTGAACGGCGAGAAGGTGGATGCCCTGAGCCTGATCGTGCACCGTGCCACCAGTGTGTATCGTGGCCGCGAGCTGGTGGCCAAGATGCGCGAACTGATTCCGCGCCAGATGTTCGACATCGCGGTGCAGGCCGCCATCGGCAGCCACATCATTTCGCGCGAAACGGTGAAGGCGCTGCGCAAGAACGTGCTGGCCAAGTGCTACGGTGGCGACATCACCCGCAAGAAGAAACTGCTGGAAAAGCAGAAGGCCGGTAAGAAGCGCATGAAGCAGGTGGGTAACGTGGAAATCCCGCAGGAAGCCTTCCTGGCCATCCTGCAAGTTGGGGACAAGTAATGGGGACGAACCTGGTGTGGGTGTGGCTGGTGCTGGCCGTGGTCGGCCTGCTGCTGATCCTGTTTTCGGCCAAGAACGAAGACGGCTCGCCGTCTTCCTCGGTGGAGTGGGGCTATCTGGCGCTGCTGGGCGGGGCGTTCGGCTTGCTGTCCGGCTACATGAGCTTCGGTACGGTGATGCTGATCATCGTGCTGATCACCGGTGCCATCTGGGCTGCCGACAAGTGGCTGCTGGCCAGGAAGCGTGCCGCCGGTGAGCGGGCGCCGCACTACATCGACTTCCCGCGCGGGTTCTTTCCGATTATCGCCGTGGTGTTCCTGCTGCGTTCCTTCGTGGCCGAACCGTTCCAGATCCCGTCCAGCTCGATGCGGCCGGGGCTGGTGGTGGGCGATTTCATTCTGGTCAACAAGTTCAACTACGGCCTGCGTCTGCCGGTGAGCAACCAGGTGATGCTGCCGGTGGGCAAGGTGGAGCGCGGCGATGTGGTGGTGTTCAACTACCCGGAAGATGAAAAGATCAACTTCATCAAGCGCGTCATCGGCACGCCGGGTGACGTGGTGGACTACCGCAACAAGCAGCTGACCATCAACGGCCAGCCGGTGGCGCACGTTTCCGCCGGCGAGCTGGAGTACCTGGAAAAAGGGCTGATGCTGGTGCGTGCCCAGCAGTTCAACGAGACCCTCAACGGCAAGTCTTTCCATACCCTGGTGATGCCGGAAGCGCCGGTTTACATCCCCAACGGTGTGCGCCAGTTTGCCGGGCGTGAAAACTGCGAATACCGCGATGACGGTTTTACTTGCAAAGTACCGCAGGGACAGTATTTCATGATGGGTGACAATCGCGATAACAGCGAAGACAGCCGTTACTGGGGGTTTGTCGAAGATCGTCTGCTGGTGGGCAAGGCCTTCCTGATCTGGATGAACTTCGGCGACTTCTCGCGTATCGGTACCCGTATCCACTGAGCTATCGGAAAGGGCTGGAGATGAAGCGTTCGCAGGGTGGTTTCTCGTTCCTGATTGTGCTGGCGTTCGCCATGTTGGCCGCCGTGGTGGTGTTCGTGGTGCTGAAAGTGGTACCGGTGTACACCGAGTACGGCGCCATCAAGCGCACCATCGACGAGATCGTGGTGGATCAGGAACAGACCGATCATGAAGTGCGCCGCAGCTTCGAGAACAACGACATCGTGCAGGACTTCAATTCCGTGAAGAAGGAAGACCTGCTGGTGACTTCCTCCGGTGGCAAGCTGGGTGTCGGCGTGCGTTACGATACCGACGTGCCGATCATGAAGGACATCAAGCTGGTGTTCCATTTCGAATATCAGGCCGGCAGTATCCCGGTGCTGCAGGACCAAAAACAATAAACCGTGAACCAACAAGACAACCGATTCCGGCGCCTTAGCACGGCGCTGGATTATTTTTTTGAGAAGCCGGACTTGCTGAAGCAGGCGCTGACCCATCGCAGCTTCGGCACGCCCAACAACGAGCGCTTCGAATTCATCGGCGACAGCATCCTCAACTACACCGTGGCGCGCATGCTGTTCGACCAGTTTCCGAAACTGAGCGAAGGCGAGCTGTCGCGGCTGCGGGCCAATCTGGTGAACCAGAACACCCTGGCCGAGATCGCGCAGGAGCTGAAGCTGGGCGACTACCTGTATCTGGGTGAGGGCGAGCTGAAAAGCGGCGGCTTCAACCGGCCGTCCATCCTGGCCGATGCGGTGGAGGCGACCTTTGCCGCCATCAGTTTCGACCGCGATTTCCAGGCCGCCGAGCAGGTGGTGCGCCGGCTGTACCTGGGCCGCGTTACCGCCATCGACCCCACCCGCCACGCCAAGGATGCCAAGACCCGCTTGCAGGAAGCTTTGCAGGCGCGCCGCTTGGCACTGCCGCGCTACACCATCCTGGCGCAGAACGGCGAGGCGCACGAGCAGTCGTTCCGCGTGCAGTGCGACCTGGGCGAACTGGCCATCATCACCACCGGCGAGGGCAGCAGCCGTCGCGGTGCCGAGCAGCAGGCCGCCGAAGTGGCGCTGCAGCTGCTGGAGCAACATTTTGCCGCTGGCAAGAAGAAAACATCATGAGTGACACCCCGTACCGCTGCGGCTTTGTCGCCATCGTTGGCCGCCCCAACGTCGGCAAGTCCACGCTGATGAACCATCTCATCGGCCAGAAGATCAGCATCACCTCCAAGAAGGCGCAGACCACGCGCCACCGCGTCAACGGCATCTATACCGAGCCGAATGCGCAGTTCGTGTTCGTCGACACCCCGGGTTTCCAGACCTACCACAAGGGTGCGCTGAACGAGACGCTGAACAACAGCGTGAAGGACTCGCTGGCCAACGTCGATTGCGTGCTGTTCGTGCTGGAGGCGATGCGCCTGTCCGCCGCCGACCGCGAAGTGATCGCGCTGCTGCCGAAGAAAACCCCGGTGATCCTGGTGCTGAACAAGCTGGACAAGGCCAAGGACCGTCTGGCGCTGTCGGCCTTCATCGAAGAGGCCCAAGCCGAGTTCCCGTTTGTCGATGTCGAGGTGGTGAGCGCCAAGCACGGCCAACGTCTGGCCGAGTTGCTGGACAAGGTGCGCCCGCACCTGCCGGAATCGGTGCCGCTGTACCCGGAAGACATGGTCACCGACAAGACCCAGCGTTTCCTCGCCGCCGAAATCGTGCGCGAAAAGCTGTTCCGCTACCTGGGCGAGGAGCTGCCGTACGAGATGAACGTGGAAGTGGAGTCGTTCGAGGTGGACGGCAGCATGTTCCGCATCTACGTGGCGGTGCTGGTGGACAAGGAAGGCCAGAAGCCCATCGTCATCGGTCGCGGCGGCGAGAAACTGAAGAAGATCTCCACCGAGGCACGCCTGGACATGGAGCAGCTGTTCGACTGCAAGGTGTTCCTGGAAGTGTGGGTGAAGGTGAAATCCGGCTGGGCCGACGACGTGCGCTTCCTGCGCGATTTCGGCATCAACTAAGCCCGCAAGCCACAGCAAGGTTGGCCGCATGTTTGCAAACACTCCCGAGCCGCCGTACTGGGCGGTGATCTTCAGCAGCCAGCGCACTGCGGGTGATGCTGGCTATGGTGACATGTCGGCGCGCATGGTGGCGCTGGCCGGCGAGCAGCCGGGCTTTCTCGGCGCCGAGAGCGCGCGCGATGCCGATGGTTTCGGCATCACCGTGTCCTACTGGGCCAGCGAGCAGGCGATTGCCGCATGGAAAGCCGATAGCGAGCACCGCCTGGCGCAGCAGCAGGGCTTTGCCCGCTGGTATGCTGGCCTGGCGCTGCGGGTAGCAAAGGTCGAGCGCGCCAAGCTATGGCTGCGGCCGGAGCAGGGCGATGCAGCCGGGCAAGGTTGACCGCCAGCCCGCCTACGTACTGCACACCCAGCCGTACAAGGAAACCAGCCTGCTGGTGGAAGTGCTGAGCCGCGATCACGGCCGCTTCACCCTGGTGGCGCGCGGGGCGCGCCGGCCGCGCTCCGACCTGCGCGGCCTGCTGCTGCCGTTCCAGCCGCTGCAGCTGTCCTGGTTCGGCAAGAGCGAATTGCGCACCCTGCACGTGGCCGACTGGCGCGGCGGCGTGCCGCAGTTCGCCGGCGAGCGACTGGTGTGCGGCTTCTATCTCAACGAACTGCTGCTGCGGCTGGCGCCACGCGACGACCCGGCGCCGGAACTGTTCAAACTGTACGACCGCAGCGTGCGCACCCTGGCCGGCGACGTGCAGTTCAGCAATGTGCTGCGCCGCTTCGAACTGGAACTGCTGGCGCTGCTGGGCTACGCCCCGGAGTTGGCCGCAGACGCTGCAGGGCAGGCGGTTGCCGCCGACGCGCTGTACCTGTGCCGCTTCGGCGAGCCGCCGCAGCGGGTGGCACCCATCGAGCGCCCGCCGGCCCGCAGCTGCCTGCTGCCGGGTGCCAGCCTGCTGGCGCTGGCCGCCGGCGACCTGGGCCAGGCGCAGACCCGCCGCGATGCGCGCCTGCTGACGCGGCTGCTGCTGGATGAACTGCTGGGGCCGGACCCGCTGGCCACCCGCGAATTACTGACGACCTTGTATGCGCTGGCCGACTAGCCAGCGCCAGCCGGAGAAACCCATCATGATTTTGCTCGGTGTCAACATCGACCACGTCGCCACCCTGCGCCAGGCGCGCGGCACCCGCTTCCCCAGCCCGATCGAGGCCGCACTGGTGGCCGAATCCAGCGGCGCCGATCTGATCACCCTGCACCTGCGCGAAGACCGCCGCCACATCCAGGACCACGACGTGGACGCCATGCGTGCCACCATCAAGACGCGCATGAACCTGGAAATGGCCCTGACCGACGAGATGCTGGCCAATGCGCTGCGCGTGCAGCCGGACGACGTGTGCCTGGTGCCGGAAAAGCGCGAGGAAGTCACCACCGAGGGCGGCCTGGACGTGATCCGCTACTTCGACCAGGTGCGCGAGTTCACCCGCCAGCTGAGCGAGGCCGGCATCCGCGTGTCCATCTTCATCGACCCGGACCGGGAGCAGATCCAGGCCGCCTGGGACGCCGGCGCGCGAGTGATCGAGCTGCACACCGGTGCCTACGCTCACGCCGACTTCAAGCACGAAGAGCAAGCTGCCGAGCTGGCGCGCATCCGCGACGCCGCGGTATTCGGCGCGCACCTGGGCATGGTGGTGAACGCCGGCCACGGCCTGAACTACCACAACGTGAAGCCGGTGGCCGCCATCGCCGAGATCGCCGAACTGAACATCGGCCATGCACTGGTGAGCCATGCGCTGATGGTGGGCTTCGCCAACGCGGTGCGCGAAATGAAGGCGCTGATGATCGAAGGCCGTCAGGGCCAGTAAGGCGGCAGCGATGATCTACGGCATTGGTACCGATATCGCCCGCATCGAACGCTTCGAGGCGATGCTGGCGCGCTGGGGGCTGGAGGTTGGCCGCCGCCTGCTGGCCGAACCGGAGCGCGAGGAGCTGGCCGCCGCTGCCAAACCGGCGCGCTTCCTCGCCAAGCGCTTTGCCGCCAAGGAGGCACTGGGCAAGGCGTTGGGCACCGGCATCCGCGAACCGGTGCTGCTGACCGCCATCGCCGTCACCCACGACACGCTGGGCAAGCCGATGTTCGCCTTTGACGAGGCGCTGAAAGCCTTCATCGAAGCGCGCGGCATCGTCAACGTACACCTGTCGATTTCCGACGAACAACAACATGCACTGGCGTTCGTGGTTTGCGAAACCGCCGGTGCGGCCAACCTGTGAGCCAGACATGACGACCCTGCAACTGCCCCGCGGCCCGGTAATGGCGGACGTGGCCGCCTTCAGCCTCAGCGACGAAGAGCGCCAGCGCCTGTGCCACCCGCTGGTGGGCGGCGTGATCCTGTTCCGCCGCAACTTCCACAACATCGAGCAACTCAAGGCGCTCACCGCCGAGATCCGCACGCTGCGCAACCCGGCGCTGCTGATCGCCGTCGACCACGAAGGCGGCCGCGTGCAGCGCTTCATCGACGGCTTCACCCGCCTGCCGCCGATGCAGCTCTTGGGCCAGCTGTGGGACAGCGCCGGCGCGGAGGCGGCAGAGGCCGCCGCCGACAATGTCGGCTACGTACTGGCGGCCGAACTGCGCGCCTGCGGCGTGGATCTGTCGTTCACCCCGGTACTGGATCTGGACTGGAGCCAGTGTGCGGTGATCGGCAACCGCAGCTTCCACCGCGACCCGGCGGTGGTGTCGGCGCTGGCGGTGGCGCTGCAGCGCGGCCTCGCACGCGGCGGCATGGGCAGCTGCGGCAAGCACTTTCCCGGCCACGGTTTCGTCGAGGGCGACAGCCACCACGTGATTCCGGTGGATGCGCGCAGCCTGGACGCGCTGCGCAGCGATGACCTCAAGCCGTTCGCGGCGCTGGCCGCCGCCGGCATGGCGTCGGTGATGCCGGCGCACGTGGTGTACCCGGCGGTGGACAGCCAGCCGGCCGGGTTCTCGCGCGTATGGCTGCAGGACATCCTGCGCGCCGAGCTGGGCTTTGACGGCGCCATCTTCTCCGACGACCTGACCATGGAAGGCGCCGCCGGCGTCGGCGATATCGTGGCGCGCGCCGAGGCGGCGTTTGTTGCCGGCTGCGACATGGCGCTGGTGTGCAACCGCCCGGACCTGGCCGATGACTTGTTGGCACGACTTGTGCCGCCGGCGCTGCCCAAGCTGGCAGAGCGCCTGCAGCGCATGGCCGGGCAGGGCGAGGTGGCCGACTGGCAGACGCTGCTGGGCAGCGAGGCCTTCCGAGCCGCGCAGCAGGCAGTGCTGCAGCTGGGGCTGCCGCGCGAGACGCTGCAAGGCCCCATCGTCGGCGAGGCGTACTGAGCGCCGGTCGACGGCAAGCAAAAGGCCCAACCGATGGTTGGGCCTTTTCATTGGCAAGTGCCGGCTGGCGGTCTGGCTAACGGCGGCAAGGTTGGCCGCATGGCCGGCTAGTTGCTTTCTTCCTGCCAGCGCTGCTGGTTCTTCTCGATCAGCTGTTCCATCACCTTGCTGTCCACCAGCTTCTTCATTGCCTTGTTCAGGCGCTGGTACAGCACGTCGCTGAAGCAGGCGGACTGGTGGCCCAGCGTCAGGTACAGCGGTTCGCGGGTGATGGTGCCGCTGGCGGTTTTCAGGTTCTGCAGCCCGAGGCGGCTGGCGTAGGCCTGCGCCGGGGCGTCTTCGTAAATCAGGTAGTCGGCACGCCCCAGGCTGAGCATGCGTAGCGCGTTTTCCACGCTGCCGACGGTTTCGATGTTCAGGCTGTGCTCGGCGAAGCGGTCGAATTCCTCGCCGAAGCTGTTGTTCACCACCGTCACGCCGCGATAACTCACCAGGTCCAGCCAGCGGCTGTAGTTGACCGGTTTGCTGTCGCGCATCCAGATCGCGGTGCGCGTCACCGTCATCGGGGTCTGGATGTAGCTCATGTACTGGCGGCGCGGCTGGGTGAAAAAGGCGCCGGCAATCAGGTCGACGCGGCCGTCGCGCACCGATTTCTGCACCCGCGCCCACGGGCCGGTGTAGTTGACGGTGATCGGAATGCCCACTTCGCGCGACAGCAGCTGCATCATGTCGGCGGCGGCGCCCACCAGATGCTTGCCGTCGCTGGGGTCCACCCACAGGTACGGGGGGTACTCCGGGTTGCCGGATGCGACCAGTTGTGTGCACGGCGCGGCGACCGCAAACGCGGTGGCCACGGGCAGGCTGGTGGCCAGCAACAGGGCAGTGGCAGTAAGCAAGCGGCTTAACGACATGGTGACGGTCTTGATAACAGGCTGAAACAGTGTGCCAGTCTAGGCAGGCACTTGCTGGGCGACAAGCGGCGTATTTCGGATATTTGATTTGATTACGTTTTTCGCATGTGTGCTAATGAAAACCGTTGTTTTATGCAAATGAAATTACGCGCAAGTTGCTGTTTCCATTGTTTGATATACAAAGCGCATTAACCAATCGTGTTTTGATAAGTTTTTGTTGTTTTTACAACGCGGTGCATTTTGTCGGACAACGCGCCATGCTCATTGCTGCTGCTGGAATGGCCTGCCGTGCGGCAGGGTGCTCAGGCGCTGGTACAGCGTCTCGCAGGCATCGGCCAGCCGCTCGATGCTGGCTTCGCGCAGGGCGGCCAGATCCACGCTGACGGCATTGTCCAGCCCGGCCCAGCGCAACAGGGCGGCGCCGGCGGCCGGGTGGTCGAACAGGCCATGCAGATAGCTGCCCATTACCTGGCCGTCGCTGCTGATGGCGCCGTCGGCCTCACCCGCCAGCAGCAAGGCCGGGCGCGCGCAATCCGGGCCGTGGCTGATGCCCATGTGGATTTCGTAGCCGCTGACCTCGGCGGCGGCAAACGCGCACTGGCCGTGGCGCTGGCGCAGGGTCTTGTCGGCGGCCAGCGTGGTGTCGATGGCCAGCAGGCCCAGCCCGGTGCTGCTGCCGGCACTGCCTTCCACCCCCAGCGGGTCGTGCACCTGCCGGCCCAGCATCTGGTAGCCGCCGCAGATGCCCAGCACTTTGCCGCCGTAGCGCAGGTGGCGTTGCAGATACTGCGGCCAACCTTGCTGCTGTAGGAAGGCCAGATCGGCGCGGGTGTGCTTGCTGCCCGGCAGGATCACCAGGTCGGCCGGCGGCTTGGGCGCGTCCGGGCCGACAAAGTGCAGGTTCACCTGCGGGTGGGCGCGCAGGGCGTCGAAATCGGTATGGTTGCTGATGCGCGGCAACACCGGTACCACGATGTCGAAACTGCCGCGTTGCTGCTGTTGCTGGATGCTGTCCTCCGCATCCAGCTGCAGGCCGTGCAGGTAGGGCAGTACCGCCAGCACCGGCTTGCCGGTCCGCGCCTCCAGCCAGTCCAGCCCGCCCTGCAGCAGGCCGATGTCGCCGCGAAAGCGGTTGATCACGAAGCCGATGATGCGGTCGCGCTCGCTCTGGCTCAGGCAATCCAGCGTGCCGAGCAGGTGGGCGAACACGCCGCCGCGGTCGATGTCGGCCACCAGAATCACCGGGCAGTCCACTGCTTCGGCAAAGCCCATATTGGCGATGTCGCGGTCGCGCAGGTTGATTTCCGCCGGGCTGCCGGCGCCTTCCACCACCACCGCATCGTAGCCGTGCTGCAACCGGCGGTAGGAATCCAGCACCGCCAGCATGGCGGTGCTCTTGTAGTGGTGGTAATCGCGGGCGTCCATGTCGGCGCGCACCCGACCCTGGATGATGATCTGCGCGCCGGTGTCCGAGCTGGGCTTGAGCAGCACCGGGTTCATGTCGCTGTGCGGCGCCACCCCGGCGGCCAGCGCCTGCAGCGCCTGGGCGCGGCCGATTTCGCCGCCATCGGCGGTAACCGCGCTGTTCAGCGCCATGTTCTGCGGTTTGAACGGTGCCACGCGCAGGCCGCGGCGCGCCAGCAGCCGGCACAGCGCGGCGACCACGGTACTCTTGCCGGCGTCCGAAGTGCAGCCCTGTACCATCAGGGTGGGCCAGGGCCAGTGGGCGGGGTGGGCGGCGGGCATGGGCAGTTCCTGTCGAGAGCGGAGCGCGATTCTAGCAGCATGGCCGCGCACGGGGGCGTTGGCGATGGACGGCGGCCAGCGGCGATGCGGCCAACCTTGCGGCGGCCGGCTGCATGGCAGTTACATTTCGCATCGTCAATAAATATGTCGGATACTGGCAAATAAGCCTCTGCCGACTACGGTCACCAAACGCATGCTCCCTCTCGCTTCTTGCCACTACCCCCGGCGCGATTGCCTGCGTGCCGCGGCGGCGGCCATGTTGGCCGCGGGCCTGGCCGGCTGCCAGCTGCCCACCCCGCTGCTGCGGGTGGGCAGCAACGGCTGGCCCGGCTATCTGATGCTGGAGCTGGCGGCACAGCGCGGGCGCTACCCACCGGGGCGAATCCGCATGGTGCGCTTTCCGTCGTCTACGCTGGTGATGCAGGGCCTGGCCGCCGGCGTGCTGGAAGCCGCCTGTCTGACGCTGGACGAGGTGCTCGCCATGCGTGCCGAGGGCGTGGCGCTGCAGGTGGCGGCGGTGCTGGATGTCTCCGCCGGCGCCGACGTACTGCTGGTGCAGGACGCGATCAGCGAGCTGGCGCAGCTGGCCGGCAAGCGCATCGGCGTGGAGCAGAGCGCGGTCGGCGCGCTGATGCTGGCGGCGGTGCTGAGCCGGGCGCAGCTGCTGCCGTCGGATGTCACGCTGCTGCCGCTGCTGCTGGATCGACACGAGCAGGCGTTTCTGAGCGGCCAGGTCGATGCCATCATCACCATGGAGCCTTTCGCCCACCGGCTGCTGGCCCGGGGCGCGCGGCTGCTGTTTTCCAGCGTGGCGATTCCCGGCCGCATCCTGGGGGTGCTGGCGGTGCGCAGTGAAGTCGTGGCGGCGCAGCGCGACAATCTGCGGCGTTTGCTGGCGGGGCATTTCCGGGAGCTGGTGGCGTTCGAGCAGCAGGATCGGCAAGCGCTGGCCGGCCTGGCCGCCTTGCTGGACGAGCAGGGGCCGGACGTCAAATCCTATTTCTGGGGAGTGGATTTCCCTGACCGGCAGGCAAACCGCGGCTGGTTCGACGGTACGCCGCCACGCTTGCAGCTGGCGGCCCGCGAGCTGTTGACCGTGATGCAGGGTGCCGGGCTGGTGCGGACGGAGGTGGCGCTGGATGCGCTGCTGCTGCCCGATGTCTTGCGGGAGGGAGGCTGATGCGCCTGGGATCACTCAAGAGCCAGCTGCTGCTCATCGTCGTCGGCATGGTGGGGCTGACCCTGGCCGGCGCCTACCTGATCGGCGTCAACAGCCGGCTGGACGCCGAGTTTGCCGATGCCCGCCGCGACGGGCTGCAGAACGTCTTCCGCCTGAGCCAGTACCTGCTGGCCGACGGCGAACAGCATCAGGCCGACATCGCCCAGGAGCTGGCGATGCTGGCGACCGACCCGCGCATCAGCCAGGTGCTGATCGCCGACCCGCAAGGCATCGTGCGCCATGCGCTGGACCGCCAGCTGCTGGGGCAGGAGCTGGCGCTGCAGCCGTGGGCCGATGCCGCGCTGCTGCAGTCGCTGCGCAGCAGCCGGCTGGGCATGGTGCGGCAGGACCCGCAGCAGGGCAGCGTGCTGGTGGGGATTTCCTATGCGCCGCTGGAGCGCGACGTGGTGCGCAGCAAGCAGCGCGGCATGGTGCTGCTCCGTTACGACCTGACCGCCACTGCGCGGCAGTTGCGCTGGCAGCTGCTGCAGGTGTTCGTGCTGCCGGGGGTGATGCTGCTGTTGCTGGTGCTGCTGCTGGGCTGGCTGGCGCAGCGCTATGTGGCCGGACCGCTGGGGCGCTTGCGTGCCGCCACGCTGCAGTACGCGCGTGACGGCACCTTGCAGCCGTTGCCGGAGGCCGGGGTGCCGGAGGTGCGCGCGCTGTTCCGCGCCTTCAATACCCTGCAGCAGCAGCTGCAGGACTCGCTGCGCATGCTGGAGGCGCAAAAGCAGGCGGCCAGCCAGCTGGTGCAGGAGCGTGAGGCGCTGCTGCTGGCGGTGCCGGACTTGCTGTTCGAGATGTCGCCGGAGGGGCGCTACCTGCAGGTGTGGTCCAACACCGCCCGCGACAGCCTGAGCACCACCCGCGAGCAGCTGCTGGGCAAACTGGTGCATCAGGTGATGCCGCTGGATGCCGCCGACACGGTATGCCTGGCGATCCGCCAGGCGCTGCAGCAGGGGGTGTCGCGCGGCCTGCGCATCTGCCTGTACCTGGACTGCGAGGCGCGCTGGTTCGAGCTGTCCGCCGCGCGCAAGGATGGCGCCGACGGCAGCAGCAGCTGCATCGTGCTGTCGCACGATATCACCACCCGCAAGCAGGCCGAGGACGAACTGCAGCTGTGGGCGCAGGTGTTCGCCGCCGCGCATAACGGCATCCTGGTCACCGACAGCTTCCGCAATATCGTGCTGATCAACAGCGCCTTTACCCGCATTACCGGTTACGAGCAGGGCGACATCGTTGGCCGCACGCCGAGCGTGCTGTCATCCGGCCGCCATGACGAGGCGTTCTACCGCCGCATGTGGCAGGAGATCGGCAGCCGCGGTTACTGGCAGGGCGAGATCTGGAACCGGCGCAAGAGCGGCGAGATATTCCCGGAGTGGCAGTCGATCTCGGCGGTGCGCGGCGAGAACGGTGAGGTCAGCCACTACATCAGCGTATTCAGCGACATCAGCAGCCAGAAGGAGGCCGAGCAGTACATCCGCCGGCTGGCCTATTTCGACAGCCTTACCGGGCTGCCCAACCGCGCGCTGCTGCAGGATCACGCTGCGCAGGCGCTGGCGCTGTCGCGGCACGACAGTACGCCGCTGGCGCTGATGTTCATCGACCTGGACCGCTTCAAGAACATCAACGACACCCTGGGGCACAGTGTCGGCGACCAGCTGCTGGTGGAGGTTGGCCGCAGGCTGCTGCTGTTGCTGCAGGAGAAGGACACCCTGACGCGGCTGGGCGGCGACGAGTTCATCATCCTGCTGCCGGAGACCAACGAATCCGCCGCCAGCCACCTGGCCGACAGCGTGGTGCAGGCGCTGTCGGCGCCGTGCTACCTCAGCGGCTACGAGCTGGTCATCACGCCGTCGATCGGCATCGCCATGGCGCCGGTGGATGGCGGTACGCTGGAAGAGCTGCTGCGCGCCGCCGATGCCGCCATGTACCGCGCCAAGGCCGAGGGGCGCAGCACCTTCCGTTTCTTTACCGCGCAGATGCAGCAGCGCTCGGCGGCGCGGCTGAAGCTGGAGGCCGAGCTGCGCCGCGCGCTGGACAAGCGCGAACTGCAGCTGTACTACCAGCCGCAGTGCAATATGCAGGGCCAGCTGGTGGGGGTGGAGGCGCTGCTGCGCTGGATGCATCCCGAGCTGGGGGTGGTGGCGCCGGTCGAGTTCATCCCGCTGGCGGAGGAAAGCGGGCTGATCGTGCCGATCGGCATGTGGGTGCTGCAGGAGGCGATCGAGCAGATGCGCGACTGGCGCGAGCGCGGCATCCGGGTGCCGGCGGTGGCGGTGAACCTGTCAGCGCTGCAGTTCCGCCAGCCGTTGCTGGTGGAGCAGATATCGCGGCTATTGCACGAGGCGGCGCTGCCGGCGGAATGCCTGGAGCTGGAGCTGACCGAAAGCGTGGTGCTGGAAGACCCGGACGATGCGCTGGGGCTGATGGAGCGGCTGCACAACCTGGGCGTGCGGCTGGCGATCGACGATTTCGGCACCGGCTATTCCTCGCTCAACTACCTGCGCCGCTTTCCGGTGGACCGGCTGAAGATAGACCGCAGCTTCGTGCAGGATCTGGAGCAGGGGCGCGGCATCGCCATCGTGCGCGCGATTGTCAGCCTGGCGCATTCGCTGGGCTTCGTCACCATTGCCGAAGGGGTGGAGACGCCGGCGCAGCTGGCGCAGCTGCGGCGCCTGCGCTGCGACGAGGTGCAGGGTTTCCTGTTTGCACGGCCGATGGCGCTGCTGCCGTTCGAGGCCTGGCTGCAGCGGCATCACATGGTGGGGCCGGATGGCGAGAGCTGGAGTTTCGAGCTGTGAGGGCGGCAAGGTTGGCCGCATGCACAAGGCCCGCCATCGGCGGGCCTTGTGCATGGCGCTGCTGCGGCAGCGCGCTCAGGCATCCAGCCCCTGCTGCACCAGCGCGGCGGCGCGCACCACCGCGCGCGCCTTGTTCTGGGTTTCCTGCCATTCCGATTCCGGCACCGAGTCGGCGACGATGCCAGCGCCGGCCTGCACGTACAGGGTGTCGTTCTTGATCACCGCAGTGCGGATGGCGATGGCCATGTCCATGTCGCCGGTAAAGCCGAGGTAGCCCACCGCACCGCCGTACACGCCGCGCTTGGTCGGCTCGAACTCGTCGATGATCTCCATCGCCCGCACCTTGGGCGCACCGGACAGCGTGCCGGCCGGGAAGGCGGCCTTGAGGATGTCGATGTTGGATACTTCCGGCTTTACCGTGCCTTCCACGCTGGAGACGATGTGCATCACGTGCGAATAGCGCTCGATGGCCATATTGTCGGTGATGCGCACGCTGCCGGTGTCGGCGACGCGGCCAACGTCGTTGCGGCCCAGGTCCATCAGCATCACGTGCTCGGCGATTTCCTTCGGATCGGCCAGCAGCTCGTCGGCCAGCGCCAGATCCTCCTCGCGGGTCTTGCCGCGCGGGCGGGTGCCGGCGATCGGGCGCACGGTGATGGTGTCGTCTTCGCGGCGCACCAGGATTTCCGGCGAGGCGCCCACCACGTGGAAGTCGTCGAAGTGGTAGTAGAACATGTACGGCGACGGGTTCAGGCTGCGCAGCGCGCGGTACAGCGCCAGCGGCGAATCTGCAAACGGCATGCTCATGCGCTGCGACAGCACCACCTGCATGATGTCGCCGTCCAGAATGTAGTTCTTGGCGTCGCCCACTGCCTGCTTGAAGGCGTCCTGGCCGTACTCGGACACCGCCTCGGTGGTGGTGGACGGCAGCGACAGCGGGATGCTGGTGTTCTCGCGCAGCTTGCCGCGCAGCTGGTTCAGCCGTGCCTGCGCCTTCTGCAGCGCGTTGGGCACCGCCGGGTCGGCGTACACCACCAGGTACAGCTTGCCGGACAGGTTGTCCACCACCGCCAGCTCTTCGGACAGCATCAGCAGGATGTCCGGGGTGCCGATCGGGTCCGGCTTCTGCGTTGCGGCCAACCTTTTCTCGACGTAACGCACGGTGTCGTAGCCGAAGTAGCCGACCAGGCCGCCGGTAAAGCGCGGCAGACCGGCGATCGGCGGGGTGTTGAAGCGGGCCATGAAGCTGGTGATGAAGCCCAGCGGATCGCCTTCGTGGCGCTCGATCACCTTGTCACCGTACTCCACCTGCACGTTCTGCCCCTGCACGCGCAGGCGGGTGGTGGCCGGCAGGCCGATGAAGGAGTAGCGGCCGAAGCGCTCGCCGCCGACCACCGATTCCAGCAGGTAGGAATACGGCTGGTTGGCCAGTTTCAGGTACACCGACAGCGGGGTGTCCAGGTCGGCGAACAGTTCCAGGGTAACGGGGATGCGGTTGTAGCCGGCAGCGGCCAGCTCGGCGAATTGTTGTGGCGTCATGATGAAATCCGGATGTCTTTGCAGGCGGCGCGGCGGCGCCAGGAACGGAGGGAGTGCGGTGTGGCGGTCAGCGTTGCCATCGCCAGCTGGCTCGGTTGGGCAGGAATTTCATCGCGGATCGGGTAACAGTCATCAACAGGATATGCCGGGGCATTGTGGCGGAAAACCGCGCCGCCGTACAGGCGGCGCGGCGCGTGTTGGTGCTCAGTCGCGGCGGTGTACGTGCGGGTCCTGCGACTGCTTGAGCAGGGCGTACAGGTCCACCAGGCTGCCCAGCACCAGGTCGGCATCCAGCGTGGCGGCATCGCGGTAGCCGTAGCTTACCGCCACCGCCAGCGCGCCGGCCTTGCGCGCACAGGCGATGTCGTTTTCCGAATCGCCCACCAGCACCATCTCCTGCGGCTTCACGTTCAGCACCGCGGCGGCGTGCAGCAGCGGCAGCGCCGACGGTTTCTTTTCCGCTAGGCTGTCGCCGCCGAGGATCAGGCTGAAGGCGGTGTCGATGCCCAGCTGCTGCAGCAGCGGCACGGCCAGGAACTGCGACTTGTTGGTGATCACCACCAGCGGCAGCTCCAGCGAGCGCAGCAGGCCCAGCGCGTCGGAGACGCCCGGGTACATGCGGGTGCGCACGGTGAGGTGCTCGCGGTAATGGCGGATGAACAGGTTGAAGCCCTGCGTCCAGGTGGCTTCGTCACTGTGCTGGTCCATGCTGTCGGTCAGCGTGCGGTGCACCAGGCTGCCGACGCCGTCGCCCACATAGGTGGCGACGCGCGCGGCTGGCAGCGGGTCGAGGTTCATGGCTTCGCGCATGGCATTGGCGCTGGCGGCCAGGTCGGCGATGGAATCCACCAGGGTGCCATCCAGGTCGAAGGCAACGGCTTTGATGTGCTTCAGGTTCATGGTGTCGAGTCGGAATCGGAGAGTGGCGATATTGTACCCGATGGTGGCAGGCTTGTTCCGCCGCGCCGGCATGGCTACCATCGCGGTTTTGGCCAATGTCATAAAGCGAAACGCGATGCCCATTTTGACCCGTACCTTCCCCCTGTTGGCCGCAGCCCTGCTGCTGGCCGGTTGCGCCAGCTCGCCGCTGGAAGGCAAGCGCGCCGACCAGGCGGCCATCTACACCCTGTACCACCACACGGCGGAGGCAGCCTACAACTTCCAGGGCGAGTCGCGCGTCACCAGCCTGCAGCTGCCCGGCAAGAGCAGCGCCGAGCAGCAGGCGCTGCTGCAGGAACTGGCGGCATCGTTCCGCTTCCAGTACAGCGGCGCGGTGGACATGACGCAGCGCCGCATCGAGCTGATTCCCACGCTGCGCTTTACCCGCCCGCAGGCCGAAGCCTGGGTGCGCTTGCCGCTGCAATTGCAGCTGGACACCCTGACCCTGTACGTGGATGGCTCGGTGGCGGACCTGATGTTCCCGTCGCTCAAGCACAAGCTGGTGCAGTTCCAGCTGCCGCAGGACAAGCTGAAGGACATGCCGGTGGCCGCGGTGCTGGCCGAGGTGCCGGACATCGTGCAGCGGGTGTACGCCGCGGTCGAGCAGCGGGCCTACAGCTTCCAGCCGCTGACCGCGGCGGACCGCCAGCGCGGCGCACAGTACCGCATCCGCCTGACGCTGGACCCGGTGGCGGACCGCGTGCTGACGCGGCAGATGGTGACCGAGCTGGTGGCCAGCATCAAACGCCACAGCGACAACCAGGACGTGCAGGCGTTTGCCGACGGACTGGCCGGCCTGGCCGCCAGCGAGCCGCTGCGCCTGCAGTCGGAAAGCCAGACCGAGCTGCTGGTTAGCCGCCAGGGCAAGCTGCTGGCGATGGAAGAGCAGCGCTCGATGGCTGCTGGCGGCGAGGAGGGCATGAAGCTGGGGCTGCTGACGCAACTGAACATCAGCAACAGCGGCAAGCCGGTATTCAGCCTGCAGCCGACTGCGGCCAACGTGGTGGATTACCGGAACGTGGCATTGCCGGACTGGTTGCAACCGCACAAGGCAGAGGAGCCGGAAGCCGAGGCCGAGGAGGTCGACGCGGCAGCGGCGCCGGAGCCGATGGCGGTGCTGCCAGCGGTCAAGCCCGCGCACAAGCCACGCAAGCCGCGCAAGAAATCCTAGGTCGGCGCAAACGCAAACACCCCGCTACGGCGGGGTGTTTTACATGCGACGGCGCGCGGGTCTACAGCTGGCGGATGTCCAGCACCGGCTGGCGACCGAACGCCGGGCTATCGAGATAGCAGATGATGCGTGCCGCGGCGGCGGCCGGGGTGGTCAGCCCGCCGTCGGCCTTCAGCGCCTCGAAACGCGGGCGATTCGGGAAGGCGGCCGGGTCGGCGGCGCGGATTTCCGCCTGCATGCCGGTATCGATCACGCCGGGGTACAGCGACACCGCCAGCGCCGGCACGGCGCGCTGCGCCTGCTCGGCGGCCAGGGTGCGGGTGAAGTGATCCAGCCCGGCCTTGGTGGCGCAGTACACCGCCCAGCCCGGATAGGGGTTGGCCGCAGCGCCGGAGGAGATGTTGATGATGCGGCGCGGGCTGTCCGCCGCGGTCAGCGCCAGGAAGTGGCTGCACAGCAGCATCGGCGCCGACAGGTTCAGCGCCACCGCCTGCAGCGTGGCCTCATCCGGCAGCGCATCGGCGCTGGCGATCGGCTGCACGGTGCCGGCATTGTTGATCAGCGTGACGCTGTCGCCGCTGCCCAGTGCTGCCAGCGCGCGTTCCAGCAGCAGTGGCAGCAGCTGGCTGTCGGCCAGGTCGGCGTCCAGCGTGATCAGCTGCGGATGCTCCGCCAGGGGGCTGCAGTCGCGGGCGATGGCCGCCACGCGGTAGCCGTCGGCCAGCAGCTGCGCGGTGAGCGCCGCGCCCAGCCCGCGCGAGGCACCGGTGACGATGGCCAGTTTCATGCGCGGCCAACCTTGGCCAGTTCGGCGCGCATGGCGTCGATTACCGCCTTGTAGTCCGGCTGGCCGTAGATGGCGCTGCCGGCCACGAAGGTGTCGGCGCCGGCGGCGGCCACTTCGGCGATATTGTCCACCTTGATGCCGCCGTCCACTTCCAGCCAGATCTCGCCGCCGTACTTGGCGGTGTGCTCGTCGATGCGCTGGCGCACCGCGCGCACCTTGTCCAGCGTCTGCGGGATGAACTTCTGGCCGCCGAAGCCCGGGTTCACCGACATCAGCAGGATCATGTCCAGTTTGTCCATCACGTGGTCGAGGTGCGACAGCGAGGTGGCCGGGTTCAGCACCAGGCCGGCCTTGCAGCCGGCGTCCTTGATCAGGCCCAGGGTGCGGTCGATGTGGTGCGAGGCTTCCGGGTGGAAGGTGATGATGTCGGCGCCGGCCTTGGCGAAGCTGACGGCGAGGGCATCGACCGGGGTCACCATCAGGTGCACGTCGATCGGGGCGGTGGTGTGCGGGCGGATGGCTTCGCACACCAGCGGGCCGATGGTCAGGTTCGGCACGTAGTGGTTGTCCATCACGTCGAAGTGGATGATGTCGGCGCCGGCGGCGATGACGTTGCGGACTTCCTCGCCCAGGCGGGCGAAGTCGGCGGACAGGATGGACGGGGCGATACGGAACTGGCTCATGGCGTGTGCGCGATGCGGGGTCGGAAAAATGCCGGCCATTGTACGCGATAGCAGCCGGACGGCGCGACGTGGCGTAGAATCAGACTTCACATGCCGCCACGAGGATTTGCCGTGAGCCAGAAACATCACATTAGTGTCGAAGCCCAGGCCTTTTACCTGGAAGAGCATTCCAATGCCGTCGACGACCAGTATGCGTTTGCCTATCGCATCACCATCCGCAATACCGGCGAGGTGCCGGCCAAGCTACTGACCCGCCACTGGCTGATTACCGACGCCAACGGCAAGGTGCAGGAGGTGCGCGGCGCCGGCGTGGTGGGCGAGCACCCGCACCTGGCGCCGGGCGAGGCGTTCAGCTACACCAGCGGCGCCACCATCCGCACGCCGTACGGCACCATGCGCGGCAGCTACCAGATGGAGGCCGATGACGGCGTACGTTTCGATGCCGACATCCCGGAGTTCCACCTGATCGCCCCGCGCGTGCTGCACTGAGCGTTTCTGCCGTTTTCCATTCTCTGCCGGGTTGGCCGCATGCCTGCCCGGCGCTGCCCGATTGCCCGTGACCGATGCGACATTACGCTCATGCTTCCTCCCCGGCGCCTGCCGACCGCAACGACCTGCACACCCTGAAAACCCTGCTGCCCTACCTGTGGCGTTTCAAGTGGCGCGTGCTGTTGGCGCTGGTGTGTCTGATCGCCGCCAAGGTGGCCGGGGTGATGACGCCGCTGTACCTGAAGGACATCGTCGACCAGCTGTCGATCCGCAATGTGGTGCTGGCGCTGCCGGTGCTGGCGCTGGCCGGTTATGGCCTCGGGCGCCTGTTGTCCAGCGTGCTGGGCGAGCTGCGCGACGCCATCTTTGCCCGCGTGGTGCAGGGCGCGGTGCGCAGCGTGGCGCGCGAGGTGTTTGCCCACCTGTTCCGCCTGTCGCTGCGCTTCCATCTGGAGCGCCAGACCGGCGGCATGAGCCGCGACATCGAGCGCGGTACCAAGGGCATCGGCTTCCTGCTCAATTTCACCGTGTTCAACATTCTGCCGACGCTGGTGGAAATCACCCTGGTGGTGGCCATCCTGCTGCAGCGGTACAGCGCCTGGTTCGCGGTAGTGACTTTCGGCACCATCGCCATCTACATCGCCTTCACGCTGACCGTTACCGAGTGGCGCACGGTGTTCCGCCGCAGCATGAACGACCTGGATTCCAAGGCCAACAGCAAGGCCATCGATGCGCTGCTCAATTACGAGACGGTGAAATACTTCGGCAACGAGCGCTATGAGAACCAGCGCTACGACAGCAATCTGGCGTCGTGGGAGCAGTCGGCGATCAAGAACCAGGTGTCGCTGTCGGCGCTGAACGCCGGGCAGGGCGCCATCATCGCCACCGGTGTCACGCTGGTGATGTGGTTGGCCGCACGCGGTGTGGTGCGCGGAGAGATGACGGTGGGCGACGTGGTGCTGGTGGCCACTTTCCTCACCCAGCTGTGGGCGCCGCTGCACTTCCTCGGCTTCATCTATCGCGAGATCAAGCATTCGCTGGCCGATATGGAGCGCATGTTCACGCTGCTGAACGTGGGGGCGGAGGTGGCGGACCGGCCGCAGGCGCAGGCACTGGCCAGCCGCAATGTGCACATCGGTTTCGAGGCGGTGAACTTCGGCTACGATGCCAAGCGCCAGATCCTGCACGAGGTCAGCTTCGAGATTCCCGCCGGCCATACCGTGGCGGTGGTGGGGGCCAGCGGCGCCGGCAAGTCCACGCTGTCGCGGCTGCTGTTCCGCTTCTACGACGTGTCCGGCGGCAGCATCCGCTTCAACGGCGTGGATGGCCGCGAGCTGACGCAGGACAGCCTGCGCGCCCACATCGGCATCGTGCCGCAGGATACCGTGCTGTTTAACGACAGCATCTATTACAACATTGCCTACGGCCGGCCGGATGCCAGCCGCGACGAGGTGATCGAGGCGGCGAAGTCGGCGCACATCCACGACTTCGTGATGAGCCTGCCCGATGGCTACGACACCATGGTGGGTGAGCGCGGCCTGAAGCTGTCCGGCGGCGAAAAGCAGCGGGTGGCAATCGCGCGCACCATCCTGAAGAATCCGCCGGTGCTGGTGTTCGACGAGGCGACCAGCGCGCTGGATTCGCAGACCGAAAAGGCGATCCAGGCCGAGCTGATGAGCATTGCGGCCAACCGTACTACGCTGATCATCGCGCACCGGCTGTCCACCATTGCCGACGCCGATTGCATCCTGGTGATGGAGCAGGGGCGCATTGTCGAACGCGGCAGTCACCGCGAGCTGCTGGCGAGCGAAGGCCGCTATGCGCAGATGTGGCGCCTGCAGCAGGAAGGGGAGCCGGAGCCGGCCTGAGTCGCGCTATTGCGGCCAACGTAAAACGCCCCGCAGCTGCGGGGCGTTGTGCTGTGTGGCTTACTTGCCGGCGCCGGTCTTGCGCAGCGGCTTGCGTTTTTTCAGCGCTTTTGGTGCTGCGCTCTTGTGCTTGACGGCCTTGCTGGCGCTCAGCGCTGGCGCCTTGCGGCTGTGCTTGGCGACTGCCTTGCTGCTGCGCTGGCCGCTGCGGGCTTGCAGCTGCGGCTTGGTCTTGCCCTGGCGCAGGCTGCTGGCCTTGCCGGCGCGGCTGGTGTGCTGGGTGGCAGGCGCCTGGGCTTTGCGCTTGCCCGCCGCCTGGCGTAGCGGCTTGCGTGCCACGGCCTTGGTCGCGCGCTGCGGGCTGGCGTGTTGGCGCTTGCCGGCTAGCTGCTTGCGGTTGGCATTGCGTTTGCTTGGCTTGGCGGCGGCGCGCTGGCTGCTTTTCGCCTGGCGCAGCACACTGCGGCTGGCGCTCTTGCCGCGTTTGGCCGGCTTGCTGGCGCTGCTGTTCGCCTCCTGGCGCGGCGCTTCGCTCTTGGCCTGGGCCGGTGCCTTGGCCGGGTTCGGGTTCACCGGCGGCAATTGCAGCGGTTTTGCCTTGGGCGGTTTGGCCGGTGGCGTGGGCTGGAAATCGCCCGGCAATGGCGCATCTTCGCCTTCGGCATGGCTCAAGCTGGCAGAAAATGCCATTGTGGCGATCAGTAATGCAGCAATGGTGCGAGTTAATTGCATGTGGGTAATTTGGGCAGGCAAAACAGCGGTTATGCGGGCGTTGTGGCCCCCGAATGAGGTTGTTATATTAGCACGCCGGTCGTTGGTGCAACGCATGGGCCGGCTATCACGCCTAGGAGAATCAGGGAATGAAACAAAATAGAAGAACGCTGCTCGCGGGGATGTTGTTGTCCGTTTTCGCACTGGCCGGTTGTGGCCAGAAGCAGGAGGCCCAGCAACAGGCTTCCGCACCGCAGGCCGCTGCGCCGGCAGCGGGAGGCGAGATGAAGGAATACGTAGTGGGCACGGATGCCAGTTACGCACCGTTCGAGTTCCAGAACGACAAGCAGGAAATCGTCGGCTTTGATGTGGATGTGCTGACCGCCGTGGCAGCCAAGGGCGGCTTCAAGGTCAAGTTCGTCAATACCCCGTGGGAAGGCATGTTTGCCACCCTGCCGCAAGGCGACCGCGACATCCTGTCGTCCGCCATCACCATTACCGACGAACGCAAGCAGAGCATGGATTTCTCCGATCCGTACTTTGAGGCGCGCCAGCTGATCGCCATCGGCAAGGGTGTGGCCGATGTGAAGTCGTTTGCTGATCTGAAGGCCAAGAAAGTGGCCGTACAGACCGGCACCACCGGCGACGAAGTGGTGCAGAAGCTGCTGGGCAAGACCAACCCGAGCATCAAGCGCTTCGAAAGCATGCCGCTGGCACTGAAAGAGCTGGAAGGCGGCGGGGTCGATGCCGCAGTGGGCGATAACGGCGTGGTGGCCAACTATGTGGCCAACAACCCGCAGCACGGCATGGTGACGGTGGAAGACACCAAGAGCTTTGCGCCCGAGTATTACGGCTTTGCGGTAAACAAGGGCAACAAGGAACTGCTGGACAAGATCAACGCCGGTATCAAGGCCGTCAAGGCTGACGGTACTTACGACCAGATCTTCAAAAAGTACTTCGGTAGCAAATAACAAGTTGTCGCAGGCGGCGGGTCTGGGTTGCAGGCCCGCCGTTTGCTTTTAGTATCCGGGAGGGACAAGCATGGATTTCCGCTGGGGCATGATTGCCGAATACGCGCCGTTGTTTATTGACGGCGTGAAAATGACGATGGGTATTACGGTGATTGCCGTGGTAATGGGAACCCTGATCGGCTTGTTCATGGGGATGGCGCGCCTGGCCGAGGCCAAGCATGGCGGCATGAAATACTTCCTCAAGTTTGGCGTGCGCATGCCGGCGGGGGCTTATGTCGCCTTTTTCCGCGGCACGCCGCTGTTTGTGCAGATTCTGCTGATTCACTTCGCGCTGATGCCGATGCTGATTCACCCGACCGACGGCCTGTTGCTCAATGGCGACGCCGCGCGCGAGATTCGCCAGAACTACGGTGCCTTCCTGTCCGGCCTGGTGGCGCTGACGCTGAATGCCGGCGCCTACATCACCGAGATCTTCCGTGCCGGCATCCAGTCCATCGACAAGGGGCAGATGGAAGCGGCGCGCTCGCTGGGGCTGTCCTACGGCCAGACCATGAAGCACGTCATCGTGCCGCAGGCATTCCGCCGCATGCTGCCGCCGCTGGGCAACGAGGCCATCATGCTGCTGAAAGACAGCTCGCTGGTGTCGGCCATCGGCCTGGCCGAACTGGCCTTTGCCGCCCGTACCGTGGCCGGGGTGTACTCGCGCTACTGGGAGCCGTACCTGACCATTTCCTTCATCTATCTGGCGCTGACCATGCTGATGGCGTGGGGGATCGGCCGTCTGGAGAAGAAGCTGCAGATCGGCGCTCGCTGAGTGCTGCGTTGCCATGAAAAAGGCCGGTGCAGACCGGCCTTTTTTGCGTCTGTCATCCGGTGTCGCAGCCGCTGGCGGCGGGGCTTTGTGGTAGAATGCGGCGATATTTTTGCTCACGTTAACGGATTTCCATGACCGATCAGCTTTTTGCCAAGGAAACACTGCCCGTCAGCCTGGAAGAGGAGATGCGCCGCTCCTATCTCGATTACGCCATGAGCGTGATCGTTGGCCGCGCCCTGCCAGACGTGCGGGACGGCCTGAAACCGGTGCATCGTCGTGTGCTGTTCGCCATGCACGAGCTGTCCAACGACTGGAACCGCGCCTACAAGAAGTCTGCCCGTATCGTGGGCGACGTGATCGGTAAGTACCACCCGCACGGCGACTCGGCGGTGTACGACACCATCGTGCGCATGGCGCAGGATTTCTCGCTGCGCTACCCGCTGGTCGATGGCCAGGGCAACTTCGGCTCGGTGGACGGCGACAACGCCGCCGCGATGCGATACACCGAAATCCGCATGGCGCGCATCGCGCACGAGCTGATGGCGGATATCGAGAAGGAAACCGTCGATTTCGGCCCCAACTACGACGGCTCCGAGCAGGAACCGCTGATCATGCCGTCGCGCATCCCCAACCTGCTGATCAACGGCGCCGCCGGTATTGCAGTGGGCATGGCGACCAATATCCCGCCGCACAATATCACCGAGGTGATCGATGGCTGCCTGGCGCTGCTGGCCAACAGCGAGCTGACCATTGACGAGCTGATCGACATCATCCCGGCGCCGGACTTCCCCACCGCCGGCATCATTTACGGTACCGCCGGCATCAAGGAGGGTTACCGCACCGGCCGCGGCCGCGCCATCATGCGCGCCCGCGTGCATTTCGAAGACATCGGCAAGGGCGACCGCCAGGCCATCATCGTCGACGAGATTCCGTACCAGGTGAACAAGGCGCGCCTGCTGGAGCGCATCAGCGAGCTGGTGCGCGATAAGCAGATCGAAGGTATCTCCGACCTGCGCGACGAGTCCGACAAGTCCGGCATGCGCGTGGTGATCGAGCTCAAACGCGGCGAAATGCCGGAAGTGGTGCTCAACCACCTGTACAAGCAGACCCAGCTGCAGGACAGCTTCGGTATCAATATGGTGGCGCTGGTCGACGGCCAGCCGCGTTTGCTGAACCTGAAGCAGATCATCGAGGAATTCCTGCGCCACCGCCGCGAGGTGGTGACCCGCCGCACCATTTTCGAACTGCGCAAGGCGCGCGAACGCGGCCACATCCTGGAAGGCCTGGCGGTGGCGCTGTCCAACGTGGATGAGATCATCGCGCTGATCAAGGCATCGGAAGCACCGCCACAGGCCAAGGCCGCGCTGATGGCCAAGGCCTGGCGTTCCGAGCTGGTGGAAAGCATGCTTTCGCGCGTGGATCAGAGCCAGGCGCGTCCGGACGGACTGGCGGAGAACTTCGGCCTGCATCCGGCGGGCTACTACCTGTCCGAGGTACAGGCGCAGGCGATCCTGGATCTGCGCCTGCAGCGCCTGACCGGTCTGGAGCAGGACAAGATCGTCGGCGAGTACCGCGAGATCATGGACACCATCATGGATCTGATCGACATCCTGGCGCGCCCGGAGCGTATCAACCAGATCATCAACGACGAGCTGAACGCCATCAAGCTGCAGTACGGCGATGCGCGCCGCTCCGAGATCGAGCCGTTCGGCGGCGACATCAATATCGAAGACCTGATCACCCCGCAGGACATGGTGGTGACGGTTACCCACGGCGGCTATCTGAAGGCGCAGCCGGTGGACGACTACCAGTCGCAGCGCCGTGGCGGTCGCGGCAAGCAGGCCGCTGCCACCAAGGACGACGACTTCATCAACACCCTGTTCGTGGCTAACACCCACGACTACGTGCTGTGCTTCTCCAGCTTCGGCCGTTGCTACTGGATCAAGGTGTACGACATGCCGCAGGGCGGTCGCACCAGCCGCGGCAAGCCGATTGTCAACGTGCTGCCGCTGGCCGAGGGCGAGAAGATCAACGCCATGCTGCCGGTGAAGGCGTTTACCGGCAACGAGGCGGAGTTGGACGACGACGCCGAGGTCAGCGACAAGGTCAAGGGTCCGTTCGTGTTCATGTGTACCGCCAACGGCACTGTGAAGAAGACCCCACTGGAAGCGTTCTCCCGTCCGCGCAGCGCCGGCATCATCGCGGTGAAGCTGGACGAGGGCGACAAGCTGGTAGGCGTGGCGCTGACCAGCGGCAATGACCAGATCATGCTGTTCTCCAACGCCGGCAAGGCGGTGCGTTTCGATGAGGCCAACGTGCGTGCCATGGGTCGTACCGCCGGCGGCGTGCGCGGCATGGCGCTGGGCGAAGGCCAGCAGCTGATCTCGCTGCTGGTGGCCAACAGCGACGAGCAGCAGGTGCTCACCGCCAGCGACGGCGGCTACGGCAAGCGTACCCGCGTCGGCGAATTCCGCCATACCAGCCGCGGCACCCAGGGCGTGATCGCCATGGATCTCACCGACAAGACCGGCCTGGCGCTGGTGTCGGCCAGCCTGGTGGAAGACAGCGACGACGTGATGCTGATCACCACCGGCGGCGTACTGATCCGCACCAAGGTGGCGGAGGTGCGCGAGACCGGCCGCTCCGCCCAGGGCGTACGCCTGATCAACCTGGACGATGGCGAGAAGCTGATCTGCCTGGTGAAAGTGGCGGAGAGCGAAGACGAGGCCGAAAGCGAAGGCGAGGGTGACGAGCTTGCGGCCAACGTTGACGCCGGCGAGGAGGTCTGAGCATGGGTCTGGCACCTGCCAACGCCGAGTTGCTGCAGGCGATGGGCGAATTGTTCGTCTCGTTTCCGCATTGCGTGACGCTGGGGCTGCAGTATTTGGGCACCGTGGACCGCAAGCCGACGCTGAAAGTGGAATGGCGCGACGAGCTGGTGGGTAACCCGGCCACCGGCGTGGTGCACGGCGGGGTGATCACCTCCATCGTCGACACCTGCAGCGGCATTGCGGTGACCGCACACATGGACGAGCTGGAAACCATCGCTACGCTGGACCTGCGCATCGACTACCTGAAGGCGGCCACGCCGGGCAAGGCCATCTACTGCACCGCGGAGTGCTACCGCATGGCCAACCAGATCGCTTTCACCCGTGCGGTGTGCTATCACGACAGCCCGGATGATCCGATCGCCCACGGCGTCGCCACCTTCATGCGCGACTCCAACCCGAAACCGATGCTGCCGAAGGAGGGTGCGACATGAGCACCTTCATGGAGACTTTCGCGCAACTGCGCGACGAGAAGCGCTACGATGAAATCATCGCCGCGCTGCCGTACGCCAGGCTGATGGGGGTGGAATTCGGCGAGGACGAGCAGGGCGAGCTGTTGTTCCGCCTACCGTTCCTCGAACGCAACGTCGGTAACGTCACGCTGCCGGCGCTGCACGGCGGCCTGATCGGCGGCTTCCTGGAAAACACCGCGCTACTGCACCTGATGTGGAACCGCGAGTCGCTGACCACGCCGAAGATCGTCGATTTCTCGCTGGACTACCTGCGCTCCGGCCGGGCGCAGACGCTGTACGCGCAGTGCGAGATCACCAAGCAGGGCAAGCGCGTGGCGCATGTGCTGATCGAGGCGTGGCAAGACGACCGCAACAAGCCGGTGGCGGTGGCGCGTGCCCACTTCTTGCTGAGTCCCGGCAGCTAGCAACAACAAGGCCACGCTACAAGCGTGGCTTTTTATTCGAATCAGAGACAAAGAGATTGGGAACTGACATGGCAAAGGTGTACAACTTCTCCGCCGGCCCGGCAGTGCTGCCGCACGAGGTTCTGGCCACGGCACAGGCAGAATTGCTGGACTGGCACGGTTCCGGCATGTCGGTGATGGAGATGAGCCACCGCGGCAAGGAATTCATGGAAATCATCCATGAGGCCGAACAGGATCTGCGCGAGCTGCTGCAGGTGCCGGCCGGCTACAAGGTGCTGTTCCTGCAGGGCGGTGCCTCGCAGCAATTCTCGATGGTGCCGCTGAACCTGGCGCCGGCCGACGGCGTGATCGACGTGCTGGATACCGGGCACTGGTCCAAGCTGGCGATCAAGGAAGCCAAGCGCTACACCAACGTCAACGTGGTGGCCAGCAGCAGCGACCGCAACTATGCCTACGTGCCGACGGTGGAGAGCTGGCAGCGCAGCCCCAATGCCGCCTATTTCCACTACACCTCCAACGAGACCATCGGCGGCCTGCAGTACAGCGATATTCCCGAGCTGGGCGCGACCCCGCTGGTGTGCGACATGTCGTCCGATTTCCTGTCGCGCGAGATCGACGTGTCGAAGTTCGGCCTGATCTACGCCGGCGCGCAGAAGAACATCGGTCCGTCCGGCCTGACGGTGCTGATCGTGCGCGAAGATCTGCTGGGTCATGCCCAGCCGCAGACGCCGACCATGCTGAACTACCAGATCCACGCCGATGCCGACTCCATGTACAACACCCCGGCCACTTACCCGATCTACATCGCTGGGCTGGTGTTCAAGTGGCTGAAGGCCCGCGGCGGCATCAAGGGCATCCAGGCGCGCAACGACGAGAAGGCCGGCCTGCTGTACCACGCCATCGACAGCAGCGACGGCTTCTACTACAGCCATATCGATGCGCCGTATCGTTCCAAGATGAACGTGGTGTTCCGCCTCAAGGACGATGCGCTGGAAGACGTGTTCCTGTCTGAAGCCAAGAAAAACGGCCTGGTGCAGCTCAAGGGCCACCGCTCGGTTGGCGGCATGCGCGCCTCCATCTACAACGCGATGCCGATCGAGGGCGTGAAGTCGCTGGTGCACTTCATGCTGGATTTCGCCCGTCAGCACGGCTAAACACCGCCTGCGGCCAACGTTGGCCGCCTGATGCCCAGCCCGCCGCGATGGCGGGCTTTTTGTTGTTCGGCAAAACGATCAATCTGTTCCCGGCACGGACTGGCGGTGCGGCGCAAATGGTTGCACCATGCGCAAAATCATCAAGGAATCATCATGAAACTGTCACCCATTGCCCTGCTGTTGCTGGCCGCCAGTGCCATCGTCTCGCTCAGCATGGGGGTAAGGCATGGCTTTGGCTTCTTCCTGCCGCCGATGACGCAGCAGTTCGGCTGGAGCCGCGAGACCTTCGCGCTGGCGCTGGGCATCCAGAACCTGATGTGGGGCGCATCGCAGCCGTTTGCCGGCGCGTTCGCCGACCGCTACGGCCCGGGGCGGGTGCTGGTGCTCGGCGGCCTGCTGTATGCGGCTGGTCTGGCCTTGATGACAGTGTCGGCCAATGGCTGGCTGCTGTCCGGTTCCGCCGGCCTGCTGCTGGGGCTGGCGCTGTCCTGCACCACCTACAGCGTGGTGTTTTCCGTGATCGTGCGTGCGGTGCCGGACAGCCATCGCTCCAGCGCCATGGGCCTGACCGCCGCGGCCGGCTCCTTCGGCCAGTTCATGATGGTGCCGGTCGAGCGCGGGCTGATCGATGGCCTGGGCTGGATGCCGGCCTTGCTGGTGCTGGCAGCGCTGGCGGCACTGCTGGTGCCGTTGGCCGCGCCACTGCAGCGCGCCTACCTGCGCGCGCCGGCCCTGCCCAAGGCGACGCTCGGCGTCTGGCACGGCATCACCCATGCCTTCGGCGAGGCGTGGCAGCAGCGCTCCTTCCGCCTGCTGATGGCCGGCTACTTCGTCTGCGGCTTCCAGGTGGTGTTCATCGGCGTGCACCTGCCGGCCTATCTGCGTGACCACGGCCTGGCCGGCAACGTCGCCAGTACCGCGCTGGCGCTGATCGGGCTGTTCAACATCGCCGGCACCTATATTTCCGGCAAACTCGGCGGGCGCTATTCCAAGCCTTATCTGCTGGCCGGCATCTACTTTGTCCGCAGCGTGGTGATCGCCATCTTCCTGTGGCTGCCGCTGAGCAGCACCTCGGTGGCGGTGTTCGCCGCGGCGATGGGCTTCCTGTGGCTGTCCACGGTGCCGCTGACCAATGGCGTGATCGTCAGCCTGTTCGGCATCAAGAACCTGGGCATGCTGTCCGGCGCGGTGTTCTTCTCGCACCAGGTCGGCAGTTTCCTCGGCGTGTGGCTAGGCGGGCTGATCTATGACCGCACCGGCAACTACGACCTGGTGTGGGGGCTGGCGATCGGGTTTGGCATCGCCGCGGCGCTGGCCAACCTGCCGGTGAAGGAAACGTTGGCCGCACCGGTCGAGGCGCGGGCATGAGAGTGCTGGCCTGGGTGCTGTTGGCGGCAATGACGGCACTGGGCTTCTGGGGCTATCTGCAGCCCAATTTTGTCGTCAATCTGGGTAATATGCTGTCAGCCTGTTTTTAAGGAGTAAGCCATGCTGACCGCGGCCCACCGCACGCGCCTGCAACAACTGTGGCAGGAGGGCGAGGCGCACGACGCGCGCCACGCCGCCCGTGCCGACAAGCGTCTCAACATCACGCCGCAGACCGGCATGTTCCTGTACCAGCTGGTGCGCGCCCGCAAGGCGATGTCGCTGCTGGAGATCGGCACCTCCAACGGCTATTCCGCGGTCTGGCTGGGGCTGGCGGCCCAGGCGAACAAGGGCCGGCTGCGCTCGGTGGATCACAGCGCGCACAAAATCGCGCTGGCCAGTGCCATGCTGGAGTCTTTCGGCCTGCAGCACACGGTTGCCCTGCAGACTGGCGATGCCTTCGGGCTGCTGGCCGGCTGCGACGACGAATCGGTGGATATGCTGTTTCTGGACGCGGACCGGTCACGTTATGCCGGCTACTGGCCTGAAATCGCGCGAATTCTCACGCCGCGTGGCATGGTGGTAATGGACAATGCCATTTCCCATGTCGACGAGTGTGCGGATTTCCGTGCCGCAGTGCTTGCGACCCATGGCTATCTCGCGGAAACTTACGAGATCGGTAAAGGCCAGTTTGTCATCCTGAAAGACCTCTGAATCGTGTCGGAAGAACTGCTCAAGCAACATCGTGACGCCATCGACAATATCGATGTCGAAATTCTCAATCTTCTCAACCAGCGCGCCCAGCACGCCCGCGACATCGGCGAGATCAAGGGCGGCGGCATCATCTACCGCCCGGAACGCGAGGCGCAGGTGCTGCGCCGCGTCAAGGATCTGAATCCCGGCCCGCTGCCGGGTGAGTCGGTGGCCCGGCTGTTCCGCGAAGTGATGTCGGAATGCCTGGCGCTGGAAAAGCCGCTGTCCATCGCCTATCTCGGCCCGGAAGGCACCTTTACCCAGTTGGCCGCACTCAAGCACTTCGGCCACGCCGCGCGTACCGTGGCCTGTGGTTCCATCGACGAGGCTTTCCGCCTGGTGGAATCGCGCGCGCTGGATTACGTGGTGGCGCCGGTGGAAAACTCCACCGAAGGCGCCATCGGCCGTACCCTGGACCTGATGGTCAGCTCGCCGCTGAAAATCTGCGGCGAAGTGGTGCTGCGCATCCATCACCACCTGCTGCGCAAGGAAGGCAGCATGGACGGCATCCGCCGCGTGTATGCCCATGCCCAGGCGCTGGCGCAGTGTCACGAATGGCTGAACAAGAATCTGCCGGCCAACGTGGAGCGGGTGTCGGTGGCCAGCAATGCCGAGGCGGCCAGGTTGGCCGCAGAAGAGACGGACTGCGCCGCCATTGCCGGCCAGGCCGCGGCGGAGCGTTACTGTCTGCTGAAACTGGCGGAAAACATCGAAGACGAGCCGAACAACACCACGCGCTTCCTGGTGCTGGGTAATCAGGACGTCGGCCCGACCGGGCAGGACAAGACCTCCATCATCGTAGCGGCGCCCAATCGCCCGGGCGCGGTGCATTACCTGCTGGAGCCGCTGGCGGCCAACGGTGTGTCGATGACCAAGTTCGAGTCGCGCCCGTCGCGCGCCGGGCTGTGGGACTACGTGTTCTTCATCGACATGGAAGGCCATGCCCAGGATGCCCACCTGGTGCAGGCGCTGGCCGGCCTGCGCGAGCGCACCGCCTTCGTGAAGGTGCTCGGCGCCTACCCGCAGGCGGTACTGTAACTGGCGGCAGCTCGCCGGGCAGGTGCCCGGCGAGCTGCTTTTTACGCCCAGCTTCATTTGTGGAGAGCCCGCCAAGCGCGGGCGCAAGCACACCATGACGATTCAATCCATCTGTCTGTTTTGCGGTTCCAGCAGCGGTAGCAATCCTGCCTACAGCGTGGCCGCGCGCGAACTGGGCGCCACGCTGGCGGCCCGCAATATCACCCTGGTGTACGGCGGTGGCAATATCGGCCTGATGGGCGTGGCCGCCGATGCCGCGCTGGCGGCCGGTGGCCGCGTCATCGGGGTGATCCCGGGCTTTCTGAAGGAGAAGGAAGTCGCCCACGACGGTCTGTCCGAGCTGCACGTCACCCACACCATGCACGAGCGCAAGGCGTTGATGGAAGACCTGTCCGGCGGCTTCATCGCGTTGCCCGGCGGCTTCGGCACCTACGACGAGCTGTTCGAGATGCTGACCTGGGGCCAGCTGTCGGTGCACCAGAAGCCGATCGGCCTGCTCAACGTCGCCGGCTTCTTCGACCCGCTGCTGGCCATGGTGCAGCACGGCGTGCGCGAAGGCTTCATCCGCGAGGCCAACCTGGAGTTGTTCGTGGTGGCAGACACGCTGCCGGAACTGCTGGAAGGCATGAACAGCTATCGCGCCGCGCCGGTGGCCAAGTGGCTGTCGCACGACCGTATCTGAGTCCGTTCCCATGATTATCGTGATGGCCGCGAGCGCGACGGCGCCGCAAATCGATGCCGTGGTTGGCCGCATCCGTGCCGCCGGCCTGAGTGAGCACATTTCGCGCGGCACCGAGCGTACCATTATCGGCGCGGTGGGTGACGAACGCAGCTTGAGTGCCGACATGTTCGAGACCATGCCCGGCGTCGAGCGCGCCATGCGGGTGGTGAAGGACTACCGCATGGTGTCGCGCGAGGTGAAGCCGGACAGCAGCGTGGTGTCGATCCGCGGCGTGCCCATCGGCGGGCCGCAGTTGCAGCTGATCGCCGGCCCCGGCGCTATCGAGGACGCCGCGCAGCTGAACGCGCTGGCGGGCGAGCTGCGCGCGCAGGGCGTGCGCCTGCTGCGCGGCGGCGCCTTCAAGCCGCGCACCAGCCCGTATGCGTTCCAGGGCGTGGGCGAGATCGGCCTGGAATACCTGCAGCAGGCCGCTCGCGCGCACGGCATGCCGATGATCAGCGAAATACTGGATGTGCGGCTGCTGGATACCTTCTTGGAATACGACGTCGACGCCATCCAGGTGGGGCCGCGCAATATGCAGAACGTGCCGCTGCTGCGCGAACTGGGGTGCATCAACAAGCCAGTGCTGTTGTACCGCGGCGTGTCCGCCACCCTCAGTGAGTGGCTGATGGCGGCGGAGTACATCGCCATCGGCGGCAATCACAATATCGTGCTGTGCGAGCGCGGCATCCGTAGTTTCGAGCCGGCGGCGCGCCATGCGCTGGACATCAGCGCCATTCCGCTGCTCAAGCGCGAGACGCATCTGCCGGTGCTGGTGGACCCCAGCCATGCCGGGGGCCGTGGCTGGCTGGTGCCGCCGCTGGCCGCCGCTGCGGTGGCCGCCGGGGCCGACGGCCTGCTGCTGGAGGTGCACCCGTCACCACAGGATGCCTGGTGTGACGCCGAGCAGGCGATTACTCCGGCCGAGCTGCAGGCACTGCAGGCGCAGCTGCAGCCGCTGGCGGCGGCGGTTGGCCGCAGCCTGTAGCACTGGGATGTTATTTTTCAGCGACAAGGGGACGCCGTGAGCGAGAACGCCATCGTCAAGCTGCAGCAAGTGCAGGACTACCGCTTTGACAACCATTTTGCCGACGTCGCGCTGCCGTTGCAGACCGATGAGCCGCCGCCGTTGGGAAGTGGTAGCGGCCCGTCGCCGTCGCAGCTGTTGGCCGCGGCGGTGGCCAATTGCCTGACCGCCAGCCTGCTGTTCGCCTCGCGCAAGTTCCACATCGACTTCGAGCCGTTGTCCTGCGAGGCCAATGCCATAGTCGACCGCAACGAGCGCAACCGGCTGCGGGTGCAGCGCATCGAAGTGCAGCTGCGCGCCGGGCAGCCGGTAGCGGCTGCGGCCAACCTTGAGCGGCTGCTGGGCAGTTTCGAGGATTTCTGCACCGTGTCGCAAAGCGTGGCGCAGGGCATTCCCGTGCTGGTCACGGTGCTGGATGCCGACGGCACGGTATTGAAGGCGCCGGCCTGAGCGTGTTCCGCGATGAAAAAACCCGCCGATTGGCGGGTTTTTTCTTGTATGGCGCGGCGCTCACACGTAGCGCAGCAGCAAGGGCACCAGCAGTTCCGCCGCCCAGCCCAGCAGCAGCGGCGCCGCCACGGCGGTGATGATGACGCCCGGCCATGACAGCCAGCCTTGCTGCTGGCGGCTGAACCACAGGCACAGCCGGTACAGCAGGTAGCCGCCGGCCGCCACCAGCGGCGGCAGCATGGCATAAGCCTGCAGCGGGCGGTCGGCCAGTACGGTGCTGAGCGTGACCAGCCCCAGATGCAGGCACAGCTGCGACAGCGCATAGGCGGTCATCAGCGGCGGTACGCCTTGCAGGCGGATGCCGGCGCGGCCAACCTGCAGCGTGCCACAGGCCAGCAGCAGTGCGGCAATGCCGGTCCAGGCATACGGATACAGAAAGGGCAGCCACACCGGCACCACCGCCAGTGTCGGCAGCGTCAGGCGGAACAGCACCGCGCAGATGAAGTAGGCGCCGATGAAGGCCAGTGCCGCCGGCAGGCTGTCGCTGGCGATCAGCCGCCACAGCGCATGCAGCACGTACAGGGCGAGGGGGGCCAGCAACAGCAGGCTGGAAATGTCCGGACTCATGCCTTGCCAAGTACCCGCAGCAGCGCCTGCGACATCAGCTCCGCCATCTGCGCCAGGTAGTGGGTCTGCATTTCCAGGGTGAAGCGCTGCGCATCATCGCTGGCGATCACCAGCATGCCGAACGGCTCGGTGCCATCGCGCAGCGCCAGCTGCGCAAACGACTGCAGCACCGGGGTGGTCGGGAACCAGCTGATGATCTCGTCGTTGGCGTAAGGGCCGCAGTAGGGCGCGGACAGGTTGCCGGCCAGCAGGCGGATATCCTGGCGGCTGTTGTACAGCTCGCTGCTTTCCGCGCCCGGGTGCCACAGGCGCAGCGCCACGCGCGGCAGGCCGAAGTGTTCGGCAAAGCTGTGCTGGATGGCCTGGTGCACTTCAGCCAGGCTCTGGCCGCGCAGCAGGGAGACCGCCAGCTTGTGGCTGCGCGCCACGATCTGATCGTTCTGTTCGCCGTGGCGGATCAGCTGCGTCAAGCGCGCCTCCAGCTGCCGGTTGCGATCTTTCAGGTCCAGCATCTGGCGATCGGCAAACGACACCACCCGGTCCTGTAGCGGCTTCAGGCCATAGCGCGGCGCATGGCTGGCCAGGAAGTCCGGATTGTCGTCGAGGTAGGCCAGAATCTCTTCAGCTTGCACAGAACACTCCTTTCTTGCGGGCGGCCAGGTTGGCCGCTAGACGTCGATTTCGCCGTTGAATACCGTTACCGCCGGGCCGGTCATCTTCACCGGCAGGCCGGGGCCACCCCAGGCAATGGTGAGGTCGCCACCGCGGGTGTGCACGCGCACCACCTTGTCCAGCAGGCCGCGACGGATGCCGGCCACCACGGCGGCGCAGGCGCCGGTGCCGCAGGCCAGTGTTTCGCCGGCGCCGCGCTCGTACACGCGCAGGCGGATTTCGCCGCGGCCGACGATCTGCATGAAGCCGGCGTTGACGCGTTCCGGGAAGCGGCTATGACGCTCGATCAGCGGCCCTTGTTCCGCAACCGGTGCGGTATCGACGTTATCGACCACCTGCACCGCGTGCGGGTTGCCCATCGACACCACACTGACATCCACCGAATGCTCGCCTGCCTGCAGCGGATGGCTGATGGCATCGCCTTCGGCAAGGAACGGGATCTCCAGCGGCGCAAAGCGCGGCACGCCCATGTCCACGGTGATCAGGCCGTTGTCGTCCAGCATCGGCACGATCACGCCCTTGGCGGTTTCCACGCGGATGGCGCGCTTGTTGGTCAGCTTCTGCTCGGTGACGAACTTGACGAAGCAGCGTGCGCCATTGCCGCACTGTTCCACCTCGCTGCCATCGTTGTTGAAGATGCGGTAGCGGAAGTCGTTTTCGGCCGCTTGCGGCGCTTCCACCAGCAGCAGCTGGTCGAAACCGACGCCGGTATGGCGGTTGCCCAGCTGACGCAGGCGCTCCGCAGTCAGGTGCACGGTCTGGCGCACGCCGTCGATCACGACAAAGTCGTTGCCCAGGCCATGCATCTTGCTGAACTTGAGTTTCATGGGTGCTCTGAAATGGCGGAAAAATGGTCTTCATCATAACCGATTCGCCCGGCCTGTCATGCAAATTCACCGCCTGCAGCGGCCGGCAATTTATTGGCGCACGCCGCCTGGCCATTGGCCCGTGGCGGCATGACGGTAGAAATTCAAACGCTTGATTGACACCTTACTGACCGGTAAGTAGAGTCGCCGCATGAAAGTGGAAAACGACGCGCGCGGCGATACGCGCAGAAAGATTCTGGATCTGGCGGAAACGCTGCTGCTGTCGCGCGGCTTCAATGCCTTCAGCTACCAGCACATCAGCGCCGGGCTGGGGGTGCGCAATGCCGCCATCCACTACCATTTCGCGCGCAAGACCGACCTGGGCGTGGCGCTGATCGAGCGCTATCGCCGCCGTTTTGCCCGTTTTATCGCGGCCCAGGCCGGGCTGGCGCCGGCCGAGCAGCTGGAGCGCTATTTCACGCTGACCGACAGCTATTTCCTGCGCCAGCAGATCTGCCCCAGCGGCATCCTGTCGGCCGAGCTGCAGACGCTGCCGCCGGAGATGCAGCAGGCGGCCGGCGGTTTCGTCGCCGAGATGCGCGCCTGGGCGGTGGACATCGTGGCGCGTGGCCAGGCGGATGGCAGCATGCACTACGCCGGCAGCGCCGCCGGCATGGGCGCGCTGATGTTTGCCAGCATGCAGGGCGCGCTGCAACTGGCGCGTTTCGACGAGGCTGCCATCGGCAGCGTCAAGCGCCAGCTGCGGCAGCTGCTGGGCCTGGCGGCCGAGGCCAGCGGCACACACCATACCGATAACACCGCAACAACACACGAGGAGACACAATAATGAGCACACCCAAAAACAGCATGTGCCGCATGGTGGACAAGACCGCCGCGCTGCCGGCCGGCCTGCGCAGCTGGGCGATCACCAAGATGTTCGGCAAGTTCGTGCCGTTCCTCGGCACCGCCGGGCTGGTATTCGAGCAAGTCAGCCGCGAGCGCATGGTGGTCAGCGTCAAGAACCGCAAAAAGGTGCAAAACCACATCCACGGCCTGCACGCGGCGGCGATGGCGCTGCTGGCGGAAACCGCCACCGGCTTCGTGGTGGGCATGAACGTGCCGGACGACAAGCTGATGCTGCTCAAGTCGATGAAGGTGAGCTACTTCAAGCGCGCGCAGGGCAATATGAAGGCGGTCGCCACGCTGAGCGCGGAGCAGGTTGGCCGCATGCAGCTGGAAGAAAAGGGCGATGTGCTGGTGGAGGTGCTGGTCACCGACGAATCCGGCGAATCGCCCATTGCCTGTGAAATGGTGTGGGCGTGGGTGCCGAAGAAACGCAAGGAGGGTTGAGGCCATGGAATACCGCACGCTGACGCTGAATGTGGCGGCGCATGTCGCCCACCTGGCGCTGAACCGCCCGGACAAGGCCAATTCGCTGAACGAAACCATGTGGCAGGAGCTGCAGGCGGCGCTGGAGTGGTGCGACGCCGAGCCGCAGGTGCGTGCGGTGGTGCTGTCCGGCAACGGCAAGCACTTCTGCGCCGGCATCGACCTCACCATGCTGATGGGTGTGCAGCAGGCGGTGGAAGACAGCTGCGAGGCGCGCAAGCGCGAGAAGCTGCGCCGGCTGATCCTGCAGCTGCAGGCCAGTGTCAACAGCCTGGAGCTGTGCCGCAAGCCGGTGATCGCCGCCATCCACGGCGCCTGTGTCGGCGGCGCACTGGACATCGTGCTGGCGGCGGACATCCGCCTCGCCGCGGCCAATGCCGTGTTCAGCGTACGCGAGGTGGATGTCGGCATGGTGGCCGATGTCGGCACCCTGCAGCGGCTGGCGCGGGTGGTGGGCGAGGGCAATGCTCGTGACATGGCGTTGACCGCGCGCGACGTATCGGCCGCCGAGGCCGAGCGCATGCACCTGGTCAACCGGGTGCAGCCGGATGCCGAGGCGGTGCTGGCCGATGCACTGGCTACTGCTGCGCAGATCGTCGCCAAGTCGCCGCTGGCGGTGCGCGGCACCAAGGAAATCCTCAACTACAGCCGCGACCACAGCGTGGCCGACAGTCTCAACTACGTGGCCACCTGGAACGCGGCGATGCTGCTGTCGGACGACATCCAGCAGGCGGTGATGGCGGCGGTAAGCGGCGGCAAGGCCAGCTTCCGCGACTGAGCGCTGCCGGCATAAACAAAAAGGTTGGCCGCACTGTTGCGGCCAACCTTTTTTATTCGCGCCGCCGGGGCGGGCTCCCCGGTGTGGCAAGCGCCGAACGCTCAGCCCTTTTCCAGACCGTGCTCCACCGCGTACACCGCCGCCTGCACCCGGCTGGACAGGCCCAGCTTGCGCAGGATGTTCTGCACGTGCACCTTCACCGTGCTTTCCGCCAGATCCAGTGCGCGGGCGATTTCCTTGTTGCTGGCGCCGCGCGATAGCCAGGCCAGGGTCTCCCGTTCGCGCGGAGTCAGGCTTTCCAGCTCCGGGTTGCGCGTCTCGGCGGCCGGCGCGCGCAGCCGCGCCACCAGCTTGGCGGTCATCTCCGGCGACAGCACGCTGTCGCCGTCCACCGCGCGGCGGATGCTGGCGAGCAGGAAATCGGCATTGATGTTCTTCAGCAGGTAGCCGCGCGCACCGCTCTTCATGCACTCGGCCAGGTCGTCGCCGTCCTCGGACACGGTGAGCATCAGCACCGCCAGCTGCGGCTGCGTCACCAGGATCTGCGCCAGCGCCTCGCGGCCGTTCATCTGCGGCATGTCGATGTCCAGCAGCACCACGTCCGGCTTCAGCTGCTCGGCCAGCTTGACGCCCTCCAGCCCGTCGGCGGCCTCGCCGACGATGTCGAAATCGGGCTGGCGCTGCAGCAGCGCCTTCAGGCCGCTGCGGAACAGGGTGTGGTCGTCTACCAGCAGAATGCGGATGGTTTGGCTCATGCGGCTTGTCTTTCAGTGTGGGGCAGGGTGAGGCAGACCTCGGTGCCGGTGTCCGGCAGCGGGCGGATGGCGATGTGGCCGTGGATGCGCGAGGCGCGCTCCTGCATGATGGACAGCCCGACGTGGCGGCTCTTGCGCGCCTCGAAGCGCTGCTGGTCGAAGCCGCAGCCGTCGTCGCGGATGGTCATCACGAAGTCGGCCTCGTTGCGGATGTCGATGCGCACTTGCTGCGCCTGGGCGTGCTTGCGCACATTGGACAGCGCCTCCTGCAGGATGAAAATCACCTGCAGTTGCTGCTGCGGGTCCAGCGGCAGGCCGTTGCCCTGCATGTTCAGCTGGGTGGCAACCTGCGCCTGCTGCTCGAAGCGCGACAGCAGGGTGCGCACCGCGTCGGCGAAGTCTTCCTTGTTGATGCGGGTGCGGAAGTTCAGCAGCAGCTCGCGCACGTCCTCGTAGCATTCCTGCACCCCGGTGCGGATGAAGCCCAGGTTTTCCTGCGCCTGCTCGGTTTCGCCGCCGTCCATGGCCGATTCCAGCATCTGCACCTGCAGATTGAGGAAGGACAGCGACTGCGCGATGCTGTCGTGCAGCCCCTGCGCCATCAGGTTGCGCTCCTCGGCCACCGCGAACTGGCGGTCGCGCGCCGCCAGGCGCAGGTTTTCGATGGCGATGCCCAGGTGGCTGCCCAGGGTTTCCAGCAGGAACTGGTCCTGCGGCGACAGCGGGGTGACGCCGCGGAAGTACAGCGTGAAGATGCCGACATTGTTCTGGTTATGGCGGATGTGGAACACCGAGATTTCCAGGAAACCGGCGCGCTGGCAGTGTTTTTCCTCGGCATGCTGCATGCGGTCGAAGCGGCGGATCACCGCGAACGGCTGCGGCACTGCCTCGCCGCAATGGCAGCCTTCCAGCGGCGCGCAGTGGTCGTCTTCCAGCATCTCCGCCGGCAGGCCGCGCTGGGCGATCAGCTCCAGCCGGCCGCGCTTGATGTCCACCAGCCGCACGCTGCCGGCGTCGGCGCCGGTCAGTTCCATCAGCCGGCCGATGAAGCCGTCGCACATCGGCTCCAGCTCGTGCGATTCGTGCAGGAAGGCGGTGGTGCCGTACAGCGCGGTGAGGTGGCGGTTTTTCTCTTCCACCGAACGAGTCTTGTCCTCCACCTTCTGCTCCAGCGTGGCGTACAGCTCCTGCAGGTGGCTGGTCATCTGGTTGAAGCCGGTGGAGATCAGCGCGAACTCGTCGTTGCCGCTGACATCCACCCGCGCGTCCAGCTCGCCGTCGCGCAGGCGGGCGATGCCTTCGCCCAGGGTGTTCAGCGGGCGGATCACCAGCAGGAACAGCAGGAACATCATGGTGAACGAGCCGACGATGGCCATGGCGATCAGCGCCATCTGGAAGAAGCGCAGCAGGGTGGTATTGCGCGCGTTGTCCTCCTCGATCAGCCGCACCAGGCGGTCGATGCGGTCGACAAAGCGGTTGACGTCGGGCCGCGCCTGGTTGTTGAGCAGGCGCGAGGGCTGCGCCGCGGCGCGCTGTAGCTGCGGCAGGATCTCGCCATGCCAGTGCTGCTCGATTTCCGCCGCCTGCTGCCGTACCGCGGCATTGTCCGGCAGGAACAGCGGCCGCGCCGGGTCGCCTTTCTTCAGCCGCGCCAGCGTGTCGGTGAAGGCCTGCTGCTCTTGCTGGATGCGCGCCAACGGGGCGTTTTCGCTGACTAGCAGCGCCACGTGGTAGCTGCGCATGCGCAGGCTGCCGGCATCGTTGATGGCGGCGGCGCCGCCTTCCAGCTTCCACGACAGCACCAGGGTGTAGCCGATGGAGGTCATCGCCAGCAGTAGCCAGGCGACGGTAAGCATCAGCAGCTTGCTGGACAGGCTGCGCATTTGCGGCGTTTGGCTGAGCATGTTAGGTCGTCCGGAGGATAGGCAGTGCCCGGCCGGCGCGGCACAATGATGGGCAGTTCGACGTTGGCCGCAACGCGGCCGGAATGGCAGAGGGCATGGCGTAATCTGTGCTGACAGTACTGACAGCTCTACCATAGCGCTGCGGCGCCGTCGCTACAATCCGCCAAAAGGAGAGGGTGTGCAGAAAGTACTGGGCATTGCCGGCTGGTCCGGCAGTGGCAAGACCACGCTGGTCGAGGCGCTGCTGCCAAGGTTGGCCGCACGCGGCCTGCGGGTGTCGGTGATCAAGCACAGCCACCACGACATCGAGCCGGATACGCCGGGCAAGGACAGCTGGCGCCACCGCCAGGCCGGGGCGGCCGAGGTGATGCTGCTGTCGCCGCACCGTGTCTCGGTCGTTGCCGAGCTGGCGCAGGAATTGAGCCTCGAACAGCAGCTGGCGCGGCTGCAGCCGGTGGACCTGGTGCTGCTGGAAGGGCAGAAATGGCTGCCGGTGCCCAAGCTGGAGGTGCACCGCCCGGCCGTCGGCAAGCCGCTGCTGTGCGCCGACGACGCGCGGGTGCTGGCGGTGGCCAGCGATACGCTGCTGGACATCGCGCTGCCGCAACTGGCATTGAACGATCATGACGCCATCGCCGATTTCATCGTGCGCTGGCTGGAGGAAGGCAAGTGAGCATACGCATTCTGTATTTCGGGCGCCTGAAAGACGCGCTGGGCCGCGGCGAGGAAACCCTGGACTGGGCCGGCGGCGACAGCGCCGCGCTGTTGGCCGCCCTGCGCGGTCGCGGCGACGACTGGGCCGAGGTGCTGGCCGCCGGCAAGGTGTTCCGCCTGGTGGTGAACCAGCAGGTGGTGCGCGGCGCGGTGGCGATTCCGGATGGCGCCGAGGTGGGCATCCTGCCGCCGGTGACCGGGGGCTGAGCATGCACTGTCATATCACCGTTCAACACGAGCGTTTCGACCTGGCTGCCGAAGAGGCCGCCCTGCGCGTGCTGGCCGGCGACGCCGGCGCGCTGGTGGCGTTCCAGGGCATGGTGCGCGGCCACGACGCTGCCACGCCGCTGGCCGCCCTGTTCCTGGAACATTATCCGGGGGTGACCGAGGCCGAGATCGGCCGCATCGCCGAGGATGCCGCCGCGCGCTGGCCGATCAGCGCGCTGCGCGTGGTGCACCGCGTCGGCAGCCTGGTGCCGGGCGAGCAGATCGTGCTGGTGCTGGTGGCCTCGGCACACCGCAAGGCGGCGTTTGCCGCCGCCGAATACCTGATGGATTACCTCAAGACCGAGGCGCCGTTCTGGAAGCGCGAGGATTTCACCGACGGCAGCAGCCGCTGGGTGGACGCCAAGGCCAGCGACGACGCCGCTGCCGCCAGCTGGGGCGACTGACGCTAGCCCTGCGGCCAACCTTGGCCTGCCGGCTTGGCGGCGGTTAACCGCCGGTAAACGGCGCCCCGTACCGCCATCGCTGCGCGTGCTTGCGCGCGGCTGCCGCGCCGTCGCGGCCAGCAGTGCGGCCCAGCGTTTTCCTCGCGGCCGGTGCGTGCCGTGCGCTGTTGCCGGCGAAGGCGCTGCCCGCTGCGGCAGGCAGGCGCCATCACGCATCTCCCCGTTGTCCCGCTGGCGTACTGCAAACGCCGCTGCCGGCCGGCTACTGCGCCATTCCGGCCGGCGCAGTCGGCCGGTTTCGCCGCCGTCGAACGCCACGGCCGGCAGGCAGTCCCGACCTTGCCATCGTCATCTACACCATCCGAACTAGTCTCCCCCGCCAAACGGCACGCCACGGCTAATCCCTAATCCTTGCAGGGTCACCCCTACCGGCCAATGTTGGCCGCATGGCCGAGCGCGTACTGTGGGAGCGTCTCAATAGTGCGGATAAGAACATCATGGCCTCACAAACCTACAAGCAATACGCGGTGCTGGCGTCCAGTACCGTGTCGTTCACCATCTGCTTCATGATCTGGATGATGTTCGCGGTGCTGGGTATCCCCATCAAGCAGCAGCTGGGCCTGAACGAAACCGAATTCGGCATTCTGGCGGCCACGCCGGTGCTGTCCGGCTCGCTGATCCGCGTGCCGCTGGGGATCTGGACCGACCGCTTCGGCGGTCGCATCGTGCTGTTCAGCCTGATGCTGGCCTGTGTGGTACCGATCTACATGATGCAGTTCGCCACCCAGTTCTGGCACTTCCTCGCCATCGGCCTGTTTGTCGGCCTGGCCGGCGGCTCGTTCTCGGTGGGCACGCCGTACGTGGCGCGCTGGTTCCGCAAGGAGCAGCAGGGGCTGGCGATGGGGGTGTTCGGCGCCGGCAACGCCGGTTCCTCGCTCACCAAGCTGATCGCGCCCAGCATCATCGCCATTGGCGGCTGGCAGCTGGTGCCCAATGTCTACGCCGCGGTGATGTTGGCCGCCGCCATCCTGTTCTGGGTGTTCTCCTATCACGACCCCAAGCATCTGGTGTCCAGCAAGGTGAGCTTCGGCCAGCAGCTGGCACTGATCAAGAACCCGGCGGTGATGCGCTACTGCCAGTACTACTCGGTGGTGTTCGGTGGCTATGTGGCGCTGGCGCTGTGGATGACCAAGTACTACGTGGCCGAGTACGGCTTCGACATCAAGCACGCCGCCTTCCTGGCCGCCTGCTTCTCGCTGCCGGGTGGCGTACTGCGCGCGCTGGGCGGCTGGCTGTCCGACAAGTACGGCGCCTACAAGGTGACCTGGGGCGTGATGTGGGTGTGCTGGATCGCCTTCTTCATCCTGTCCTACCCGCAGACCCACTTCATCATCCAGACCGTCAAGGGCCCGCAGGGTTTCGACATCGGCCTGAACGCAACCATGTTCACCCTGGTGCTGTTCGGTGTCGGCGTGGCGATGGCGGTGGGCAAGGCCTCGGTGTTCAAGTTCATTGCCGATGAGTTCCCAGACAACATCGGCGCGGTATCCGGCGTGGTGGGCTTGGCCGGCGGCATGGGCGGCTTCCTGCTGCCGATCATGTTCGGCGCGCTGGTGGATCTCACCGGCGTACGTTCCAGCTCCTTCATGCTGCTGTACGGCACCGTGTGCGTGTCGCTGGTGTGGATGCACTTCTCCTTCCGCGCCGTGCGTCGCGCCGAAGAGCAAAAAGACGCCCAGCTGGCCACCGCCACCCGCTGACGGCAAGCGTAGCACTGACCAATTTCGATGGTATCGGGGCGGCAGGGGCTGCCCCGCAGAGAGGATGACATCATGTCTCATGTACTGACCCGCTGGGAGCCGGAAAACACCGCCTTCTGGCAGCAGGACGGCAAGGCAGTAGCCCGCCGCAACCTGTGGATCTCGATTCCGGCGCTGATGCTGGCGTTCATTATCTGGCAGGTGTGGAGCGTGGCCGTGCTCAACATGCCCAACATCGGCTTTACCTACACGCAGAACCAGCTGTTCTGGTTGGCCGCATTGCCGGCGCTGTCCGGCGCCACCATGCGCATCTTCTACAGCTTCATGGTGCCGATCTTCGGCGGCCGCAAGTGGACCGCGCTGTCCACCGCCAGCCTGCTGATTCCGGCGGTCGGCATCGGTTTCGCGGTGCAGGACCCGAACACCAGCTACGTCACCATGGTGATCCTGGCGCTGCTGTGCGGCTTCGGCGGCGGCAACTTCAGCTCGTCGATGTCCAACATCAGCTTCTTCTTCCCGAAAGCCGAAAAGGGCACCGCGCTGGGCCTGAACGCCGGCCTGGGCAACCTGGGGGTGTCGGTGGTGCAGTTCGTGGTGCCTATCGTCATCACCATGGGCCTGTTCGGCGCCTTCGGCGGCGAGCCGCAAACCTGGGTAAAAGGCGCGGTCACCAAGCAGATGTGGCTGCAGAATGCCGGCTTCGTGTGGGTGCCGTTCATCGTGCTGTCCACCATCGCCGCCTGGTTCGGCATGAATGACATCGCCTCGGCCAAGGCATCCTTCGCCGATCAGGCAGTGATCTTCAAGCGCAAGCACAACTGGCTGATGTGCTGGCTGTACATCGGTACCTTCGGTTCCTTCATCGGCTTCTCCGCCGGCTTCCCGCTGCTGGTGAAAGGCCAGTTCCCGGACATCGACCCGACCAAATACGTGTTCTTCGGCCCGCTGGTGGGCGCGCTGGCCCGCCCGATCGGCGGCTGGCTGTCCGACAAGATCGGCGGCGCCAAGGTGACCCAGGTGGTGTTCGTGCTGATGATCGCCGCCGTGTTCGCGGTGATCGGCTTCCTGCCGCATGGCGGCCAGGGTGGCAGCTTCCAGGGCTTCTTCGCCATGTTCCTGTGCCTGTTCGCGCTGACCGGCATCGGTAACGGTTCCACCTTCATGCAAGTGCCGACCATCTTCCTGACCCTGCACAAGCGCATGGCCGGCAAGAGCGAAACCGCGCAGAAACAGGCGCTGACCGAAGCCACCAAGGAAGCCGCCGCGGTGCTGGGCTTCTCCGGTGCCATCGGTGCCTACGGCGGCTTCTTCATTCCGAAGAGCTACGGTACTTCCATCGCGCTGACCGGTGGCGTGGATGCCGCACTGTATGCCTTCATCTGCTTCTACGTGACTTGCGTGCTGATCAACTGGTGGTTCTACGCCCGCAAGAACGCCGAGATCCCGTGCTGATCCGACCCTTCTCCAAGCTGCAGACTGGCTTCTGCAACTTCTTCCGCGCCCCAATCGGGGCGCTTTTTTTTTGTGCATGGCAGCAAGGTTGGCCGCAGCGCGGCAGGCGTGAAGCCTAGATCTGGATCAAGGCTGCTGCGCTGCGATGGCGGCTATACGTCTTGCGCCACCAGCACAGCACACCGCGCGCAGACGCGGCCGGCGGCCGGACGGACAACAGGAAACCAGCAACTGCCATGCCCGCGCAGCCGGCGGGCCGACCTTTTTTGGAATGCCGACCATGACCATCAAACTGAAATTGCTGTGTTTTACCATCCTGGCGCTGCTGGCGGCGCTGGTACCCAGCCTGGTGGGGCTGCAGGCGCTGCGCGCCGCCGATGCCAAGCTGGACGTGGTGAATGAACGCCTGATCCCGCGCCTGGGGCTGGTGGCCAATATCCGCAGCACCTTCAAGGACCTGCGCATCGACGACATCCTGCAGGTGTACGAGCAGGACCGCGGCTTCCAGCTGCAGGCGCGGCTGCGCAATCGCGAGACCGGGCAGAAGCTGCGCCAGCTGTTGGCTCAGTTGAAGGCGCAGCTGCGCCACCCGGAAGACCTGGCGCACGTGCAGCGCTTCGAAACGCTGTACGAGCAGTACCAGCTGCTGCTGGACCGCGTGCACGCGGTGCGGGTGGCGCCGGGGGCGACGGTGGCACAGATGTCGGCGGTGGCCGAGCCGTGGCGGGTTGCCGGCACCGAGCTGGGCGCGTCGGTGACCGCCATCGTCAATGACGTGCTGGACGAGGGCCGCCACAACCAGGCGCAGGCGGCGGCGGAAATGGCGACGGCGAAATGGATCTTCGCCGCCTCGCTGCTGCTGTCGATGGTGTTGCTGTTCGGCTGCGGCTGGCTGATCCTGCGCAGCATCAACCGCCCGGTGCAGTCGGCGGTGCTGGCGGTGCGCGGCATTTCCGACCGCCAGGACCTGTCGCAGCGCGTGGCGGTGCACAGGAACGACGAGATCGGCGGCCTGTTGCAGGCGTTCAACCACCTGCTGGGCAAGATGCGCGATTCCATCCACCAGATCGGCCACCATTCGCACGCGGTGACCATCGCGGCGGAAGACCTGAGCGTGGCGTCCGACCAGGTCAAGAGCGGGGCTCAGCATGCCAGCGCGTCGGCGGCGGAAATGGCGTCGGCGATCGAGGAAGTTACCAGCAGCATCGGCCATATCGCCGCGCACGCGCGCGATGCCGACCGCCTGGCGGTGGTGTCCGGCCAGCAGGTGGTGCAAAGCGAGCTGATGATCCGCGACACGGTGGCGGAGATCGAGGGCATCGCCAGCGCGGTGAACGACACCGCGCGCTATGTGACCGAGCTGCAGAGCCGCAGCGAGTCGATTGAATCGGTGGTGAACGTGATCGGCGACATCGCCGACCAGATCAACCTGCTGGCGCTGAACGCGGCGATCGAGGCGGCGCGCGCCGGCGAATTCGGCCGCGGTTTCGCCGTGGTGGCGGACGAGGTGCGCAAGCTGGCCGAGCGCACCACCGCCTCCACCGCGCAGATCCACGCTACCGTGGCCAGCATCCGCGATGGCTCCAGCGCCACCGTGCACCGCATCGGCGACGTGGTTGGCCGCGTGGAGCAGGGCGTGGCGCGCGTGCGCGAGGCGGGGGAAGCCGTCGGCCAGCTGCGCACCCTGGCCGGGCAGGTGGGGCAGCAGGTGGCGGAGATCGCCACCGCCATTCACGAGCAGAGCGAGGCCAGCGGCCGCATTGCGCAGAAGGTGGAAGGCATCGCCCAGATCGCGGAGCAGAGCAGTGCCGCGGCGCAGAGCACGGCGCAGAACGCGCTGCGGCTGCACGAGCTGGCGCAGAACATGCGCCGCGACGTGGCCTGCTACACCACCTGAGCCGGCATGCCCCGGCGGTGGGCCGCTGCGGGTGCGGAACTGGTAATTTTCTTACATGAAACTTACAGAAATTTACCGTGCTGCAAGTTGGTGCGGCCAACCTTGCCGCGATTTGCATTTGTCAAGCCATTGAAATAAATGGTAATTTCCAGTGTCGGTGTGCGATTTTGGTGAAAGCCATGCGTAAGAATGGTGAAAGCAATCGAGTACAAACGGCATTGAAATTAGACTAGCGCTCCTTTGCCCAACAACACAGGGAGCACTCGCATCATGCAAGCGCATGTCGATACGCAAAACCACGGCAAATCCTTGACCGTTCTGACGTCGCTGTTCTTCATGTGGGGTCTGATCACCTCGCTGAACGACATCCTGATTCCGCACCTGAAAGGGGTGTTTGCGCTGAGCTACGTGCAGGCCGCACTGATCCAGTTCAGCTTTTTCACCGCCTATTTCATCGTGTCGCTGCCGGCCGGGCGCCTGGTGCAGGCGCTGGGCTACCAGCGCGGCATCGTGGTGGGGCTGTCCATCGCCGGCGCCGGCTGTCTGCTGTTCTATCCGGCGGCGGCCACGCTGTCGTATGCCGCCTTCCTCGGCGCACTGTTCGTGCTGGCGGCCGGCATCACCATCCTGCAGGTGGCGGCCAACCCCTACGTCACCCGCCTGGGGCCGGCGCGCACCGCCTCCAGCCGCTTGAACCTGACCCAGGCGTTCAACTCGCTGGGCACCACCGTGGCACCGCTGCTGGGTTCGCTGCTGATCCTGGGCGCCAGCGCCAGCGCCGGCGCCTCGGCCGCCAGTGCGGTGCAGCTGCCCTACCTGGGGCTGGCGGCGGCGCTGTTCATCATCGCCGCGGTGTTTGCCCGCCTGCGCCTGCCGGAGGTGCATGACAAGACCGCTGCCGAGCACGGCATGAAAAGCGTGCTGCGCCACCGCCACCTGGTACTGGGCGCCATCGGCATCTTTGTCTATGTCGGCGGCGAAGTGGGTATCGGCAGCTTCCTGGTGAGCCTGATGGAGCAGCCGGACATCGGCGGCCTGAGCCAGGCCGCGGCTGGCAAGCTGCTGGCGCTGTACTGGGGCGGTGCCATGGTTGGCCGCTTCGTCGGCAGCGCGGTGATGCGTCGCGTGGCTGCCAATAAGGTGCTGGCCTGCAATGCGCTGCTGTCGGTGCTGCTGATCGCGCTGGCCATCGTGGCCGGCGGCAAGCTGGCGATGTACAGCCTGCTGGCGGTGGGGCTGTGCAATTCCATCATGTTCCCCACCATCTTCTCGCTGGCGCTGAACGGCCTGGGCCGCGATACCGGCGCCGGTTCCGGCGTGCTGTGCATGGCGATTGTCGGCGGCGCGCTGCTGCCGCTGCTGCAGGCCGGTGTGGCCGACCACCTCAGCCTGCTGGCCTCGTTCGGCGTGCCGCTGCTGTGCTACCTGTTCATCCTGTTCTACGGTGCCGCCGGCTACAAACCGCGCCAGGCCTGAGTTTTTGCTGCTGTTGCCGATGCGGCCAACCTTTGCGGGTTGGCCGCATTTTTTCATGGCCCCACCCGCTAGATGGCGGGGTGGGCTACTCCTTTCGAGCTAGTTCGTCTTCCTCCGTCTGTCCGGGCGCCGTGCCACCTGTGGCGAATGGGCGCGTTTGCCTTGCCCGCCTAAGCTTACCAGCGTGACCACAGGTATCCGCAGCTGCAACGCGGCCAACCTTTGCGGGCCGCCAGGCGGCAAACATTCGGAGGCAAAATGAGCCACTTTCTCGACAGACTGAATTTTTTGGGCAAGGTGAAATCCACCTTCGCCGATGGCCACGGTGCGGTGGTAAAAGAAGACCGCAAGTGGGAAGACGGGTATCGCCAGCGCTGGCAGCACGACAAGATTGTCCGCTCCACCCACGGGGTGAACTGCACCGGCTCCTGTAGCTGGAAGGTGTATGTGAAGAACGGCCTGATCACCTGGGAAACCCAGCAGACCGACTACCCGCGCACCCGTCCCGACCTGCCGAACCACGAACCGCGCGGTTGCCCGCGTGGCGCCTCCTACAGCTGGTATGTGTATTCCGCCCAGCGCGTGAAATACCCGATGGTGCGTGGCCGCCTGATGAAGCTGTGGCGCGAAGCGCGCAAGAGCATGGGCGCCATCGAGGCCTGGGAACAGATCAGCCAGAACCCGGAAACCGCCAAGCAGTACAAGTCCAAGCGTGGCCAGGGCGGCTTCGTGCGCGCCAGCTGGGATGAAGTCAACGAAATCATCGCCGCGGCCAACGCCTTCACCATCAAGAACTACGGCCCGGACCGCGTGGTGGGCTTCTCGCCGATTCCGGCCATGTCCATGGTGTCCTACGCCGCCGGCAGCCGCTACCTTAGCCTGATCGGCGGCGTGCCGCTGTCGTTCTACGACTGGTACTGCGACCTGCCGCCGGCCAGCCCGCAGATCTGGGGCGAACAGACCGACGTGGCCGAATCGGCCGACTGGTACAACTCCAACTACCTGATGGTATGGGGTTCCAACATTCCGATGACCCGTACCCCGGACGCCCACTTCTATACCGAAGTGCGCTACAAGGGCACCAAGACCGTGGCGGTATCGTCCGACTTCGGTGAAATGGCCAAGTTCGGCGACATCTGGCTAGCGCCGAAGCAGGGCACCGACGCCGCGTTGGCAATGGCGATGGGCCATGTGATCTTTAAGGAATTCCACCTCGACAATCCGTCGGAATACTTCACCGGCTACATCCGCCAGTACACCGATATGCCGATGCTGGTGACGCTGAAGAAAGACGGCGGCCGCTACATCCCCGACTACTTCCTGCGTGCCTCCAACCTGGCGGCCAACCTGGGCGAAGACAACAACCCGGAATGGAAAACCCTGGTGCTGGACGAAGCCAGCGGCGACATCGTGGCACCGAACGGTTCGATCGGCTTCCGCTGGGGCCAGTCCGGCAAGTGGAACCTGGAAGAGAAGGACGGCCACAGCAACCGCGAGATCAAGGCGCGTCTGTCGCTGATCGACCAGCGTGACGACGTGGTGGGCGTGGGCTTCCCGTACTTCGGCAGCGAGCACGACGAACTGCTGACCCGCAACGTGCCGGTGAAGCAGGTGACCCTGGCCGATGGCAGCACTGCACTGGTGGCCACCGTATTCGACCTGATGGCGGCCAACTACGGCATCGACCGCGGTCTGGGCGGCGGCAACGTGGCATCCAGCTACATGGACGACGTGCCGTACACCCCGGCCTGGCAGCAGAAACACACCGGCGTGAAGCCGGAAATGGTGATCCAGGTGGCGCGCGAGTTCGCGCAGAACGCCGACCAGACCCACGGCCGTTCCATGGTGATCGTCGGTGCCGCGCTGAACCACTGGTACCACATGGACATGACCTACCGCGGCATCATCAACATGCTGATGATGTGCGGTTGTATCGGCCAGAGCGGCGGCGGCTGGTGCCACTACGTGGGCCAGGAAAAATTGCGTCCGCAGACCGGCTGGGCCCCGCTGGCCTTCGCCGCCGACTGGAACCGTCCGGCCCGCCAGATGAACGGCACCAGCTTCTTCTACGCGCATACCAGCCAGTGGCGCCACGAAAAACTGGGCGTCAACGAAATCCTGGCCCCCACCGCCGATGGCCGCATGAGCCAGATGGCGCTGATCGACTACAACGCCAAGGCCGAGCGCATGGGCTGGCTGCCGTCCACGCCGCAGCTGACCACCAACCCGCTGGACGTGGTGCGCGATGCCGAAGCGGCCGGCAAGGACCCGATCGCCTACGCGGTGGAGAACCTGAAATCCGGCAAGCTGGACATGTCCTGCAACGACCCGGACAACCCGAAGAACTTCCCGCGCAATATGTTCGTGTGGCGTTCCAACATCCTGGGTTCCTCCGGCAAGGGCCACGAATACTTCCTGAAGTATTTGCTGGGCACCCAGAACGCGGTGATGAACGACGAGGACGGCTGCATCAAGCCGACCGAAATCACCGTGCGCCCGGCGGCAGAAGGCAAGCTGGACCTGCTGGTGGTGCTGGACTTCCGCATGTCCACCACCTGCCTGTACGGCGACATTGTGCTGCCGACCGCCACCTGGTACGAGAAGGACGACCTGAACACCTCCGACATGCACCCGTTCATCCACCCGCTGTCCGAGGCCGTGCAGCCGCTGTGGCAGTCGAAGAGTGACTGGGAAATCTACAAGGGCTTCGCCAAGGCGATTTCCGAGGTTGGCGGCGACTACCTGGGCACCCGCAAGGATCTGGTGCTGACCCCGCTGATGCACGATACACCGGAAGAACTGGGCCAGCCGTTCGACCCGCGCGACTGGAAAAAAGGCGAGTGCGAGCCGATTCCGGGCAAGACCATGCCGAAGATGTCGGTGGTGGAGCGCGATTACAGCAAGATCTACGACAAGTTCACTTCTATCGGCCCGTTGCTGGAAAAAGTGGGCAACGGCGGCAAGGGCATTGCCTGGAAAACCGGCCACGAAGTGGACATCCTGCGCGGCCTGAACAAGACCGTGGCCGACGGCGTAGCCGCTGGCCAGCCGAAGCTGGATACCGCTATCGACGCCGCCGAGATGATCCTGACCCTGGCGCCGGAAACCAACGGCCACGTGGCGGTGAAGGCCTGGGACGCGCTGTCCAAGATCACCGGCCGCGACCATACCCATCTGGCCCTGCCGCGCGAACATGACAGCATCCGCTTCCGCGACGTGCAGGCGCAGCCGCGCAAGATCATTTCCTCGCCGACCTGGTCTGGCCTGGAAAGTGAAGAAGTCAGCTACAACGCCGGCTACACCAACGTGCACGAGTACATCCCCTGGCGCACCATCACCGGCCGCCAGCAGTTCTACCAGGATCACCTGTGGATGCGTTCCTTCGGCGAAGGCCTGTGCGTGTACAAGCCGGCTGTCGATCTGAAGACCACCGCCGCGGTGCTGGGCAAGAAGTCGAACGGCAACACCGAGATCGTCCTCAACTTCATTACGCCGCACCAGAAGTGGGGTATTCACAGTACCTACTCCGACAACCTGCGCATGCTCACCCTCAGCCGCGGCGGCCCGCACGTGTGGGTGTCCGAGATCGATGCCAAGAAGGCCGGCATCGTCGACAACGACTGGATCGAGGTGTTCAACGTCAACGGCACGCTGACGGCCCGCGCCGTGGTATCGCAGCGGGTGCCGGAAGGCATGACCCTGATGTACCACGCGCAGGAGAAGATCGTGAACGTGCCGGGCGCGGAGACCAGCGGCAAGCGCGGTGGTATCCACAACTCGGTAACCCGCGCGGTGACCAAGCCCACGCACATGATCGGCGGCTACGCGCAGCTGGCCTGGGGCTTCAACTACTACGGCACCGTGGGTTCCAACCGCGACGAGTTCGTGATCGTGCGCAAGATGAAGAACGTGGACTGGCTGGACAAGCCGCTCTCGGAAGGCGTGTAAGCGCGCCGGCGGTGCCCCGGCACCGCCATTCCCGAGCCTTCTGAGACATTAGGAGCAAGAACATGAAAATCCGTGCCCAAATCGGTATGGTGCTCAACCTCGACAAATGCATTGGTTGCCATACCTGTTCGGTAACCTGCAAGAACGTGTGGACCAGCCGCGACGGTATCGAGTACGCCTGGTTCAACAACGTCGAGACCAAGCCAGGCATTGGCTATCCCAAGGAATGGGAAAACCAGGACAAATGGCAGGGTGGCTGGGTGCGCCGCAGCGACGGCAAGCTGGAGCCGCGCCAGGGTGGCCGCCTGAAGATTCTGGCCAACATCTTCGCCAACCCCAACCTGCCGTCCATCGACGAGTACTACGAGCCGTTCACCTACGACTACGAGCACCTGCAGAACGCGCCGGAAATGCAGACCCCGCCGACCGCACGGCCGGTGTCGGTGCTCACCGGCAAGAAGATGGACAAGATCGAATGGGGCCCGAACTGGGAAGACGACCTGGGCGGCGAATTCTCCAAGCGCGCCAAGGATGCGCTGTTCGAAGGCATCCAGAAGGAGATGTACTCGGCGTTCGAGAACACCTTCATGATGTACCTGCCGCGCCTGTGCGAGCACTGCCTGAACCCGGCCTGCGTCGCCAGCTGCCCGTCCGGCTCCATCTACAAACGTGAAGACGACGGCATCGTGCTGATCGACCAGGACAAGTGTCGTGGCTGGCGGATGTGCGTGTCCGGCTGCCCGTACAAGAAGATTTACTACAACTGGACCACCGGCAAGGCCGAGAAGTGCATCTTCTGCTACCCGCGTATCGAGGCCGGCCAGCCTACCGTGTGCTCCGAGACCTGCGTTGGCCGCATCCGCTACCTGGGCGTGCTGCTGTACGACGCCGACAAGATCGAAGCCGCCGCCAGCGTGGAAGATCCGAAGAGCCTGTACGAGGCACAGCTGGGCGTGTTCCTCGACCCGAACGCGCCGGACATCATCGCCGAAGCCAAGAAGCAGGGCATCCCGGACGCCTGGCTGACTGCCGCGCAGAAATCGCCGGTGTACAAGATGGCGATGGAGTGGAAAGTAGCGTTCCCGCTGCATCCGGAATACCGCACGCTGCCGATGGTGTGGTACATCCCGCCGCTGTCGCCGATCCAGTCCGCACTGGAAAACGGCCTGATCGGCGAGAACGGCATCATCCCGGACGTGAAGGACCTGCGCATTCCGATCAAGTACCTGGCCAACCTGCTGACTGCCGGCAAGGAAGAGCCGGTGGTGAAAGCGCTGGAAACCATGGTGGCGATGCGCCGCTACATGCGCAGCAAGAGCGTGGACAAGGTGATCAACCCGGCCACGCTGAAAGGCACTCACCTCAGCGGCCCGCAGGTGGAAGAGATGTACCAGGTGATGGCGATCGCCAATTACGAAGACCGCTTCGTGATTCCGTCCAGCCACAAGGAAATGGTGGAAAGCACCTTCGACGACAAGGCCAGCTGTGGCTTCACTTTCGGTAACGGCTGCTCCAGCGGCACGTCCGAGCCCAGCCTGTTCGGCAAGAAGAAGGCGTCCCCGATTGTGTTCCACGACATGCGCCGCGACCGCAAGGCCAACGCCGGAGGCTGACATCATGCACAACCCGATGCTCTATCGCGCACTGGCAGCCCTGCTGGGCTATCCGCAGCAGGACCTGCTGGATGCGCTGCCGGAAATCCGCCAGGTACTGGCCGCCGACGAGGAGGTGGCCGGCAATGCCGAGCCGCTGCTGCAAAGGTTGGCCGCAGGCGAGCTGCTCGAGCTGCAGCAGGACTACGTGCAGATCTTCGACCGCAACCCCTCGCACTCGCTGCACCTGTTCGAGCATATCCACGGCGAGGACCGCGCCCGCGGCCAGGCCATGGTGGACCTGATCGAGGAGTACCGGGCGCACGGCTTCGAGCCGGTCAGCGAAGAGCTGCCGGACTACGTGCCGCTGTTCCTGGAGTTCCTGTCGCTGTGCGAGGCCGACGAGGCCAACCGTCTGCTGGGCGACGCGGTGCACGTGCTGGCGCACGTGGGCAACAAGCTGAGCGACAGCGGCAGCGACTACGCCGGCGTGCTGGCGGCGCTGGTGTGGCTGTCGCCGGTGGCGCCCGAGCCGCTGACCGTGCCGCCGATCCGCGACATGGACGAGGCGCTGGAGACCTTCGGCCCCGGCATCGACGGCGTGGAGCCGCTGCTGAAGCCAACCCTGCCGCAGATCGCCCCGGTCAATTTCTATCCCAAGGGTAGCGGCCCGACCGCCTGCCATTAATCCGCTGCGGCCAACGTTAGCCAGGGCGGGCGGCGCTGATGCCCGCCCAGGTTGGCCGCAACAAGGAGAAAGACATGGACTACTTGCATCAATTCGTTTTCGGGATCTACCCGTACATCGCGCTGGCGATTTTCATCCTGGGTAGCCTGGTGCGCTTCGAGCGCGAACAGTACAGCTGGAAGAGCGAATCCAGCCAGCTGCTGCACCGCGGCAGCCTGCGCCTGGGCAACATCCTGTTCCACCTCGGCATCATCGGCCTGTTCTTCGGCCACGCCGTGGGTCTGTTGACCCCGGTGGCGGTGTGGGACGCGCTGGGCGTGAGCCACAGCTTCAAGCAGGTGTTCGCCATGACCGCCGGCGGCATCATGGGCAGCCTGTGCCTGATCGGCGTGCTGCTGCTGCTGCACCGCCGCTTCAGCAGCGACCGCCTGGCCGCCAACACCACCTGGCGCGACAAGCTGGTGCTGCTGTGGATTCTGGCCACGCTGCTGCTGGGCCTGTCCACCATCTTCGTTTCCGCCCAGCACCTGGACGGCCACGAAATGGTGCTGCTGATGAGCTGGGCACAGCATGTGATCACCTTCCGCGGCGACGCCGACCAGTTCATCGTCACCGCCTCGCCGATCTTCAAGCTGCACCTGTTCATGGGCATGAGCCTGTTCCTGATCTTCCCGTTCACCCGTTTGGTGCACGTGTGGAGCGGTTTTGGTGCCGTGGGCTACCTGGGTCGCGCCTGGCAGCTGGTGCGCCCGCGCGGCTGATGGATGCGTGCTGACAGACAAGAGGCCATGCCGTGCTGGCATGGCCTTTTTTGCTGTCGGCCAGGCGTTTTGTTGCCGGATTTGCGCTGCAACAAAAAGGGGGCACGCTGTTTGCATTAAATTTCTGATAAAAAACCGGAATGCCAACTAAAACCAACATCATGGCATTCAAGACAACCCCCCCTGTGTTCTGGAGCCCACCATGCTTTCCCGACTCAATCTAGGCCCCAAGCTACTGCTGCTGGTGTTGCCGTTCGCGGTGATGACCTTCGTCCTGGCCGGTGTTTTTTCCTATCAGCAATACGTGTCCCTGCACGAAATGCGCGCCGCCCGCCAGCTGGTGGACGTCGCCACGCTGTCATCGGAGCTGATCGACAGCCTGCAGGCCGAGCGCGGCCTGACCAATGGCTACCTCAGCGGGCAGGGCGCCGTGCCGGAAGCGCTGACCAGCGCGCGCGGCAAGAGCGATGCGGCGCTGCAGGCATTCAGCGCCCAGGCCGGCGAGCATGACGGCAAGGTGGGCAGCCTGGCCAGCGATGCGGCCGCCTCGGTGCAGTCGCTGCTGGGCAAGCGTGGCAGCATCGATGGCCGCAGCCTGCCGGCGCCGGAAGTGTTTGCCGATTTCACCCGCAGTATCGAACACCTGACCACCATCGCCGCCGCGCTGCAGAGCGCCAGCGATGACGACAACGTGCTGCGTTACGGCACCGCGCTGTCCAACCTGCTGTGCGTCAAGGAGCTGGCCGGCCGCGAACGCGGCTTCGTCAACGGCGTGCTGGCTGGCGGCAGTTTCGACCAGGCCAAGTTTGCGCAGGCCAAATCGCTGCAGGCGCAGCAGGACGCCTGCATGAACCAGCTGCAGCTGCTGGCGCCGCAGGCACTGCTGGCGGTGCTGCAGCCGTCGCTCACCGCGCCGGAAGTGAGCGCGGTGCAGGCCCTGCGCGACGGCGTTTATGGCACGCCGCTGGGCAGCCCGGTGGCCACCACGCCGCAGCAATGGTTTGCCGGCACCTCGGCACGCATCGCCAAGCTGAAAGCCGCGCAGGAAGCGCTGCTGGCGCACCTGCACCAGAATGTGGAAGCCCAGGTCAGCCATGCCGGCACCAGCATGGCGCTGACGCTGGGTGGCACCGCCGCCATGACCCTGCTGCTGCTGATCGGCGGCGTGGCCGTGTACCGCAGCATCCGCCGCCCGGTATTGCAGCTGGAAGGCATGATGTCGCAGATGAGCCAGAACCTGGATCTGGGCGTGCGCGCCCGGCTGGAAGGCAACGATGAAATCGCCCGCATGGGCCGGGCGCTGGACGCGCTGGTGGATGCCTTTGCCGGCACCCTGAAAGTCGTCAAGGTGAATGCCCATCAGCTGCAGCGTGCCGCCGGTGCGCTGCAAGGCGTGTCCGAGCGCGCCGCCGGCGCCGCCGAGGCGCAGAGCAGCTCGTCTACCCAGATCGCCGCCGCCGTCGAGCAGATGTCGGCCGGCATTGCCGCCGTCAGCGACAACACCCAGCAGAACCTGCAGGTGGCGCGCGACATGCAGCAGGGGGTGCGTGGCGGCCGCCAACGCATGCACGCCACCACCCAGGCGATTCAGGGCACCGCCGCCACCGTGGACGAGGCCGGCGCCATGATCATCTCGCTGGCGGAGAAATCGCAGAACATCCGTCAGATCATCACCGCTATCCGCGAGATTGCCGACCAGACCAACCTGTTGGCACTCAATGCCGCCATCGAGGCCGCCCGCGCCGGCGAAATGGGCCGTGGCTTTGCCGTGGTGGCCGACGAAGTGCGCAAGCTGGCCGAGCGTACCGGCAAGGAAACGGTGGAAATTGCCCAGTTGATCGAGGTGATCACCGGTGAAACCCAGAGTGCCGCCAGCCGCATGCAGGTGGCGCGCGGGCAGATGGATGAGGGCCTGACGCTGGTGGCGGATACCCTGCGCGAGCTGGACGGCATCCACGACGAGGCCGAGCAGACTGCGGCCAAGAGCCAGGACACGGCGGTGGCGATGCAGCAGCAGACTGCGGCCAGCAGCGAAGTGGCGGTCAATATCAGTCGCATCGCGGCCCTGGCCGAGGACAACGCCACCATCGTGCAGGAAGCCGCCGAGCTGTCCGAGCAGCTGAACCGCACCTCGGGCGAGCTGGTGCAGCAAGTGGATCGCTTCAAGCACACTTCCGCGTAAAGCACTGCAGCGCGTGTCAGGCAACGGCCACCCTCGGGTGGCCGTGCTGTTTCATGGCCGGCAAGGTTGGCCGCATGGCCCGCCTTGTGCCGTGGCGCGTGCGGTACGGCGGTTAATGTGGCTTGGCGTACTTGGCCACACCGGTGACGTCGATCAGCACGCAGCGCTGGTCGCCCACCACCCAGGCATCGTGGCCGGGCGGCATGTAGAAAGCGTCGCCCGGGCCGAATTCCATCTGCGTGCCATCGTCCATTTTCACCACCAGCCGGCCTTCCAGCACCACGCCGGTGTGCGTGGCCTGGCAGGAGTCGGTGCCGGCCAGCGGTTTGACGTGCTCGCTCCAGCGCCAGCCCGGCTCGAACTCGCCGCGGCCCATGGTCATCTCGCCCAGCGTCACCACCGCCAGCCTGCCCATATTGTCCTTGAACGGGCGGAGTTCATCCGGCGCGCTCAGGGCCTTCTTTTCCATCTGCTGTGACATTGCAACATCCTCCATGAGGTAGCCCTTGGAGAGAAAACGGCGGCGGGCCAGGAGGGTGCAGCAGGTGCTGCATGACCGCCAACCGCCGCAGGCCGCCGCCGGCGCTTGTGCGCCGCGGGGTGGTGCCGGGTTGGCCGGATGTCCGCCAAGCGATTCGCTGGAATCGAACTGACTCGTTGCTTGGGCTCGCGCAGGGAGCCGTGATCCGTGTCGGAATCGGATCATTCACTATAGTGGATCGGCTCCGCCGGGGCGGCGCTCCGGCGACAAAGGCAACGGCCACCCGCAGGCAGCCGTGTGGAGGGGGATGCGGGGAGGGCTCAGCCGACGAATTCCACCGGCACGAAGTAGCTGCGACCGGTGCGGGTGAGCAGTACCTGCGGCTGGCCTTCCACCACGCTGCGGAAGGTGCGCGGCAGGCGTTTCCAGTCACGGAACATCATCTTGATTGCGTTGTTGTCTTGCTGGCTCATGTTCATCTCCTTGCCATCAATCCACGGCGTGGATCACGTTGGTCACGACACCCCAGATAAAGAAACTGGCACCTTCCGGCACTTCGATCGGATTGAAGTCCGGGTTTTCCGGCAACAGGCGGATGCGGCCGGCGGAGCGTTCCAGCCGCTTCACCGTCAGCTCGTCGTTGATCACTGCCACCACCACCTTGCCGTTGCGCGGCTCCAGCGAGCGGTCCACCACCAGCAGGTCGCCATCGTGGATGCCGGCGTTGAGCATGGAATCACCCTTCACCGTCACCAGGAAGGTGGAGGCCGGTTTGCGCACCAGGTGCTCGTTCAGGTCGATGTCGGCTTCTTTCAGATCATCGCCCGGCACCGGCGAGCCGGCCGGCACCCGACTGGCGAACAGCGGCAGCGACAGGTTCTGCAGCGCTTCGCCCAGCAGGGCGATGTCGCCGGCGGCGTTGTTGCGCAGGCCGCGCAGAATGCGGTATTCATCCAGCCAGTCTTCCAGCACCGGTTTCAGCGGTTCCGGCACGCGCATGGCAACGGTCTTGTCGCCGCCGAAGCGGGACTTGCGCCCGGCACCTTCGCGTTTTCCACCTTGGGTCATATGGCGTCCTCCTGTTGATTTGATTCTGTACGAATTCAAATAACAAGGCAAGAACGCAGTGCGTTACAGCGAGGGGAGTGTGGCGTTTTTGTCGATAAGCCGATGTGCTTGCATATCGCCGGGCAGGCGGCCCGCCACCGGGCCGCCGCCTGTCTTGCTGACGGCTGGGGCCGCTCAGCCGGGCTTGCGGCCAACTACCTGCAGCACCGCGGCGCGGCCGGTGTGCAGGCGGCCTTCCACCACCTCGCGCTCGATTTCCGCACAGCGCAGCAAGTCCAGCCCGGCCAGCTCGGCGCGTACCAGTGCCGGCTCCAGCAGCATGTCCGCGTCCTTCGGCCCGCCGGTGCTGTAGGCCAGCTGGCGCGGGGTGTAGCCTTCCATCAGCAGCAGGCCACCGGGCTTGAGCGCGCGCACCGCACCGGCCAGCACGCGCTGGCGCAGCGGGCCGGGCAGATGGCAGAACACCGAGACGATGGCGTCCCACTGCGCCTCGCCCAAGTCGTAGTGCTCCAGGTCGGCCAGGGTGGCGGTGATGGCTAGTTCGGCGCTGCCGGCGCGCTGCAGCAGGCGGGCGAGGCCGGCCCAGGAGGCGTCCACCGCGGTGAGCTGGTGGCCAAGGCCAGCCAGGTACACCGCGTTGCGGCCTTCGCCTTCGCCCAGGCTCAGCACCCGGCTGCCGGGGGCGAGCAGGGCGGCCTGCTGGCGCAGGAAATCATTGGGCGCTTCGCCATAGGCGGATTCCGGCTGAGTAAAGCGCTGGTTCCAGAAATCGGCTAGCTCACTCATGCGGGCGGCTCCGGGTCAGTGCTCGTCCGCCGCGATCTCGGCCTCGATGCGGGCGCGGATGGCGGCGAAGAAGCGGTGGATGGCCGGCACCGCGGCGCCGATTTCGCCCAGCCATTCGTCCTTCTGCTGGCGGCTGGCGCCGTCGATGAAGGGGCGCATGTCCGGGTCCGGGTGGCGTTCGAAGGCCAGTGCCAGAATCGGCGCCAGCGCCGGCGCGGCATCGGCGTCGTCGAACAGCAGCTGCCAGTCCTCGGCCATCAGCTGCATGCCCTGGTAGAAACCTTCCGCCCAGTCGTTGCCGTGCACCTCGCCGGCGGCGTCCGGTGTCAGCCACGGCGCAAAGTCGTCGCCGTGCTGCAGTGCGTGGGCGATGTCGTGCCAGTGGCCGCTTACCAGCCGCGCGAAGCGTTCCAGCTCCTTGGGGTTGTGGAAGGCGTCGTCGTCGTCGAAGGCATCGCCCAGGATCAGCGGCAGGCAGTCCTGCGGCGACAGCGATTCCGGGCCGGCCAGCAGCGCGGCCAGAAAGCCGTCCAGCTGCTCCAGGCTCATCGCGCCCTGGGCAGCAAAGCGTTGCAGGATGGTTTCCAGGCGCTGGTAGTCCTGATCGCTGAGCGGGGCGTGTTTCATGGCGGCAATCCTGCTTGGGAGTAAGAGCGGCATTATCCGCTAAAATGACGGCCTTGCGCCCGCCGTGCGGGCACCCGATGGAGTCTGCGTGTCTGTCCGATCCTGCCCCCTGCCGCCGCGTGACGGTGTCCATGCCAGCTGCGTGGTGTTGCCGCACGAGGCCTGGCCCAGCCTGCTGGCCTATCTCGAGCAGCGCTTTGCCCATGTGGCCGGCAGCTGGCAGCAAAGGTTGGCCGCAGGCGAGCTGTGGGACGACGCCGGCCAGCCGCTGGCGGCGGAGGCGCCGTACCGGCCCGGGCAGCGGCTGTGGTACTTCCGCAGCGTGGAGGGCGAAACACCGGTGCCGTTCGACATCGACATCCTGTACCGCGACCAGCGCCTGCTGGTGGTGGACAAGCCGCACTTCCTGGCCTGCGTGCCCGGCGGCCGCCACCTGCACGAGACGGTGCTCACCCGGCTGCGGCGCGATCCGGCGCTGGCGGACGCCTCGCCCATCCACCGGCTGGATCGCGAAACCGCCGGCGTGATGCTGTTTTGCCTGGACCCGGCGGCACGCGGCGCCTACCAGCGGCTGTTCGAGGCGCGCGCGGTGTACAAGTGCTACGAGGCGATCGCGCCGTATCGCGCCGGGCTGGCACTGCCGCGGCAGCATCGCAGCCGGCTGCAGGAGCTGCCGGGCGGCTTCGTGATGCAGGAGGTGGCCGGCGAGCCGAACAGCGACACGCTGATCGAACTCATGCAGCGGCGCGGCGACTGGGCGCAGTACCGGCTGATGCCGGGCAGTGGCAAGAAGCACCAGCTGCGCGCCCACCTGGCGGCGCTGGGCATCGCCATCGCCAACGACCCGTGGTACCCGGATTTCCGCAACGACAAGGCGGCAGACGATTTTTCACACCCGCTGGCGCTGCTGGCGCGGCGCATCGCCTTTACCGACCCGATCGATGGCTGCGAGCGGCTGTTCGACAGCCGGCGCACGCTGGCGTGGCCCGACGAGGCGGCCGAATGCGTATGAGCAAGCCGTGGCTGCCATCGCGTGGCCGTAGTGAAACTGTTACCGCTGGCCAAGCGCTGCGGAACAAGCAGGAGAAGGCGATGTTGCAACTGACTGGGCCGGCCACCCTGGGCGGGCTGCTGCTGGCCGGCGGCGAGGGCCGCCGCATGGGCGGGCAGGACAAGGGCCAGCTGTCGCTGTGCGGCCAACCTTTGGCCGCACACGTGCTGGCGCGGCTGGCGCCGCAGCTGGGCTGGCTGGCGATCAGCGCCAACCGCAGCCTGGCGGATTACCGCCGCTTCGGCGTAGCGGTATGGCCGGACGATGCCGGCTGGCAGGGCATGGGGCCGCTGGCGGCGCTGGCCAGCGCCGTGGACAAGTTGCCGGCGCACGTCGCGCTGCTGCAGCTGGCGCCGTGCGATACGCCGGACCTGCCGGCGGACCTTGCCGCCACGTTGGCCGCAGCGCTGGCGGCCGGCGACGCCGACATTGCGCTGCCGCTGACGCCGCAAGGCCCGCAGCCAGCCTGCCTGCTACTCAAGGTGGACGTGCTGGCCAGCGTGGCGCCGTATCTGGCCGGCGGCCAGCGCAGCATCCGCGGCTGGCTGGCGACGCAGCGGGTGGTGGAGGTGCCGTTTGCCGATGCGGCGGCATTTGCCAATGCCAACGACCCGGCAACGTTGGCCGCACTGGCGGCCGGCCGCGCGCCGAGCTGATGGCTGGCTGCATGCCGTGCGGCTGGGCTACACTGCCGCATCGCCGTGCTCCTCCCGCCCCATGACGCATCCCGTGCATTCCGAACCCGTTCCCTTGCTGCCTTATATCGGCAAGTGGCTGCTGCTGTCCGCCGCGGTGGCGGTGCTGGCCGGCAGCGCCTCGGCGCTGTTGCTGTTTGCCCTCGACTGGGCCACCGCCACCCGCGAGGCGTCGCGCTGGCTGTTGTGGCTGCTGCCGCTGGCCGGTTTCGGCGTCGGCTGGCTGTACCTGCGCTACGGCCAGCAGGTGGAGGCCGGCAACAATCTGCTGATCGACGAAATCCACGACCCGAAAAAAGTGATTCCGTTGCGCATGGCGCCGCTGGTGCTGGGCGGCACCGTGCTGTCGCACCTGTTCGGCGCCTCGGTGGGGCGCGAGGGCACCGCGGTGCAGATGGGCGGCGCGCTGGCCGACCAGCTCACCCATATCTTCCGCTTGCGGCACGAAGACCGCCGCATTCTGCTGATGGCCGGCATCAGCGCCGGCTTCGCCTCGGTGTTCGGCACGCCGCTGGCCGGCGCGGTATTCGGGCTGGAGGTGCTGGCCATCGGCCGCCTGCGCTACGACGCCATCCTGCCGTGCATGCTGGCGGCGATCCTCGCCGACCAGGTGAGCCTGCTGTGGGGCGTGCAGCACAGCCACTACCTGGTGCCGCATATCCCGGCGCTGACGGCGTGGGGTCTGGCGGCGATGCTGCCGGCCGGCGCCGCCTTTGGCCTGGCCGGCAAGCTGTTCGCCGATGCCACCCATGCGCTGACGGCGTGGGTGAAACGCCGCATCGGCTATGCACCGCTGCGGCCGCTGGCCGGCGGCCTGCTGCTGGCAGTGCTGGCCTGGAGCCTGCCGCTGGAGCGTTACCTGGGGCTGGGCATTCCCACCATCGTCGAGGCATTCCAGCAGCCGCTGGCGCCGTATGATTTTGCCGCCAAGCTGGCGCTGACCGTGCTGTCGCTGGGCAGCGGCTTCAAGGGTGGCGAGGTGACGCCGCTGTTCTACATCGGCGCCACGCTGGGCAATGCGCTGGCGCCGCTGCTGCAGCTACCGCTGCCGCTGCTGGCCGGCGTCGGCTTCGTGGCGGTGTTTGCCGGTGCGGCCAACACCCCGCTGGCCTCCACGCTGATGGCGATGGAGCTGTTCGGCAGCGACATCGGTAGCTACGCCGCGCTGGCCTGCGTGGTGAGCTATCTGTGCTCCGGCCATTCCGGCATCTACAAGGCGCAGCGGCTGGGGCAGGGCAAGCATCGCCCGTTGCCGGAAGGCATGCGCCTGGGCGACAGCCCCCGTCACGGCCCGCCGCCAGCACCCTGAGCCGCAGGCGGTGACGCCTGTTGCGGCCACTGCTCGCGCCTTATCCAGCCACGCCTGCCGTGCGCGGCCAGGGTGGCAACGAATTTGCGATTCCTTGTCGTAAATCAACAAGTGCTTGTCTGCTGCAAGCTATCGACCCCGCGCCAAGTCGCCAAGAATGTCCTCACCCTGGCACTTAGACACGGATACGTCCATGGCAAACCGTTACTCCTTCTGGAGCCTGCTCAAGCACGGGCTCAAACACCACGAAACCTGGCAACCGGCCTGGCGTA